>CALXRV010000060.1 GCA_944390945.1 uncultured Clostridia bacterium
TGCAGATCCGCAACATTAGTGGGCTTTGCTGGCATACCCGGCATTTGTGGCCTGGACGGCTGTGGCCTGGGTGGTTGCGGCCTGGGCGGCTGCGGCCTGGGCGGCTGTGGCCTGGGCGGCTGTGGCCTGGGCGGCTGTGGCCTGGGCGGCTGCGGCCTGGGCGGCTGCGGCCTGGGCGGCTGCGGCCTGGGCGGCTGTGGCCTGGGCGGTTGCGGCCTGGGCGGTTGCGGCCTGGGTGGTTGTGGTCGTGCCGGTTGTTGGGGTTGGGGTGCTGTTGGCCGCGGATTGCGAATCGGCATAGGTCATCCTCCTCATCACAGCAACAATAAGCCGCTGCGGACGATTTTATTTTAGTTTATGCACGCAGCACGGGAAAGGTTGTCGCTAATGCGCGCACATCAGCCAATGGCATCATTTCGATATAGCGCTCACAGCGTTCGGTGCAGTTGGCGCAGGCGGAATAGGCATCATCTGCCTCTGTTTCCCCGCCTGGTTCCTGGTTGGCTGTAGCGGCTGGCCGGTTGAACAGGTTACCCATCTGTCCCAGGCTACCCAGCATGGAAAGCAGGTTTGGGTCAAAACCGCCGCCATGTCCCTTCCGGCTGTTGTTCGCTGCTGTTTCTGCTTCTGTGCCGGCTTCCGTTTCGGGTGGGCTGTCCGGAATATCTTCCGTCATGGGGTTGGCATCCGCTGCATATGCCTGCGTTTCACTTTGTGATGCTGCGGTCGGTTCTACATCGATTACCGGCGCTGGCTCTTCCGCGCTTTCCGATGGCGTCGTAGCGCTAGATTGCGCAGGGTTTTGTCCTTGGAGTAGGGAGAAGAGTTGCATCATCTGAGGCAGGGCGGATATGGAGGATGCTCCACTAGTGGCTGCGCCGGACAGGTTGGAAAGACCGGTCAGGCCGGCAAGCCCGGATAGGCCGGATAGGCCGGATAGACCGGATAGACCGGATAAGCCGGCCAAACCGGATAGACCGGCAGATCCGAAAGGAGCCCCTGCGCCCCCTGTGCCGCTCAATGTCCCCAATAACTGCATCATCCCCGCCATATCTGGCATCCCAGCCATAGCCACACCTCCCTGCGTGTTTACAGCTTATGCGCCCGCCGTTGCCGTGAACCTTGTCTCCGCAAAAAAAAACTGCTGCAGCTCTGACTGCAGCAGTTTTTTTGCGAACAAGATTGATGCAGGCGCCGAAAAGGCGCGGTATTTAATGCGTGCGCGTATCGCCCCAGAAAAAGAGGGCAACTGTCCCCGGGCCGGTATGGGAGCCGATCACCGTACCAATCGAATTGATCATCACCTTGCCGTCCAGGTTGGGAAAACGTTCTTCAATCATGTCTGCGACACGGCGTGCGTCTTCCTCGCAGGCAGATTGCGAAATAAAACATTTGCCGCTGTACTGCAGCCCGCCTTCCGCATGCTCCTCCATTCGATCAACGATGGCACGGATCACCTGCTTTTTCCCGCGGTATTTCTGGCGCGGGATCAGTTTGCCTTCATCGTTAACATTGAGCAGTGGGCAGATGTTCAGCGTCTGACCGACAAAGCCGGATACTTTTGAGACACGGCCGCCACGGATAAAACTGGTGAGATCCGTGGAGAAAAACCAGTGGTGCAAATTCAGCTTATGCGCTTCCAACCATGCTGCATTTTCATCGATCCCCATGCCGTTATCACGATTTTGCCGGGCAGCCTCGACCATCAAACCAAAGCCTGATGATGCGGCTAAAGAATCGATTACATAAATTTTCCGCTGCGGATATTTTTCTGCCAGTTGCTGCTGTGCAACGCGTGCAGAATTGATCGTGCCGGAAATACCGCTCGACAGGGCAAGATGCAGGACATCCTGGCCGGCAGCAAGCGCAGCTTCAAACATCGCCGTATAGTCACCGACGCTAACCTGGGAGGTCACCGGTTGCGCGCCGTCTGTTATGCGCTGGTAGAACTCGTCAAACGGCATGGATTTACCGAGATCATCGGGATAATCTTTGCCATCCATCAGAAAATGGAACTGGGCAAACGGAATATTATGCTCAGCAAAATAAGAAGCCGGCATGTCTGCTGTGGAACAGCAACTAATTTGATAGGGATACATCTAGCCCTCCTTCCCCCGCCAGCAGGCGGAATGGCAAATAGAATGACCGGCGTGCAGCCAGGCTGCAAACGCACGGCCATTACTATTTTCCATCATTTGCTGGGGGATGTCAAGGAAAATCTTTGCAAATAGGCCCTATTCCCGATAAAGCGGCATTTCCGCTGCTACCTGCTGCAGATCGGCGATGATCGGCAGTTTCTGTGGGCAGGCGGCTTCGCACTTGCCGCAACCTATGCAGCGATCAGCACGTTCTGCTTCTTTCATCATGACGTAATAAGCAGAGCGCGTGGCAGCAACATTGCCAAACTTGGCAAAGTCATTCCAGATTTGGAAACAGCGTGGAATGTTTACGCCCTGCGGGCAAGGCATGCAGTAGCTGCAGCCGGTGCATCCGTTACGTACACGGCTATCCAGCATTTGCCGCAATTCAGCAACTGCCTGTTGCTCTGTTGCGGAAAGCGGCTGAAATGGCGAGAACACGCGCAGATTCTCTTCCAGCTGAGCCTGATCGCTCATTCCGGAGAGGATGACCTTTACCTGCGGCAGGCTGGCAACATAGCGCAGCGCCAGAGTGGCGGGACTATCCGTGCAACCATAGCGTTGCAGAATGGCATAGCCTTCTTCCGGCAGGCGCGCCAGAGAACCACCCTTGACCGGTTCCATGACCACAACCGGAATGCCCAGCTCGCCAGCGAGTTCCAGTCCTTTCAGCCCTGCCTGCAGTTCAGTATCCATGTAGTTAAGCTGGATCTGGCAGAAATCCCAGCTGTGCGCCCGCAGAATTTGCTCGAATAGCGCATAGTCGTCATGGAAAGAAAAGCCAAAGAAACGTAGTTTGCCGGCGGCCCGCAATTCCTCACAGGTTTCGAGCACATGGTTACGCTGCATGTTTTCCCAGCGTGCCGCATTCAGCGAATGCAGAAGATAGAAATCGATATAATCTGTCTGCAGCCGTTGGAGCTGTTCTTCAAAATAATGCTTGGTATCCGATTCCTTTTCGATCAACCAAACCGGCAGCTTGTCCGCCAGCAGATAGCTTTCGCGCGGGAATTGCCGCAGGGCTGTGGAGAGGATAGATTCGCTTTTTCCTTCATGATAGTTGTAGGCTGTATCATAATAGGTGATCCCGGACCGCATTGCTGTTTCAACCATTTGGTTGGTGCGTATCTGATCAACCTGTTTGTCCGCATGTTGCGGCAAGCGCATTGCGCCAAAACCGAGTAGGGAAGGGGATACGGACAAAGCTTCCATTTTTCTGTATTCCATGCTGTCGCTCCTTTCAAGCCGGCCGCCGGCTGATGGTATGATGTGGTCCTTACTCCATGTAATGATTTCAAAGAAAGCAATATCCGGCACAGCTGCCGGATACCGCTTCCCCTTTCGTCCCGTCGGGATATTCCGCTTTAGGGCAGTTAATCAAAATCTTCGACGTTGACTTTCTCAGCCTTCATCCAGGCTGGGCGCAGCGCATCCGGCATATTTTCCATCGCCAGCCAGCAGGCTGCACAATGCCGTCCCTCGATATTGAACATCGGCGGGTCTTTCTCTAAGCAGAGCTGGATCGCATGATCGCAGCGCGCTGCGAACGCACAGCCTTTTGGCGGTGCGAACAGATCAGGCGGCGTGCCTTCAATGCTAACCAGGTCTTCCTTCTTTTCGCTGTTCAGGCGGGGCATGGATTTGATTAGCCCCCAGGTGTAGGGATGACGTGGCCGGTAGAAAATATCGTCCGCCATGCCTTCTTCCACCACTTTACCGGCATAGAATACCAGCACGCGGCGCGCCATGTTCGCGACCACGCCCAAGTCATGCGTGATGAGGATGATGGCGGTATTGAACTGCTGCTGCAGTCCGCGCATCAGGTCGAGAATCTGCGCCTGAATCGTCACATCAAGCGCTGTCGTCGGCTCGTCAGCCAGCAGCAGGCGTGGATTGCAGCACATGGCGATTGCGATCATCACGCGCTGCCGCATGCCGCCGGAAAGCCGGTCCGGATATTCTTTATAGCGTTTTTCCGGGTTGGCAATACCGACCATGGCAAGATATTCAATGGTCTTCTTCCGCGCTTCTTCGCGCGAAAGGTGCTGATGTTTGATTAGCACCTCCGCGATCTGGCGGCCAACCGTCATCGTCGGGTTGAGCGAAGTCATCGGATCTTGGAAAATCATCGAGATCTTATTGCCACGCAGCTTTTGCATCTCCCTGTCATTGTATTGAAGCAGGTCGACATTATCGAAAATGATTTGACCACCAGTTACCTCGGAATTATGCGAGGGTAGCAACTGCAGGATCGATTTTGCGGTCACGCTTTTGCCGCAACCGGATTCGCCAACCACGGCGATGCATTCGCCCGCAGCCACATCCAGATCAACACCGCGCACCGCGCGGATACTGCCGCCATAGGTTTTGAATTCCACATGCAGGTCGCGGATGGAAAGGAGAGCGTCTTCCGCGGCCGGTGTGCCAGTCATTTCATTGGGTTTGGTTTCCGTCATTGCAGCGCACTCCTTTCTTAATATTTTCCGCGCATCTTGGGATCCAGTGCGTCACGCAGGCCATCGCCCAGCATGTTCAACGAGAGCATGGTTGTGCAGATGAAGAAGGCGGGGATGATCAGCTGATACGGATAAATTTCCATCAGCGCGGCGCCGGTACGCGCCAACAAGCCCCAGGAACACATCGGCGCAGCGATACCAATACCGATGTAGGAAAGGAAGGCCTCATTGAAGATGGCATTCGGAATCGCCATCGTCATATTGGTAATCAGAATGCCGCTGATATTCGGTAACATATGGCGAATGATCACGCGCATATCACTGGCGCCCAAGGTTTTGGCAGCCAAAACATATTCGCTGCTCTTTAGCTGCAACACCTGGCCACGTACAAGCCGGGCACTGCTGATCCAACCGATGGCGACCATGGCGACGATCAGGCTGACAATGCCGGAGCCCATCACCACCATCAGCAGAATGGCAAGGATGATCATCGGAATGCCGTACAACACGTCGATGATACGCATGATAATCATATCCGCCCTGCCGCCAAAATAACCGGCAACACCGCCGACCAGGCAGCCGATCACCGTATTGATGGAGACGACCGCCAGACCGATGAAGAGCGAGACGCGTGCGCCCATCCAGGTACGCGCCCAGAGGTCACGCCCCATCTGGTCCGTACCAAAAATATGCGGCGCCAGCTTTTCGCCACTTTCTGCTGCGGCGGCAATCTCGTCTTCCGAATTCTGCATCGGTTCCAGGTTCATCGCACGGGAATTGTTCGTGCGATAACTGTAAGGCGTGAGCATCGGCGCAAAAATGGCCATCAGGATATAGATGACGAGGATGATCAGGCCCAGGGTTGCAACAGGGTTCTTGCGCAGCTTGATCCAGGCATCCTGCCAGTAGGTCAGGCTGGGACGCACGACCTTGTTCATCTCTTCCGTGTTCTTCCCCACGCGCTGCAGCAGCTCGTCTGTCAACTCGATATTTGGGGTATTTTTTCCCGCGATCGTTTCTGTCATCTGTTATCCCTCCTCTCCATCGTCCGCTTTCTGTTTGCTTTCTGCCAGCTTGATACGCGGATCCACGATACCGTAGAGGATGTCCACCACCAGATTGGCCGAAACGAGGAAAATGCCATAAAAAGCCGTCATGCCCAGCACCATCGTATAGTCCAGATCGTGCACGCTTTCCACATAAAACTTACCCATACCAGGAATGGCATACATGCTTTCGATCACGAATGTACCGGTGAGGACGGCTGCGACCAAAGGACCCATTACTGTTACGATTGGCAGGATGGAATTGCGGATCTGATGCCGCCAGATGACTTGGAAATTCGATAGGCCTTTCGCTTTTGCCGTCAGTATGTAATCCTGATGGATGACCTCCAGCATGGAAGAGCGCATCAGGCGGGTGATCAGGGCCAGGGTGTAGAAGCTGAGCGCCACTACCGGTAGAATAGTATAAGAAAAACCATTCCATAAACCTGCAGGCAGAACACGTAGTTTGATTGCAAAAATCAACTTCAGCAATGCACCAATGATAAAGTCCGGCATGGAGACGCCAATGATAGCGACAAGTACACAGACATAATCTATGACGCGTCCTGCCTTTTGCGCAGCCAGCGTACCGAGGATTAGGCCAACGACCAACGCCAGGCCCAACGCACGCAGGCCAAGATCAGCCGAATATGGGAAAGTCTGCGCGATCGTGCTGTTCACCGAGCGGCCGGTGTAAATCAGGGATACGCCGAAATCGCCCTTTAACAGATTGCCCAGATAAGCAAAATATTGCTGGATAAGCGGTTTGTCCATTCCATAATATGCTTCCAGCCTGGCGCGTACCTCATCGGTGACCTTGGGGTCGTTGAAAGGATCACCGGGCAGCAGACGCACGAGGAAAAAGATGATCGTAATCAGCACCAAAAGGGTAAATACCGCAATGATGCAACGTTTGAGTATGTATTTTGGCAAATAAACCAAATCCTTTCTATTGAAATCAAGACTTGGTCAAAATTGATCGGTGATAAATGCGGGAGCGGGGAGCGCCTTTACGCGCTCCCCGTTTCCGTGTTGAGCATATGATTTAGTTGTTGGCACCAGTAGTGCTACCGGACATGTTGATGCAGAACCAGTCAACAGCGCCGTCCATGAACAGTTCGGCGGTATGATCCGGCAGGAGAGAAGCATCTTCCAGATAGCTGTTTGCCACGTCAACCGGGATATCGGCCAGGTCGAGTTCGCCGGTACGCATCAGGTCGAAAGCAGCATCCTGATCCATAACGTGGATGGTGACGGAATCCAGCTTGATGGATTCGCGATCCCAGTAATTCTCGTTCGGAACCATGGTGATGCTCTGGTCGACGAGGTATTCGGTGATCACGAACGGACCATTGCCCAGCAGCGTATCCGCGCTGGAAGCATAGTCCACACCATACTGCTCAACCAATTCCTGCTTGACAGGATGGAAGGGCGGCATGTCGAGGAAGCTCAGATAGTACGGCGCAGGTACGTCGAACTCGATGACAAAGGTGTAATCATCCGGAGCGGAAACGCCCAGTTCTTCCACAGCCATTTCACCGGCGAGGACGGCGGTCGCATTCTTGACTTCGGAAAGCACCCAGCTGTAGCTGGCCGCAGTGTTCGGATCTGCCAAGCGGCGGAACGCATAAACGAAATCGTTCGCTGTCAGCGGGCTGCCATCGGACCAGCAGGCATCCTGGCGCAGATGGAAGGTCATCGACATATTGTCTTCAGCGATCTCCCAGCTTTCCGCAACACCGGGACGTACTTCCGCGCCCAACGTATGGACGAGGCCTTCACTGTAGCCCTTGATCGCAACATAGGATGCGGAGGCATTGAACAGCTGCGGATCGATGGTGGGAATGTCGGTCTGGGAGAAGCTGAGATCCTGCTCTTCCTGGCCATCAAAGTAAGCGTAGATGTAGTCGACCGTCGGGCCAAGGTAGTAACGGACGATGCCTTTCAGGTTGTTGGCATAGGCCCACGGACGCTGACGGACCTGCAGCGGCACGATGCCGGCTTCTTCCAGCAGGATCTGTTCTGCTTCCGCATACATGGCAAGGCGGGTCGCCTTATCGGAATAGGTGTTGGCGGTGTTGACCAGCTCGTCATAACGTTCGTTGCTGAATTTACCGCCGTTCTGCGCATTGGTGGAAACGAAGTAGCTCAGGTAGGTGTAAGGATCGTCATAGTCCGGCATCCAACCGGCGTAGATCAGCTCAAAGTTGCCGGCTACGCGGTCATCGAGCATCGCGCGGTAGGTGACGGTTTCGATCTCAACATTGATGCCCAGGTTGCGGTTCCACTGATCCTGGCAGTTTTCGGCGATCGGGCGATTGCCTTCATCATCCGAGATCTTGATCTTGATCGTGATTTCGGAAGGATCGGAAATGCCGAGCGTTTCCATCGCAGCGGTCAGATGCTGCTGCGCCAGTTCCAGGTCAGCAGTGGATTGGTAGACATCCATCGGATATTCTTCCGCATAGGTCGTCTCCGCACCTGCGACGAGCGGCAGTACGAAGCGGGTGCCCGGATAATAAAGACCGGAGCTGGCTACCGCGACGTATTCTTCACGGTCGAGCGCATAGTTTAGAGCAAGACGAAAATCCTTGTTCTGCAGAAGTTCCTCAACGGTGAATTCGCCGCTGGCTTCCGAGCTGCCTTCTTCAGTGCCCGGATCATCCGCGGGGGTCTCCTCCTGCGCGCATGCCGCAAAAATGCACAGCGACAGACAAAGCAGGAAAACGAGCAGTAACAGCTTGCTTTGTTTCATGTTTTCTCCTCCTCTTGTTTTTAGCTCCTGGCTACATTATATCCCGGATGGGATATAAAACATGAATCACACGGTATTAGGTAAACGAGAGACAGTATAGGGTGCGCAGCCTTCCGCTGGTCCAGAGTTTGCCTTGAAGCAGAGGTCTAGAAAGGCACTTCCTGCCACGCCGTCCGCCGAGGTTTACCAGTAACAGCTGAATTCAAGTGTTGTCGGATGTTAGAGGCAAAGCATGTCTTTTGTGGCCGCGAACAGATTTTCAATACCGTTCTCTGTCACCAACACAGAATCTTCGATGCGCACGCCGCCCCAGTTCGGCAGATAGATGCCGGGTTCCACGGTCATCACGCAGCCGGCTGGCAAATCGTCCTCGCAGCGCGGGCTCATGAATACCTGTTCATGAATATCAAGTCCGACGCCATGGCCAAGGCCATGGCCAAAGTTTGCACCGTAGCCTTTTTCCGTGATGAAATCGCGCGCGGCTGCATCCACTGCTTTGCCGGAGATGCCGGCACGCATGATTGCCTCTGCACGCTGGTTGGCTTCCAATACAATATTGTAGATTTCGATGTGCTTCGGCGTGGCAGAGCCGATGCAGACGGTACGCGTCATATCAGCATGATAGCCACCGTAGAGACATCCAAAATCCATGGTGAGGAATTCGCCATCCACCAGAACTTTATCGCTGGCACGACCATGTGGCAGGGAACCGCGTTCACCGGAGACGACGATCGGCGGGAAACTTACACCGCAGCCCATTTCATGCGTCAGGGTGAGCAGCTGCCATTCTACTTCTTTTTCCGTGCGACCGGCATGAATGTATTCACAAAGCCCATTAAACACCGCATCTGTACAGGCGCAGGCATGACGCAGCAATTCCTGTTCGCCAGCATCCTTGACGATGCGCAGTTTTTCCGTCAGCCCGGAAACCGGCACCAGTTCCATCCCAGCCGGCATGGCGGCCTGCAGTTCCTCAAAGCGGCTGTAGGGGATATGTTCGCGTTCAAAGCCAATGCGCTTCACCCCTTGTTCACGGCTGAGCAGGGCTACGGTTTCCGCCAGCGGTGGATATTTATCGCGGTATTTGATCACCTGATAGTCCGGGCATTCTGCTTCTGCCTGCTCGGTATAACGGCTGTCGGTGATGAAATAATTGGCGGCGCCGTGATCCTTGCCTGTTAGTAGAACAAAGGATTCTTCGCCGGTGAAGCCGGAAAGATAGGTGACGTTAGAGAAATTGAGCGAAAAAAATGCATCCAATTCCCTCGACGCCATCTCTTTTCGTAGCGCGGCCAGGCGGTTTGCGATAAACGATCTTGTCATTTTCATATCCACCCTTTCCAGAATATATTTACAACAACAAAAGTATGAAAATATACGGACTTTTTAGTATATCAACAGAAATGGCAAAACACGGGTATTTTCATCCAAACAAAACAAACTAAATCCATTGAAAAATAACCGCAATAACCGTAGAAACGCTTTTATGCGTAGCAATCGGCCTGCAGCATCAGATAACTTGGCCACTAGGCCAGATACAAGTATAAAATTTGCATGGCATAAATGTCTATCATGGCATAAACAATTCGCGAAATGGAAAACAAATCCTGCACGGAAAAAATTTTTTGCCCAGATACATGTAATTTTTTGGGTTTTGGCAGGGAATGCGGTTATAATTTGGATGGGGTTCTCTTTTGTCCATATCATCTTAAAGATAAAGTTTAAGAGAAAAGCGGGGATTAAATAAAGGATTTTTCACATTTCTCGCCAATAAAAGATGATAAAATATTTATCATGGATGGATTTACGTCGCCCTTGTAAAGTGTGACGGAGCGGAAAAAGCGAAAAAGAGGTGTGTATATGGCGGAAAATAAGCCGTTGCTGCAGGTGGAACATCTCAAAAAATATTTCTCTGCTGGGGGGAAGGCGGTTTTACGCGCGGTGGATGACGTGAGCTTTACCATCGGCCGCGGCGAGACCCTTGGTCTGGTCGGCGAATCTGGTTGCGGAAAGAGCACGATTGGCCGTACCTTGGTAAAGCTTTATGAACCGACGGACGGTAACATTTATTTTGACGAAAAGGATATCACGAAATTCAACCGTTCGGAGCGTAAAAGTTTTGCGCGGGAGGCGCAGATGATCTTTCAAGATCCCTATGCTTCTCTGGATCCGCGTATGACGGTTGGCGATATTATCGGCGAAGGTATCGATATCCATAAACTTCATAGCGGCGCTGAACGGCAGGAAGTGATTTACCACAGTTTGGAATTGGTCGGGCTGCATCGCGAGCATGCCAACCGCTTCCCGCATGAATTCTCCGGCGGCCAGCGGCAACGCATCGGTATTGCGCGTTCGCTTGCCATCGGTCCGAAATTCATCGTCTGCGATGAGCCGATCTCTGCACTGGATGTTTCAATTCAAGCGCAGATCGTCAATCTGTTGATCCAGCTGCAGCAGGATCTGGGGTTGACATATCTTTTCATTGCGCATGACCTTTCAATGGTGAAACATATTTCCGACCGTGTTGGCGTCATGTATTTGGGTAGACTGATGGAAGTCGCGGATTCGGCAGAAATGTATCGCAACCCGCAGCATCCTTATACCAAGGCGCTGTTCTCCGCCATCCCGGCTGCAGACCCGGAATATGAGCGCAAACGCCAGCGTATCATCCTGGAAGGCGACGTGCCTTCGCCAGTTCGTCCGCCGAAGGGTTGCCGTTTCTCTGGCCGCTGTCAGTATGCGCTGGATCGCTGCAAGCAGGAGCCGCCGGAGATGAAGGAGATCGCACCGGGCCATTTTTGTGCTTGTCATCTGTACGCTTAAACAGTAGAAACGTGTTTTGGCGGGCAGTTGCATTTTTGCATAGATCTGCATACATCTATAGTTTCGCTTAAGCATGGAGATATATGCTTTGCTGTGTATCGTTTGATCTGGCCTTATGGCAGACACTGTGCGCATTCTGTGCGGTGTGGCGCAGAATGCGTATGTGTCTGACTTGTTGTCTTGTCTATGATGACGAGAAAGTCATATAATTCGAAGGAGGATAAGCAGAAAAGATGATCAGAAAAGAGTATGTGGATAAACTGGTGGGCGTACTGCCCGGTGCAGGGCTGGACGCCATGTTGATTTGCCCTTCCGAGGAATTGCTTTTCTTCACTGGCTTCACCCCGATGATGTGCGAACGTTTTCAGGGCCTGTTCGTCAAGAAGGATGGCGGGATGTTTTATGTGTGCAATCTGATCTACGCAGATGAGATCCGCACGGCTTATGGTGGCGAGATCCCTGTTTACAGCTGGTTTGATGGCGACGGGATGGTGGAAGTGGTCAGCGGCATTCTCGATGCGCAGGGACTGCGCGGCGCGGTGGTCGGCGTCAATTCTTCGGCGCAGGCGTTCAATGTGCTGGAGCTTGCCGATAAATATGAGATCAGCTTCCGTAACGGCAAACCGTTGCTGGAAGAGGTGCGTATCCGCAAAACGCATGAAGAGCTGGAAAATCTGCGCCATGCGGCAGCGATCGCAGACGCGGCGTTTGAGCCGGTGCTGCAGTTCATCAAACCGGGAATGAAAGAGGCGGATATTCGCGATTTCCTTTTTGAGCAAATGGTAAGCCGCGGCGGCAGCGCGCCTTGGGCAATCGTGGCTTCCGGCCCCAATTCCGGTTTCCCGCACTATAACGGATATGATCGGGTGATCAGCGAGCAGGATGTGATCGTGCTCGATTTCGGCTGCGTTTACAATGGCATGTGTTCGGATATGTCGCGTACCGTCTTTGTTGGCGATGCGACCGAAGAACAGCGGTATATTTATGATATTGTAGACCGTGCCCAGCTGGCCGCGCAGGAAGCGGCGCGCGAGGGAGCGGATATTCCCGCTGTGGATGCGGCGGCGCGTGATCTGCTGGCGAGATATGATTATGCGGAAACGCTGCTTAACCGTGTGGGGCATGGCATTGGCTACATGATCCATGAAGCGCCGGACATCAAGCAGTGCAACCATCGCAAGCTGGAACGTGGTATGGCTTTTTCCATTGAGCCGGGCGTGTATCTCGCCAACCGTTTCGGCATGCGGATCGAGAATATTGTGGTGATCAATGAAAACGGGGAGACTGAGCCGCTGAACAAGGCGCGCCGGGATCTGATCGTAATTCGCTGACACCCGCTGGCGCATGACGGCGCAGCGGCTGGACGGCAGAAGAACGGAAACAAAACGACGACTTCGTAGCAGACGAAGTCGTCGCTTTCCTATCGGCCCGCTCAGGTTGGATGGGCAGCGTACATTTTCATGCGATACCCTCCGGCTATCCTGCGCAAGAAGCGGAAGACCGGCGCAGAGCGGCGGAGGAATGAATGAGGAATGAATATGGAGAAGGAAAATCAGGCCAAAGCATATAAAGCGGCCATATTTGATCTTGACGGGACTTTGCTTGATACGTTGACAGATCTGTGGGCTGCCACCAACCATGTGCTGCAGCAGTTCGGCTATCCGGCGCGCAGCCTGGATGAAGTGCGTTGCTTTGTCGGTAACGGCGCGGCACGCTTGATCGAACTGGCCTTACCGCAGGGCAGAGAGAACCGGCAGTTTAACGCGGTGCTCGATTATTTCAAGACCTATTATGCGCAGAATTGCCAAGGTGAAACGCGGCCTTATGATGGGATTCTGCCGATGTTGGCCGTATTGCGGGAACAGGGGCTGCAGTTGGCAGTCGTCTCCAACAAGCCGCATGCCGCGGTGGTTGCCTTGAATGAAAGTTTTTTCGGCAGCTGTATTCCCGTGGCGATTGGCGAGCGGGAAGGGATCCGGCGCAAGCCGGCTCCGGACAGCGTGTTTCAGGCTTTGCGTGAGCTGGGCCGCCGTACGGAAGAGGCGGTCTATATCGGCGATTCAGATGTTGATATTTGTACCGCAGCCAATGCAGGAATGGATTGCATCTCTGTCAGTTGGGGTTTTCGTAGCGCAGATTTTTTGCGCCGGCATGGCGCTTCCTGCATTGTCGATAGTCCGGCTGCGCTGCAGCGGCTGCTGTTGAACGCAAAATAAGAAGCAGAAGCAGAAAGCAATGCCAGCCGGCCGTGGTGAAGGGCCGGTCAGCCATTGCTTTCCAGCAGGTGGATGAAATCAGCCAGTGCTGGCGAGACCGGTTGTCCCTCGCGGATCAAGTAGGAGTAATCGCGGATGATCTCCCGCTGCATCGGCAGGCGGATAATCGCGCCGCTTTTCAATTCATCCGCAACGACATATTCAGAGATCAGCGTGATGCCGACATTGTTGAGCAGTGCTTCCTTGATTGCATAATTGCTGCTGAACGTAACGGTATCCTTAGGTACAATTTGGTTTTCCGCCAGGTATTGCCGCATGTATTCATAGGTGCCGGAGCCCTGCTCGCGGGTGATCCAAACCTGCTCGCGCAGGGCTTTGGCGTCCATGTTTGCTGCCTCGCCAAGTTCCCGGCTGCCGACGAGCAGCATGTGGTCGCTGGAAAAGCTTACCCGCTTGAACGCATAATAGCTCTGCTTTCCTTCGATCAGGCCGATATCCAGCCGGCCGGCATGCAGCAGGCGGCAGATATCCGCTGTGTTGTTGATGGAGATTTCCAGCCGTACATGGCGGTATTTGGCAGTAAAACGGCTGATGATCGAAGGCAGGTAATAATTGCCCACCGTAAGGGATGCGCCGATCTTCAGGCTGATGCCGTCAGCGCCTTCTTCTGCGGCGATCGCCGCTTCGGTCTGTTCCAATGCGCTGAGTATTTGCCTGGCCAGGCGATAGACGAGTGTGCCGTTTTCGGTCAATGAAATTTCTTTTGCTTTATCGCTGCGGTCGATCAATGTGGCGCCGAAATGTGCTTCCAGCCGTTTAATCTGGCTGCTGACTGTGGGTTGGGAAAGGTTGACCAGCTTTGCCGCCTGGGTGAAGCTCTTTTGCTCTGCCACGGCAATGAAGGTGCGAAACTCATCCAGCATGGGAATCCTCCGTTCGCTGTCCAAGAAAACGTTGCTTGTTCACACTATAGCATGGATGGCGCTCGGCGGCAAGGAAAAACCTGCGAGATGATTATATTTTTTAATCACCCTGATTGAGAAAGCGTATCGCCCCATTTTCAGCGCATATCCTCATCTTGTTGGGGATTTGCAGAAAAATGACGATTGTGGTATGCTGTTTTGGGAAATGTTTTCTGCTGCAGATCATTTGCTTTCGTGATTAAAGTCCGGTTGATGGCATTTGATTTGCCGCAGAGGAGATCAGTTGCGAATTAGATTGATTGTTAATGTGTTCAGATCAAGAGGAAAGGGTGTTTGCGGAATGGGATATCTGATCGGGAAAGGGGAGGACGCTGCCTTCTGGGCCAAGTTGCGGCAGGATTACGATATCTATGCGCCAAAGCGTTTTCCCAAGCAGGGAAGATTCTCGGATACGGACATTATTCGCTATGACCGCGTGGAGAGCGGGGCGGAGATCGTCTTTGATGAGAAGTCTGATTATCCGGCGAAAGAAGTTCTGACGCCGATCTGCCAGGCGATCCTCTACTTTACGGAGGATGAATACCGTGCGAGCAAGGCTTCACAGCGGCCGATTCTGCTCTTTATGCGGCCATGCGATATCCATGCCATGCAGCATCAGGAGAAGATCTATCTGGAAAATGGCGGCGTGGCGGATCTTTATTACCGCCGCATGCGCGAACGCGTGCATATCGTGCTGATGGAATGCAGCGAAGGCTGGGATACCTGCTTCTGCGTCAGCATGGGGACGAACCGGGTGGAGGACTATGCGCTGGCGGTACGTCAAACCGAGCAGGGGCTGCTGTTTGATGTACGGGAGGATGCGCTCAAAACGTATTTTGCCGGCCAGCCAGCAGCGGATTTCCAGCCTGTTTTTGTGGAGAAGAACAGCGTCAGCGTTACCGTGCCGGAGATTGCGGATAAAGAGCTGCTGCTTAAGCTGAAGGAACATCCATTCTGGCAGCAGTTTAACGGACGTTGCGAAAGCTGCGGCGCCTGCACGATTGCCTGCTCGACCTGCACTTGCTTTACCACGCGCGACGTGATTTATGGGGATAATCCGGCAGTGGGCGAACGGCGACGGGTTACCAGCTCCTGCCAGGTGAGCGGGTTTGACGATATGGCGGGCGGCATCAGCTTCCGCAAGGACGCGGCATCGCGCATGCGCTATAAGATGCTGCATAAATTCCGCGATTACAAGGCACGTTTCGGCGACCATCATATGTGCGTCGGCTGCGGCCGCTGCACCGACCGCTGCCCGCAGTTCATCTCCGTTACCGCCACACTGGAGAAGATGGCGGCAGCCGTGGCAGAGCTCAGCTCTGCATCCAAATAAAGGAGGGATGGAGAAGATGAACAACCCGATCATGCCGGTTCCCTGCGAGATCCTTAGCGTGAAGCAGGAGAGCCGTCACGAATATACTTATCGCGTCAAGACCGATATCCGGCCCAAGCATGGCCAGTTTCTGCAGCTTTCCATCCCGAAAATCGGCGAGGCGCCGATTTCCGTCAGCGGACAGGGGGATGGCTGGCTAGACTTCACCATCCGTTCGGTGGGGAAGGTAACAAATGATATTTTCCGCAAGCGCGCAGGCGATACGCTTTTCCTGCGCGGTGCATATGGTAATGGCTGGCCGCTGGAGCAGCTGGCGGGCAAGCATCTCATCTTTATCACCGGCGGTACCGGTTTAGCGCCGGTGCGCAGCCTGCTCAATCACTGTGCGACAGACCCTGGTTTCGCCCGCAGCGTGCGGCTGATCGCTGGTTTCAAAAATGAAGAAGGCATCATCTTTGCAGAAGATCTGGCGCGCTGGCAGAAATGTTTCCAGACCACTTATGCGCTGGACAAGGACGAAAAGGCCGGTTGGCGTACCGGGCTGGTCACCGCATTCATCAAGGAGATCGATTTCCACGCCTTCGATGCAGATTATGCAGTACTGATCGTCGGACCGCCGGTGATGATGAAGTATGCCGGCCTGGAGGCGGTAGCCTGCGGCGTGCCGGAAGAAAAGATCTGGGTCTCCTTTGAGCGCAAGATGAGCTGCGCCATCGGCAAATGCGGACATTGCCGCATCGACGAGACTTATGTTTGCCTGGACGGTCCGGTATTCAACTACCAGCAGGCAAAGTATTTGGTGGACTGAGGAGGGAGAACGATGAACCACGATATCAATATCAAAAAGCTGCGCATCAACTGCTTCCGCCAGTCCAAGGTGCCGGGCGAATTCATGTTGCAGATGCGTTGTCCGGGCGGCATGATCGATGCCAAATATCTCAGCTTTGTCCAGCATATTGCGGAGACATGGGGTGATGGCAGCTTTCATATCGGCACGAGGCAGAGCCTGGATTTTTGCGGCATCAAATATGAGGATATCCCGGCGGTGAACGCCTATATCCGCACATATATTGATGAGATCGAGAACGGTGTTTGCCAGGTGGGGATGGAAGTGGATGAGCACGGCTATCCGACGATTGGCGCGCGCAACATCACGGCCTGCATCGGCAACCATCATTGCATCTGCGGCAATATCAATACGTTTGAGCTGGCGCGGAAGATCGAGCCGTTGATTTTCCCCAGCCATTATCATATCAAGATCAATATTGCAGGCTGCCCGAATGACTGCAACAAAGCGCATCTCTGTGATTTTGGCATTATCGGTACGGCGAAGATCGACTATCACCCCGAACGCTGCATCGGCTGTGGCGCTTGCGTGCGTGCCTGCGAGCATGGCGCGACGCGCGTCTTGGAGCTGAATGCGGACGGACGTGTAGAGAAAGACCCTTGCTGCTGCGTTGGCTGTGCGGAATGCGTCAAGGCCTGCCCGGCCGGCGCCTGGACGCGGCGACCGGAGCCCTTTTACCGCGTGATCCTGGGTGGCCGCACCGGACGCCAGACGCCGCGCACGGGTAAGGTCTTTCTTAACTGGGCCTCGGAAGAGGTTGTGCTGGCGGTGATCGGCAACTGGCATAAATTCTCGGCCTGGGTGATGGACTATAAACCGGAGTACCTGCATGGCGGCCATCTGATCGATCGTGCTGGCTATAAGAAATTCAAGGAGCTGATTCTGGACGGCGTAGAGCTGAATCCGGAATGCCTGGTTGCGGAGGACATTTATTGGCATGAGACAGAATATCGTTCCAACTTTAATGTTAAACCGATGCGCATGCATCATCATGCCGGCCCGTCAAATGGCTAAGCGATGCATTATTGCCATGCTGCTCTTGTTTAGCTGTCTGCTGCTCTTTGCCGGTTGTACACCGGCAGGGGAGGAAGGCACCTCCACGCCGCAGGATGGCAGCGTGGAGGATGCTGCGGCAGCAGGGGATAGCGCAGAAGAGGCGGTACTGACAGTGACAGACAGCCTGGGCGAGGAGCTGGTGTTCAGCGCCGCACCACAGTCTGTTGTCTGCTTGCAAGCTTCATTGGCTGAGATTTGGCTGCTGGCCGGCGGCACGATGGTTGGTGTTACGGACGATGCAGGCGAACGCGGGCTGGATATCGGCGATGCCGCTCCGGTTGGTACCACGCATTCGCCAAGTACGGAAGCGATCTTTGCCCTGGCGCCAGATCTGGTCGTCTATTCGCCGGATATTTCGGGCCAGACCGAGGCGGCCGGAGTTTTGGAGCAGGCGGGTATTGTCTGCTATGCCGCGAAGGTGGATACTTTCGACGATTATATCGACGTGTTGAGCGATTTCTGCACGCTAACCGGGGATGATACCGCTTTTCTGGAATATGGCGAGGCGGTGGAGGCGGAGATTGCGGCGGTGATCGACGCGGTGCCGGAGGGAATAGAGCCGCCAAGCGTTCTTTTCATGCGCGGCTATTCCTCCGGTGTCAAGGCAAAGGCACGCGAACATGTGGTCTGCGATATTCTGGATGATCTGGGTGCGGACAACATCGCGGCGCGGCATGATTCCCTGCTGGAGGATGTCAGCCTGGAAACGGTGATTGCTGAAGACCCGGCGTTTATTTTCGTCGTCTATATGGGCGAGGACAATGCGGCGGCAGAGGCGGCGCTTGCGGAATCGTTGACGAATAACCCGGCTTGGGCGGATCTGCGTGCGGTGCGGGAAGGAAATTTCATTACGCTGCCGCGTGAACTTTTCCACTATAAACCGAATCAGCGCTGGGGAGAAGCATATGCCTATATCTTCGATATCCTCTACCCGCAGTCCGAATAGGCGTTGGCTGGCCCCACTGTTGGCAGCGGTCGGTCTGCTGCTCTTGTTGGCCAGTATTTCGTTGGGCGCTGCGCCGCTGCCACTGCCAGAAGTAGTGCGTACCCTGCTGGGGCAGGCGCCGGATACTTCAACGTATAATATTGTCTTTTTTGCGCGTTTGCCACGCAGCCTGGCCTGCGTGCTGGCCGGCACGGCGCTTGCTGTCGCCGGCCTGCTGCTACAGGCGGTACTGAACAATTCGCTGGCCAGTCCTGGTATTATCGGTGTAAATGCCGGTGCTGGCCTGGCCGTGGTGCTGTCTGCCTTTTTCTTCCCCGGCCTCCTGTTTGTGCGCACGCTGGCTGCTTTTGCCGGCGCATTCGGCATCTGCCTGCTCGTCTATGCGGTGGCGCGCAAAACCGGAGCTTCGCGGATTACGCTGGTGTTGGCCGGTGTGGCGGTATCCAGTATTTTTACTGCGGCGATTGATACCTTGGTTACGCTGTATCCTGAACTGCTGATGGACCGCGCATCCTTTTATATCGGCGGCTTTCGCGCGGTAGATTGGGACAGTCTGCTATTTGCCGGGCCTTATGTGCTGTTAGGCCTGGCTGCGGCTGTGCTGCTTGCCGGAAGGGTAAATGTCTTGATCCTGGGTGACGAGGTGGCGGCTTCCCTGGGGCTGGCGGTGGAGCGTTGCCGTTTTCTGGTAATTCTTTGTGCTGCAGCGCTGGCGGCTGGCGCAGTCTGCATTGCCGGCTTGTTGGGGTTTGTCGGCTTGATCGTGCCGCATATCATGCGTTTGCTGGCAGGCAATGACCACCGCAGGCTGGTCTGGCTGACTGCGTTGGCTGGCGCGGATATTACGCTGTTTTGCGATATCCTTGCGCGGCTGTTGTTCGCCCCCTATGAGATCCCGGTTGGCATTCTGCTTTCCTTCCTTGGCGCGCCGTTCTTTCTTTATCTGCTGTTGAACCGACAAAGGAGGCGTTGCTTTGATTGAGCTGGAACATGTTAGCCTCTCCTTTGCCGGCAAACCTGCAATTTCCGAGGTAAGCGCAGTTTTTCCCCGCGGCAGTTTCACCTGTCTGATCGGCGCCAATGGTTGTGGCAAAACAACTCTGCTCAAGCTGATTGCACATCTGTTGAAGCCGGAAAGCGGTAAGGTGCGCTTTGACGGCCGTGCGCTGGATGACTGGCCCCGGCTGGCGCTGGCGCGCCGTTTGGCCTATCTGCCGCAGACGCGGCCGCTGCCCGCATTGCCCGCCTACATGTTGGTTGAACATGGCCGGTTTCCTTATTTGGGTTTTGCCAAGCGTTTGACAGCGGCGGATCATGCTGCGGTGGCACGGGCGATTGGGGCGACGCAGAGCGAGGCGTTGGCAGAGGCGGAACTGCCTGTGCTTTCCGGCGGTGAACGGCAGCGCGTGTTTTTAGCTGCTGCGGTAGCGCAGGAAACAGATTGCCTGTTGCTGGACGAACCGACGACTTATCTGGATACGCATTATCAGATTGAGATTATGGAACTGGTTCGCCAGTTGCATCAGAGCGGCAAGACGGTGCTGATGGTAGCGCATGATCTGCCGCAGGCTTTCACTTATGCAGATACAGTCTGTATCATGCAGGAGGGGCGTCTGCTTGCCGCAGCTGCGCCGCAAGCGCTTTGCGGCAGTGAATTGTTGCGCGAGGTCTTTGGCTATACCCTGCGGCGCAGTACGGATGCAGGGGCGCTTTATCCGTATTATCTCAGCCGCTGAAATTCAACCGCGGCTGACCAGCAACAGGCCGTCCGGGCATCCTATACCCCAGACGGCCTGTTTGTTGTATTCACGATCATCGAAAAGGAGTTGCGGATAGGAACGAGAATATTAAACAAGTTATTCCATGAAATCAAAAGGCAACTGCAGTGAAAGAAAGAGGGAAAATGATTCATGCCGCAGGAGAGAGAAGTGGATCTTGGTAGCGGCCGCGTCAGCCGGTTGCTGCTCCGGCTGGCTGCGCCGGCGATCACCGCACAGTTGATCAATGTGTTGTATAATATTGTCGACCGCATGTATATCGGCCATATCCCGCTGTATGGCGCGGATGCGCTGACTGGTTTGGGTGTGACGATGCCGGTTATCCTTTGTATTTCCGCCTTTGCGGCCCTGGTCAGCATGGGCGGCGCGCCGCGCGCTTCGATTATGATGGGACGCGGGGACCTGCCTGCGGCCAGACGTATTTTGGCCAATTGCGCTACCGCCCTGCTCATCGTTTCTCTACTGCTGACCGTCGTGTTGCAGTTGACCGGGCGCAAAGTGCTGCTGCTTTTCGGCGCCAGCGAGGCGACGATCGGTTATGCCTGGGATTATCTGCGCATTTATTTGCTGGGTACGATATTCGTCCAGCTGTCATTGGGGCTGAACGCCTTCATCACCACGCAGGGGTTTGCCCGGACTAGCATGTATACGGTGCTGATCGGCGCAGTCTGTAATATCGTGCTGGATCCGATTTTTATTTTTGCTTTTGATCTTGGCGTGCGTGGCGCAGCTTTGGCGACGATTCTTTCACAGGCAATCTCCTGCATATGGGTGTTGCGCTTTCTTTCTTCACCGCGCAGTCGATTGCAGCTGCATCCGCGCGATCTCGGGATCGCACCGCGTGTGCTGCTGCCCTGTATGGCGCTGGGGCTTTCGCCGTTTATCATGCAGTTTACAGAAAGTGTGCTCTTCGTCTGTTTCAATACTTCATTGCAGAAATACGGCGGAGATATGGCGGTGGGGGCGATGACGATTTTCTCCAGCGTCATGCAATTTGCTATGCTGCCGCTCTCCGGCCTGACGCAGGGGGCGCAGCCGATCATCAGTTTTAACTTTGGGGCGCGTCGCTTGGACCGCGTACGTGATGCTTTTCGCTGCCTGATCATCTGCAGTGTCAGTTATGCCAGTTTGTTGTGGCTGGCCTGTATGCTGGCGCCACAGATATTTATTCTGCTCTTTACCGACCAACCGGAGCTGGCTGCTTTCAGCCGTAATGGGCTGCGCATTTATATGGCAGCTTCCTTGCTCTTTGGCGTGCAGGTCGCCTGCCAGAATACGTTTATTGCTTTGGGCAATGCTAAAACATCGCTTTTCCTGGCTTTGTTGCGCAAGGTATTCCTGCTCATTCCGTTGATCTATCTTTTGCCCATGCTGCTGCCGGATGCGGTGACCGCGATCTTCCTTGCCGAGCCGGTAGCCGATACTTGCGCGGTAAGCGTGACGGCAACGCTCTTTTTCCGATCCTTCCGGCGCTTGTTGCGCGAGGCTGGCACAAAGGAAAAGAATTCCACTATGCCTGCTCTGCGCTGAGCTGTGTCAGCCGCTGCCGCAGATGATGCGCATGGTCTTCGACCAGACGGGTATAGGGCTGGTCCATCAGGCGGGATGCGAGCAGGAAGTCCGCTGTGGCTAGCGTGTTGGCGATTGGGATATTATAAACGACCGCGATACGCAGCAGGGCTTTGACATCCGGGTCATGCGGCTGCGCTTCGAGTGGATCCCAGAGGAAGATGACGAAATCGATTTCACCTTCCACAATGCGTGCGCCGATTTGTTGGTCGCCGCCGAGCGGGCCGCTGTGATACGCTTTCACCGGCAGGCCGGTCTTTGCGGCGATCAGCTGCGCTGTGGTGCCGGTGCCACAGAGAAAATGCTGTTTGAGTATCTCGCGGTTGCGATAGGCCCAGTCACAGAGTTCACGCTTTTTGCCGTCATGTGCGATCAATGCGATATGCTTCGTTCGTTCCATTTTATACTGCAGATAGCCCTCGGTTGTGGAAGTTTCTGTAGTGGTGATGGTTTCTGTATTTGTCATGCTGTTTTCCTTTCCCAATTGATTTGCTGTCGGCCTGGCCATTTTCTGATGGCTGCCGCAGCTTTTTTCATGTTTATCCTATCATAATCCGGCGCTTGATGCCATGCCCTGTACCAAGATATAACGATGATTTGACCGGCGGTTTACATTCGGCAGGCATATAAATGATCGTTATGGCGCAGCCGGATTTCCTATTGCCCCAGCCTTTGTCAAATCCTTTGCTTTTTGCTATACTGAAAAAAGCAAAGTGAGCGGAGGAACGCTATGGCCTGTATCCCTTTTTCCCGGCCGACCCTGCTCGGCTGCGAAGCGGAGCAGGTGGTTGCTGTATTGCAGGCAGGTGAACTGAGCGGCGGGCGGGCTACAGCAGCCTGCGAGCGCCTGCTCAACATAGAATGCGGTGTATCTGCTGCACTGCTGACCTGTTCGGCAAGTGCGGCACTGGAAATGTCTGCCCTGTTGCTGGCATTACGGCCGGGTGACGAGGTGATCTTGCCTTCTTTCCAGTTTCCTTCGGCAGCCAATGCGATCCTGCGCTGTGGCGCGGTGCCGGTTTTTGTCGATATCGATCCGCGTACGATGAATATTGACCCGCAGGCAGCGGCGGCTGCGGTGACCCCGCGCACACGCGCGCTCTCGATCATGCATTATAGTGGCGTGGCCTGTGATATGCAGCCTTTGCTCGCTTTGTGCGCAGATCGGGGGCTGGATTTGCTCGAGGATGCGGCGCAGGCGCTGGGCGCCAGTTGGCGGGGCAAGCCGCTTGGCTCCTTTGGCCGTGCCGCCTGCCTTAGCTTCCATGCGACCAAAAACCTGACGATGGGAGAAGGCGGCGCGCTTCTGCTGCGGGAGACGGCGGATTTGCCGTTGGCAGAACAGCTGCGCGACAAGGGAACGGATCAAGCTGCTTTTCGCCGTGGCGAGAAGACGTTTTATCAATGGCAACGCCAGGGTATTTCTGCTGTGCCAAGTGGGCTGGCTGCTGCTTGTCTGCTGCCACAGCTGGAACAGTTGGCGGCGATTACAGCGGCCCGGCGTGCGCTCTGGCAGCGATATGATGCCGCACTGGCGCCGCTGTATGCGGCAGGCCTCCTGGGCGGGCCATATGTCCCGCCGGATGCTTTTCATAATGCGCATATCTATTTTATCAAAACCGCGGATGCGGCAGAGCGCAGCAAACTTGCCGCCTATCTGGCAGCGCGTGGGATCGGTAGTGCCAGCCATTTCCAACCGCTGCACAGCGCACCGGCTGGCCGGCGTTATGGCCGCTTCCACGGCGAGGACCGCTATACGACGCGGGAAAGTGAGCGTCTGCTGCGCCTGCCACTTTATCATGGCATGCCGCCGCAGGCAGTGGAGCAGACAGCAGCGACGATTTCTGCCTTTTACGGCAGGAAAGGAGTATAGGATGCAGGAGATCTGTTTTGCCATTCCCTGTTATAATGCGGCACAGACCCTGGCTGGCGTGGCAGCGGAGATCCGCGCCATCTGCGCGCGGCAGGGCTGGCGTTATCGGCTGATTCTGGTCAACGACGGTTCCTGCGACGCCACTTGGCCCCTGATCTGCGAACTGGCGGCGGCAGATCCTTGCGTGCATGGCATTGATCTGGCGCGCAATGTTGGGCAGGCGCGGGCGCGCATGGCGGCTCTGCCTTGGCTGCGCGGGCATATCGCCGTATTTCTCGATGATGACGGCCAGCATCCGGTGGAAGCGGTGGATCAACTGGTGGCAAAGGTGGAAGAAGGTTATGATCTGGTCTTTGCCGATTTTAGCCAGAAACAGCACAGCGGTTTTCGTCGTTTGGCCAGCCGATTGAATGGGCGGCTGCTGGAGTTGACTGGCGCCAAACCGCCGGGCGTACGCCTTTCCAGCTTTTTTGCACTCAGCCCGCTCGCGGTAGAGCAGCTGCAGCATTATGATAGCCCGTTCCCCTCTTTCACCAGCTATATTATGCAATGTACTGACCGCGTGGCCGATGTGCCCTTGCCGCACCGCCCACGCGCAGCCGGCAGATCCGGCTATACGTTTGGCAAGTTGTTCAGTCAATGGCTGACCGGCTTTACCAATTTTTCTGTTGTACCGCTGCGTCT
Organism: uncultured Clostridia bacterium; assembly: GCA_944390945.1. Classification (GTDB taxonomy): domain Bacteria; phylum Bacillota; class Dehalobacteriia; order UBA4068; family UBA4068; genus CALXSV01. The sequence continues at coordinate 24,483 of CALXRV010000060.1, forward strand.
GGCCTCTGCGCTGGGCGCGCTGATCGCTGCCGCCGGTTTTCTCTATGGTTTGGTGTTGGTGATCCGAAAGCTCTGCCTGCCGCATATCGTGGCCGGCTACACTTCGATCATGGCAGTGTTGCTGTTGGTCGGAGGGTTGCTGATGTTAATGCTTGGGCTGGTCGGCGAATATTTGGGCCGCCTCTATATGACGGCCAGCCGGCAGCCGGTCTATGTTGTGCGCCGTGAGGCAGGCGCACCGCAGGGAGCAGCAGAGGAGAATGCAGCAGTGCAAAACGGGCGGCAGTCGGAAGCCCCGGAGGGGGACGTTTGATGATGAAAGATCTGTTGCTGGTTACAGGCGGAGCGGGCTTTATTGGCTCGCAGTTCATCCGCAGTCTGCTGGCTGACGCAGGGACGGAGACCTGCATCGTCAACCTGGACGCCCTGACCTATGCTGCAGACCTGGCCAACCTGGCGCCAGTCGCAGCGGATGCGCGCTATCATTTTGTGCACGGCGATGTCCGCGATGCAGCCTTGCTGGCGCGTCTGTTTGCGGATTTTCCGTTTACCGCAGTGGTGCATTTCGCCGCGGAATCGCATGTAGACCGCAGTATTTCTGCTGCTGCACAATTTGCCGCCACGAATGTGGTGGGCACGCAGATCCTGCTCGATGCCGCCTGCGCAGCCTGGCGGCAGGCGGATGGCAGCATGCTGCCAGGGCGGCGTTTTTTGCAGATCTCGACGGATGAGGTCTATGGGCCGGCGGCTGGGGGCTGCAGCTTTCGCGAGGATGCGGCGCTTGCACCGTGCAATCCTTATGCGGCGAGTAAGGCGGCGGCAGATCTGCTGGGCCTGGCTGCTTGGCGCACACATGGTCTGCCGGTGATGATCAGCCGTTGCGTCAATAATTTCGGACCAGGACAGCATGCAGAAAAGTTGATCCCGCGCATGATCCGCTGTGCGCTGGCCGGCGAAGCGTTGCCTGTTTATGGCGATGGCAGCGCGCGGCGGGACTGGCTGCATGCGGCAGATCATTGTTCCGCGCTTTGGGGCCTGCTTGTCTTTGGCAAGCCGGGTGAGATCTATCATATCGCTGCACATGATGAATACAGCGTGCTTTCTGTGGTGGAGCAGCTGTTGGCACAGCCGGTATTGGCCGGCGGACGGATCGCTTTTGTTGCAGACCGACCGGCGCATGATATGCGCTATGCGTTGGATGACGGTAAACTGCGTCGCCTGCTCGGCTGGCAGCCACGGCATGCGCTGGCGGATGAATTGCCGGCGCTCGTCGCCTGGTATCAGGAAAAGTTTCGTCATGGCGCGGATGCTGCCTTTGCTGCGGCGCCGCTGTTCCCGCCGGCACAGCGATGACAGATCGCACAGCAGGGCGGCTTGCGGCTGACTGCCATGCGATGCAGCTGCCCCTCTGAATGCAAAGCTGTGGATGGCGGAAAAGGCGCGCTCCGGCGTGAGGCATATGGGATAAAAACACGAAAGGCCCCTGCAAGGGGCCTTTCGTCTGTATTTCGCTTTGCTGCTGTATGGTCTTGGCGTTATTCGGTGACAACCTCATAGCCTGCAGCAAGCCAGCCATTGGTCATGCCGCCGGACATGTTATAGGCTTCGTAACCGAGCATACGCAGAACGCCGAGCACCTGGCTGGCCGTCTGGCCGGTATAGCAATAGACGATCACCGGTTTGTCCGTCGGGATCTGGGAGAAGCTCTCCTGCATGCCAGCGCCGAAGGGGATGTTGATCGCCCCGGCGATATGGCCGGCCGCATAGTCCTCCGCCGAACGGACGGAAAGGATGGTATAATCGGTGCTGCCTGCATCCACCAGCTCTTTGACCTGTTCAGCGCTGATATTGAAGGAACGGAAGGTATTGCTGGCTGCGTCGGCATAATAATCGGTGATCGCCGCTTTGATCGTCTCATCAACCGGATAATCGCCTTCCGGCAGCGGGGTTGCTTCGGTGGAGATCACTTCTTCATAGCCGGCAACCTGGGAAATACCATTGTTGAACCCGCTCTGTACGTTGGTGGCAAATTTGCCGGCAATGTTGAGCAGGGCAACAGTCTGGCTGGAAGTCTGGCCGGAATAGCAGTTGACGAAGATCTCGACATCATTGGGCAGCTGGTCGAGTACGGTGGGCACGTCCGCATAGGGGACATTATAGGCGCCCTGGATATGGCCGGCCGCATAGTCTTCCGCCGAACGGATGTCCAGGATGAACAGCTCTTCGCCGGCCTTGACACGTTCGATCAGGCTTTCAGCGTCGATTACATGGCGGGTATCCGGGAAGCTGGCGAAATAGTTGAGTGCAGCTTCCGTCAGTACATCGCTTTCCGTATCTGCTTCCGTACCGGCTGCTTCTTCGTCGGTTTCCGCAGTTTCTTCTTCATTGACTACTTCTTCCGTTTCCGGGGTCTGTTCTTCGCCAGCGGGTTCTTCGCTATTGCCGCAGGCAGCAAAGGCAAGGACCAGCGTCAGGGCGAGCAGGATAACAAGCAATTTTTTCATTTACGGGTTCCTCCTTCAATGATGACTGCTACTTAATGCAAATAGGGATTGTTTGGCATTACGAGGCGTCCTTGACCGTGGTCTGAGGCGCAGAATTGTCTGCGTATTCGATCGGGTTGCTGGAATTGGAAGTCCATTCCAGCCAGGCGCCGTCAAAGATGCGGATGTTGCGGTAGCCGGCATTATACAGGCTGACGAAGACAGGCGCTGCGCGCACCGAAGTGCGGCAGTAGATGATGATCTCCTTTTCCGGATCCATGCCGGCTTCCAGATAGTTGATCTTTGTCGTCGTCGTATCCTTGAATGTGCCGTCACTGTAGAAGTTATTGAGATGCGTCATGACGATCGCGCCAGGGATCTTGCCCTCTGTCAGGTATTCCTCTTCCGAACGGACGTCGAGCAGGACGACTTCGTCACTCGGCTCGTTGACGTATTGCTGCATTTCACTGATCGTCACATACCAGGTCGGATCCTTGTCCTCTGCCGCGGTAAAGACGGCAGGTTCCGGCGTGGGTGTTTCCGTGGTCAGCGCATATCCGGCTGCCTGGATGGCAGCAATGCCGCCGTCGACCACACGGACATTATTGTTGCCGTAGACCATCATCGACCAGAGAAAACGGGAAGCGGAATTCTTGTCAGAATCATACGCGATGACCAGCGTATCGTCACCGATACCGTTGGCCGACATCAATTCGCTCAGCCGGCTGGGTGAGGTAAGCATATTTTCTACCGGCACGTTGATCATCAGGTCGGCCAGTGCAATATTGACCGCACCCTCGACATGGCCGGCTGCATAATCCTCCGCCGACTGCATATCGACGATGGCAACGTTTTCCGCGCCGATATAATCCGCCAGCTCTTCCGCGCTGACCAGCAAAGTGCCTTCTTCCGCATAGGTATAGGGATTGCATGCGGCGAGACAGATGGCGGCCAGCAGCAGGACAGTGCAGATAAAGCCTGTTTTCGCAAAGCGGTGCATAGAAAACCTCCTTCTTGGCATGCTGAATCCTGTTCAGCAAAACGGGTTACAGAAGCTGTAGTCGACTGCATATCCCTTTGTGAACAGAAAGGAAGCTGACTTCCCAAACCCATTTTACCGCAATCTGCCATCCGGGTGTATATAAAAGAACATAATGCAGCATAGGGGATTTTAATACGCCGCGGAGAGGTACGGCGGGGCAGGGAATCGCTCTGGGGCAGGGAATATTATAATGCCGGACAGCCTTGCCGGCATGTGGCGCAGCAGTTCTGACAGAACCGGCTCTGGCCATGGCTGTCGGAAAACGGCTCGCTCCGGATGCTGGCAAAACAAAGGGGGCATTTTCATGCGCATGCGCAGCCATTGGCGATATGCATGCCTGCTCTTGCTGCTGGCAGCCTATCTTTATGGCAGCAGCCTGTTTTTAACCAAATATCCATATGTACATTCGGATGAAGCATGGCTTTCCGGCCTAACGCGGCAGATCGTGGAGACAGGGGATTTTGGTGCGACCGAAGCTTTTTTTGATTTGAAGGAGCGCAATCCCCATGCATTGAAGATTCTTTTTCATGCGCTGCAGGCATTGGCCATGCGTCTGGGCGGCTATCAGATCGCGACTTTTCGGCTGCTTTCCCTGCTTGCCGCAGCCCCGGTGCTGATCGTTTTTTACGCTGCGGCGCGCCGTCTGTTCGCTGGACATTCTCTGCCGCTGCTGGCTGCGGCGCTGCTTGCGCTGGATATTCAGTTCATCCATGCCTCGCATATGGCCAGGCAGGAAATTTTTATCCTGTTCGCCGTGGCGCTCAACCTTTTCCTGCTGCTGCGACCGGGCGCACTGCGCGACCGTGATATTGCAGCGCTGGCTGCGGCGGCAGGGTTTAGCGCGGGTTTTCATCCCAATGCCTTTTTGGTGGCCTGTCTGGGGGGTGCGGCTCTGCTGGCGCGGCGTATCTGCGGTAGTGTATGTGGCCGGCAGATTGCCCTCTATATCGGGCTGACTGCAGCTTGCGCCGGTGTTTTTGTCGGCATCAGCCTGCTGCTCGATGCGGACTTCATCCAGCATTATCTAGCTTATGGGCAGAGCGAATTCGGCCTGAACCTGTCGCTGGCTGACCGCGCTGCGGAATGGACTTCTTTTGGCAGCAAGCTGTTCGACAGGGTCAGCGGTACCTACTATTTGCCGGATCTGCGGCTGCAGCTGATCCTTTTCCCTCTGCTCGGCCTGCTGCTGCTTTGTTATGCGCTGGCCATGCGTCGCGAACAGCCTGCGCAGACGGAACGCGCTTTGGTTTTGATCGCCGCAGAGCTGGGGATCTGTGCCGGCATCCTGTTGATCGGACGTTACAACCAGTTAAGCATCGTTTTTCTGATGCCAGCCGGATGGCTGATCGTGCTCGACTGCCTGCTGCTGTTCGGTCGGCGCATCTGCTATGCGCTGACCGCTTTGCTGCTGGCATTGCTGCTCTGGGTGGGCGCAACAGAGATTCGGCCCTGGTTGGCTGCGGATTATGATGCATATTTGGCGCAGCTGGAGACATATCTGCCGGCGGATGCCCGCACGCTTGGCAATTTGAACAGCGAATATTACTTCGAGAACGGCTGCCTGCTCGATTACCGTAACCTGGCTTTCCTGGAGGAAAACGGACTGACTTTAGCGGAATATGTGGAAAGTCGCGGCATTGAATATATTGTTTATATGGACGAACTTGACTATATCGATGCCAACCGGCCGTACTGGAATATCATTTATGGCAATCTGGATATTGCCGGCCTGCGCACATATTTGGCTGCAGCTTGTGAACCGGTTGGAACCTTTTTCGACCCGGTCTATGGCACGCGCATCAGCCAGCTCGTCGCAGGCGGGGAATATGGCCATGTTACGGTGTATCGCGTGCGCTAAGGAAGGCATATATTGGCGATAGATAAAGAAGGAGCGGGCCGTAAGGCCCGCGACAGAGATCGGGTTCAACAGTGGTGCAGCAGGACAGGCCGGTTAAAGGCTGCAGGGCAGCGCCAGCTCTTCCCCGGCCGGATTGCGGATGCTGAAATGTTGCCAGAAAGCAGCTACCCGCGCGTCAAGCTCTGCACCGTCAGCTGCCAGAATCACGCAGTGCCCGATGCGCGCTGTGGCGTCACGAATCTCCGGCACAAGATCGCCGGCCTGATACTGATAGCCGGCCGCCACCACGCCTGGCAGGGCGAGCAGCTCGGCAAGCGGGGTGATGCTGCGGATACGGCCGCTGCGGCAAAAGAGCAGCAGAACGCCGGCAGCACCATGCGGCTGTTGCGGACTATAGCCAACCAGGCCCTGCAGATCAGGCGCTGTGCCCAGGCTCTGCCAAATCAGCGCGTCGAGAATGGCAAAACCGCTGACCGCCGGAATGAAGATATCTTCAAAAGCACCGCCGATACGCGCCGCCACCTCGTTGACGATCAAGCCTTCGCTGCCCAGCAGCAGCTGATAATAAACAGGCCCTTCTTGGATCTCAAATGCGGTGGTGATGCGGCGGCTGAGCGCTTCGATTTCCATATAATGCGCGATATGCCGCGAGGGACAGCGGTGGCCATAACAAACGCCAATGCTCGGCGGCAGATGATGCGAAAGCCGGTCGGTCACGCTGAGCAGGTGCAGTTGGCCGTTTTGCACCCAGCCGGATATGGTCAGCTCGGCATTGGGATAGTACTCTTCGACTAAAACGCTGTCGCTGCGGGAAAAGGAAAGTGTGGTATCGATATGCGCGAGAACATCCGCGGCGGTCGGCAGCAGTGCGATGCCGCGCTGCCCTTGCGAATCGACGGGTTTGATCACGAAGGGCGGGCGCAGTCCTGCCAGCTCGGCCGCAGTTGCGCCGCGTTGCAGAAAGCGGTGCGGTGCGGAAGGGATGCCCGCTGTATCGAAGATGGCTTTCATTTGCTGTTTGTTGGTCACTGCATAAGCGGTCTGCGGTGGCAGTGGGGCCGGCAGGCCGAGCGCGTCGGCAACCAGGGCAGCCGTATAGACGGGCTGATCTGTACCCAGCGTCAGCACACCGTCGATGCGATGGCGCCGCGCTGCTTCGATGCAGGCGGTTGCATCGAAGGTGCTGATCTGCTCATGGCAATCCGCATAGGCGGCAGCCGGCGGCTGCGCGGTGTAGTCGATCAATACGGTGGAAATACCAAGTTCACGGCAGCGGATCGCTGCGGACAGCTGGCAATTTCCGCCGCCAAGTATCATGATTTTCGGCATGGATCCTCCGCTTGGAAAGGAGTATGGGAATGGTAAAGGACTGGCTGGAACGGACAAAAGGGCAGCAACAGGAGACGAAAACATACAGGGTGAGCGCGCTGCAGCAGAACATGTCACCGGACTCAGCGCCGCTGGAAGGCGCAAACCGCAATCTGGAGATCAATTGCCTGGGCGATATGTGCCCACTGCCGCTGATGAAGCTGATGCAGCTGGGCGAGTTGCAGGCAGGCGAAACGGTAAAGCTGGTTACGGATCATAGCTGCACTACGGAAAATATCCGAGAGTACTGTGAAAAACGCAAGTTGACCATGCGCGTGGAGGAGCCGATTACCGGCGTTTGGGAACTGTATATCAGCCGGGCGCCGCAGGTTTAGCAGATGCTGTTGCTTACGGTATTGATGATATAGCGGATGATTTCCTGCTTCTTTTCGTTGCTGCCGCGCTGGGCAGAGAGGTTGCGCGTGATGACATATACGCAGTAGTCGATCGGGATTTCTTCCAGTTCGACGATTTTGATTTGCTTTTGATAAAGCTCCTTTTTGATCGACATATATGGCAGGAAAGCCAGTCCCTGTTTGGCCAGTACGGCGGATTTTGCACTTTCTGTGGAATCGACCCGGCAGCTGATATTGAAATCATTGAGCTGCATGCCGTAGGCGCGCAGATATTCTTGCAGCGGATGGTTTTCCTGTTGCTGTTCATGCAGCAGCAGCAGCGGATAATTCTTGATATCCACCATTTTTTTGATATTGCCGCAGGCGTAGTCGTAATGTGCGACCAGGCATTCCTTATCGCAGAAAGCTGGCTTGCAGAACAGATCCGGCTCATTGCGCTGGCCAAGGATAAAGCCGGTGTCCACCTGTCCGCTCAGCACGCCCTGCACGACTTCTTCATTTGACATCGAACTGAGATAGAACACATGGTTGGGGAAGGCGCGGTTGGCGGCAAACAGGGTGCAGGGGATGGCATAGTTCGCCACATCCGGAAAGGCGGCGATGCGAAACGGACCTTCGCTGCTCTGCAGCCGGTCGATATCCTCCATAAAATTCTCATAAATACGGTTAAATTGCTCGGCATATTTCTGCAGGATCTCACCGGCCGGCGTCAGCTCGATGCCTTTATTTGAGCGCTCGAACAGCTTCTGGCCGACTTCATCCTCCAGACGGCGCATCTGCAGGCTGAGCGCAGGTTGCGAAAGATGTGAAACCTGCGCCACCTTGGAGATGCTTTTTGTTTTGGCGATCTTGTTAAATAAAGCGATATGTTCTAGTTGCATAGATCCTCCTCTTTCTCTGATGATGGCAGGCATCGTTAGCTGCCAAGCTTTCTTCTGCAGCGGCAACGCTCGAACCGGCGGGCGACGTAACGAGGTGATCCGGGCGTGCTGCCTGTGGTTGCCGGATATTGGGCCTATTGTAAGAGATTATATTGCATAAAGAAATCGTATGAGCTGTAGCGGGGACACTTGTGTTATAGTAAAAGCGTAGTCGATCGCGTATCCTGTAGAACGGTTTTTGCGTATATCTTCAAGGAGGTGTTTCGATGTCCGAAATAACCAGGTCTTCCTCCCCTGCGCGCAAACCGCGCAAGAAGAAGAAAAACCAGATCCCCTTCGGCCTGCTGGTGCTGATCGGCATCGTCGTCGTTGGGATTTTGCTCGGGCAAAAGTCCGGCTCCCTGGCGATGTTTTGGGTATTCGGCTGCTGCTTTGGCTATATTCTCCAGCGCTCGCGTTTCTGTTTTACCGCGTCGCTGCGCGACCCCTGGATCAGCGGTTCCACGGCCATTACGAAAGCGGTTCTGATCGCATTCGCCATCACGACCATCGGTTTTACCGCGATCAAATACGGGACGTTCATCAACAGCGGTTATATCCCCGGTCAGGGCTATATCCAGCCGGTCAGCCTGCTGACGGTGATCGGCGGCCTGATGTTCGGCATCGGCATGGTCATTGCCGGTGGTTGTGCGTCCGGTACGCTGATGCGCGTGGGCGAAGGTTTTACCATGCAGATGCTCTCTTTGGTCTTTTTCATCGCCGGTTCGTTATGGGGCGCGCATGATATGGGTTGGTGGACGCTGAATTTTGCTGCCACCGCACCACGTATTTTCCTGCCGGATGTCTTCGGTTGGATCGGTGCGCTTGTCATCCAGCTGGCGATCATCGGTCTGCTCTATATTGCGGCGGATAAATTTGAAAAGAAAAAGCTGGGCATCACGGACGAAGAATGATCGTCATATTAAGTATTCTATCATAAAAATCAGTAAAGTAAAACAGGATAAAACTATATTATAACAAAAACAGGAGGAAAAGAAAATGGCTGAATACACTTTGGATTGCCTGGGCGAGGCTTGCCCTGTACCGCTGATGAAGACGGAAAAGAAGATGGCTGAATTGGAGATCGGCGATGTGCTGGTCGTTTCCATCGACCACAGCTGCGCGATGAAAAATATCCCGGATTGGGCGCGTAAAGTCGGCCATAACGTGGAAGTCGAAGAAGTGGATGACGGCGAATGGGAGATCGTCATTGAAAAGCTGAAATAATCTCTCCCGGCACAGTTTGGCTGGCACAGAGAAAGGCAGGTTTTCCGCATGAACGAGTTTTTCAATAAGATCGCTAAGAACACCTATTACAAAAAGCTGATCAAAAACCCCTTTACCTATGTGACGGGCGCCGTGCTGCTTTCCGTGTTCCAGATCGCGATTTTTGCCAGTTCCGGCAATCCCTGGGGCGTGACGGGTGCTTTTGCCAACTGGGGCGCCTGGATCTATGAGCTGTTCGGCGGCAGCGTGGATAAATGGTACTATTTTTCTGATGCGGCAAGCCAGGCGACACTGGAATCCGGCGTGCTCAACAACGGCGCCAGTTTGCAGGATTTCGGCATCATCATTGGTGCTTTCCTCGCCGTGTTGCTCGCATCTCAGTTCAAGATCAAAAAGATCAAGAGCTGGCGGCAGGTGATTGCCGCTGTTTTGGGCGGACTGCTGATGGGCTATGGCGCGCGTTTGGCCGGCGGCTGCAATATTGGCGCATTGTTTTCCGGTATTTCTTCCCTTTCCCTTTCGGGTTGGGTGTTTGCCGCTGCGCTGTTTATCGGTGCCTTCATCGGCTCGAAGCTGTTAGCTAAATATTTCATGTAAGGATAAGCGAGACTGGGAAAGCGGCGCTGCGCGCGCCGCTTTTCCAGCTGAATGAAAAGGAGCGCGGCTATGGAGAAGAAAAGAGAACGTTATGATGTGGTGATCATCGGCGGCGGCGCCGGCGGCCTGACGGCGGGTATCTATTGTGGGCGTGCACGCCTGAAGACGATCATCATTGAAAAGGCCCTTGTTGGGGGCCTGGCGACCTATACGAATGAAATCGAAAATTACCCCGGTTTTCCGGAAGGCGCGACCGGTCTTGGTCTGATGGAACTTTTCCACAAACAGGCGAAGAAATTCGGCGTTGAGTTCAAGCTGACTGATGTCAAGGCGGTGCGCCTGGACGGTGAGATCAAGGAGGTTGAGACCTTCCGCGTCATCTATGAGGCGCGTGCCGTCATTGTGGCCAGCGGTGGCAAGCCCCGCCTGACAGGCGCCAAGAATGAAGAGAACTATCTGTATGACAAAGGGATCTCTTTCTGCGCTACCTGCGATGCCGCTGCCAATACGGACAAGACCGTTATGGTCGTCGGCTCTGGTGATGCGGCGATCGAAGAAGGCATGTTCCTTACCCGTTTTGCCAGCAAGGTGATCGTCTCTGTCATGCATGAAGAAGGCGTGATGGACTGCAATGAGATCGCCAAGGCAGAGGCATTACAGAACCCGAAGATGGAGTTCATCTGGAATACGGTGGTGGACAGCTTTGAGGGTGAAGGGCGCCTGGATACGGTCGTGCTGCGCGATGTGAAGAAGGATGAATTGCTGCCGGTGAAGGTGGATACCTGCTTCCTGTTTATTGGCTATCTGCCTAATACTGAGCTGTTCAAAGGCATGTTGGAGATGAACCGCGCTGGGTATCTGATCACCAATGAGCGGATGGAGACGAACCTGCCCGGCGTTTATGCCGTGGGCGATGTGCGCGATAAATTCCTTAAGCAGGTGGCGACCGCGGTTGGCGATGGTGCGATCGCCGGCTATGGCGCGGAAAAATATATCAGCGAGAGCGAGACCTATGAACGCCAGATTTTGAACCATGGCGCGCCTTCGCTGGTCTATCTGTGGAATGCGGTGGATGAAGGCTGCCGTGCGCTGCTGCCGGTGATCGAAAGCGCGGAAGAGGCGCTGGCCGGCCAGGCAGCAGTGACGCGCGTGGATATCTATAAATCCGACGGTATCGCCCGCCGCTTGGGCGTACAGGAGGTACCGGCGGTCGTATATATTCGCGACAACCAGATCCAGCAGGTGCTGAGCGGCGATATTACGCTGGACAAGATCAAGGCGATGGTCAAATAGCGGATATTTGCCGGCATCGTTCAGACGATACTGGAGAACAGGAAGGCGCAGCCTGGTGGCTGCGCCTTCTTTTTGCTTTTTGCACGTGAGTTTTCCTTTGCTGCCACCATCGTCGCAAGGGCCGCCATCGATATTCCGATGCGGCAGTTCGCTGCGGACAATGGCTTTTTGCTCTGCTGCGTCCGCTAGGGGCGGGAATAGGCGGCGCTGCTGGCCGCTGACAGCGGTGATTGTCTTCCACGGCCATGGGTTTATTCTGCGGCGGTCTGCAGTTCCTCCTGCAGCAGGGTGGCCAGCCCGTCCGTCTGTTCCGTATCGATGCGCGCATAAAGCTCCTTTACGCCCTCCAGCGCAAGAATCTGGTCGAAGAATGCGGCATCGTATTCGATCATGGTCATGCCGTTGGCGACCAGCTGGTCTTTATTGTTCTGGTCGATCTCCTGTAGCTGGGGCCGGATCTCGGCAATCACTTCCGCAACCGCCTGATCGAGTGCAGCCTGATACAGCGGGTCAAGCGCCGCATAGGCATCCTGATTGATGCAGATTTGGTTGACATAAAGGATATGGTTGGTGCAGGCGAGGTATTCCTGAACTTCGTCCAGATTGGCGCCGACGCAGGTATCCGCTGCATTTTCCTGCGCGTCGATCGCGCCGGAGCGAAGCGCAAAATAAACTTCAGACCAGGTGAGCGGGGTGGGCATTGCGCCGATTGCCGACCAGAAATCCATGTGGTTCGTATTTTCCATCGTGCGGATCTGCAGACCAGCGAAATCTTCCAGGCTTTGCAGCGCAATATGCGCGGTGGTCAGCCGGTAGGTCGCATTCTGCAGAAAACCAAGCAAGCGCAGCCCGGCCTCCTGATAGGCGTCGGCCAGCGCGGCGCGAAAGGCAGAGTCTTCCCCGTTGAGCACAGCCTCGATCGTATCGCCGTCATAGCCTGCGAATACCATTGGCAGGTCAAAAACCGCCATGTTCGGGATAAACGAGACGACAGGCGCGGTCTGGCAGATGACGAGCTGGATATCGTTGTTCTGCATCTGGCGCAGCAGATCGGTATCGCCGCCCAATTCGCCGTTGGGGTGGTAGGACATGGTCAGCTGACCGCCGGTAATTTCGTCCAGCCTGGCTGCGATACATTCACCAAGCAACTGGCCGGCAGCGCCTTCGCCGGTAGAATCCGCACCGATCAATACGACCGGTTCCAGCGAGGAATATTGCGTGATGCTATTTTCCGCTGTTTGCGTTTCTTGCTCTGGGCTGTTCTGTCCGGCTGGCGACGCTGGGCTATTGCAGGCGGTCAGGCCGCAGAGGAGCAATGAGATGCAGAAGAGGATAAGCAGCTTTTTCATAAAGATCTCCTTTGTTATGATGAATCGTTAAACTGATGAGTTGGACAATCCCGGGTCTGCGCCGGATCAAAGCAGGCAGGTGCTGAGCCATTCGAAGCAGGTGATCACGCTCAGCGCCAGCAGAAAAACAAGCATAAAGGGCAGCGCGCGGCGGGCAACGGCCAGCGGTTGCTCGCCGGCAAGATTGCCTGCCACGAACAGATCCAGGCCAAAGGGCGGCGTGGCCAGGCCGATGGACAGGCAGCAGACAAGAACAACACCGAAATGTACCGGGTCTATGCCGAGCGCTTCTACCGTAGGCAACAGTACCGGCGCCAGAATGATGATGGCAGGTCCGGTATCCATGACCATTCCCAGCAACAGGAAGATGACGACGAGGACGGCAAGTACTGCTATGCCGGTATGGAAATGATTTGTGATGAATGCTTCGATCAGGTCGGTCGCCCGGGTCAGCGAGAGTACGCGGCCGAACGCTGTGGCGAAAGCGAGCACAAAGGCGAGTCCGCCGTAGGTTCGCACTGCGCTGCGCAGGAAGGGTAACAGATCCCGAAGCTGGATGGTACGGTAAAGGAACAGGGAGACGAGCAGTGCATAAAATACAGAGACGCAGGCTGCCTCTGTGGGGGTGAAGTAGCCGGCGTAAATGCCGCCGAGCACGATCAGCGGGCAAAGCAGCGCCCAGAAACTTTCCCGTAAAAGCCGGATCAGCCCTTTGCTTTCCAGCATGGCCAGCTGCTGCCGAATCTGCTCCCGGTCTTCCCCACGCCGCAGGCAATGGATCACTGCGTAGGCCATCAGGCAAAGGCCGATCAAAATGCCGGGTAGGATGCCGCCCAGAAAGAGATCGCCGGTCGAGACGCCGGTCGCCAGCGAATAGAGTACAAAGGGAATGGAAGGTGGGATGATCACCCCCAAGCCGCCGGCAACTGCGAGCAACCCGGCACACCAGCGGCGGTCATAACCGAGGCGAAGCAGAAAGGGAAGGCACATCGAGCCGACGGCAGCGGTCGTCGCCGGACCAGAACCAGAAATTGCTCCATAAAAAAGGCAGGTCAGGATAACGGCGCAGGGAATGCCGCCCGGCAGACGGCCAACGAAATAAACGAATAGATCGAACAGGCGGCGCGAAATGCCGCCTTCCGCCATAATCACGCCGCCAAGGATGAATAGCGGCAGCGCAAGAATGGGCGTAGAGTTGGCGCCGGAAAAGGTGTTGTTGAGTAGCTGGGTGATGGAACCGCCCTGCTCCAGCAACAAAATCGGCGCAGCCGCGCCGAGGATCATACTGACGGCGATCGGCACGGCGATGGCAATGGCGGCCAGGAAAACAATGAACAACAGCAAAGCTGCCATCAGGCATCACCTCCTGCTGGCCGGCTGCTGCTCTCCTGCCCGGCTGCAGGGCTTGCCTCGTCCGCTGCCGCAACATCTCTTCCGCGGCGATTCACCTGACGGAAGGCCTGTTGCAGGCTGCGTAGCGTGGCAAGGAAAAAGCCGGCCGGCATCGTGCAGTAGATGGCCCACATCGGCCAGCGCATGGCAGGCGAGGTTTCGCCGCTGGCCAGGATGCTGCGTACGATGCCAACCGCACAGAGCGCGAGCAGCAGCATGACAACAGCGGTCAGAAGATCGATGCAGATATCGATACGCCGACGCAAACGTGAAGGCAGCGCATCTGTCAGGATGCTTACGCGCAACATACCGCCGTTGCGGATCGCATAGGGCAGGGAGAAGAATACGCTGGCGATCCAGCAGAAACGGCAGAATTCTTCCGGCCAGCGCAGGACGGGAATGAATTCGAGATTGCGGACGAGGATATTGAGCAGGCTGACGCAGGCGATCAGGCAGAGAAAAAAGATGAGCAGGCTTTCTTCAAAGTGCGCGTCCAACCAACGCAGCGCTCTCATTCTGTAACGCCTCCCTGTACTGCCTGGGTAGAGCGCTTTTCCTGCTCGGCCAGAATGTCCAGTAGTTCCCGGCGCATCGCTGCCAAAGGCGCTTTTTCCCCGCTCCAGAGTTCGATCTGCGCTGCTCCCTGGTAAAGCGACATGCCCAACCCATTTAAAATGCGGCAACCCTTTGCTTCCGCATCGAGCAGAAAGCGGGTTTTTTGCGGATTGTAGCAGGCGTCAAAGTAAAGTTGATGCGCTTGGATCTGCGTTGCGGGCAGCGGGCTTTCGCCGCTGCTATCCCCCATGCCGACGCCGCTGGCATTCAGCACGACATCACATTTCGCCAGCGCGGAAAAATCGCCCGGTGCGGCGAAATGCGCAACCGGTGCGAAACGGCAGTTGATGTCGTGAACCAGGTCTTGCGCTTTTTGTGGGACGCGATCAACAATATGGATCTGCCGTGCGCCATAATGCGCCAAGGTCGCGCAGATGGCGCGGCCGGCGCCACCCGCACCGATGCAGAAAAAGCTGCGCTGCGCGATATCGACACCGCCTTCTGTGCAGAGCGAAGTATAAAAACCGGCGGCATCGGTATTATAGCCGATCAGTTGGCCAGCTGGTGTCCGCACGACGGTATTACAGGCGCCGATTTTTTCGCAGAGTGGGTCGAGCGCATCCAGATAGCGCAACACCGCTACTTTATTGGGGCTGGTAACGGCAAAACCGGCAAAATTCATCCGCCGCAGCCCCTGGATGATTTCTGCCAGGTGTTGCTCATCCGCTTCTGTATAAAAATAGAGCAGATTCAATCCGGCTGCCGCATAGGCGGCGTTTTGCATGCGGGCAGCAAAAGATTGCCCGAGCGGCTTGCCGATCAGCGTGATCATCCGTGTATGGATATCGATAGGCATGCGATGTCCTCGTTTCTGTCTTGTGCAGGTAAGCGGCCGGTCGCCTCGCGGCCGGCACGCATTCAGTATAGCATGCCGGCACGGTAAAAACAATCCTCATGATCAGATGTTGCCAGCGCGGGACATATTCCAATTCCGCCTGCCACGGGCATAGCGGCAGGCGGCGTTTCATAGACTGTGGCAGACGGTTCCGGCGAAGGGGGTTGCCTGATGCGGAGAAGAGGACGGAGATACGGGCGGCATGGCGGCCGGCAGCTGACGGTTCTGCACTTGCCAGACGGGAGCATCTTTTTCGTGCTTGCCTTGATGTTTGCCATGTTGCTGGCGGGGCGCAGCCTGGCCGGCCTGCAAATGGAGCATGCGCTGGCGCCGGCAATGTTTGGCGTCTCCATTGTAATCGATGCCGGCCATGGCGGTTGGGACCCGGGCATGGTCGGTAGCAGCAGCGAAGAAAAGGAGATCAATCTGGCGGTGGCCAAAGCATTGGCAGAATATTGCCGTGCCGCCGGCGCGGCGGTAAGTCTGACACGCGAAGGGGATACGGCGCTGGCTGACAGCAAACGCGAGGATATGGAGGCGAGGGTTGCGCTTTGTACAGCGGCAGAAGCAGATATTTTCATCAGCCTGCACTGCAACAGTTATCCAGCAGACAGCAGCCAGCATGGCGCGCAGGTTTTTTACCGTCAGGGCAATACGGCAGGGGAGACGCTGGCCGGCATTTTGCAGAACGCGCTGCAGGAGGAGCTGGCAAATACGGACCGCAGCGCATTACCGCACAGCGCTTCATATTTGCTGGAGCAGCTCGATATCGCGGCGGTGATCTGCGAGATGGGTTTTCTTTCCCATGCAGAAGAAGAAGCTTTGCTCGTCTCCTCCGCTTATCAGTGGCAGCTTGCCTGGACGCTTTTTTGTGGCCTGGTCGATTATCTTGCGCAGACCGAGACGGCCGAACAGAGCCTTGCCTGCGCATTTCCACCGGTCCCGGCAGTGCAAGCGCAGAGCGGTTCTGTTCGGCAGATTTTTCCGTTTGCCGCAGGATACCGCGGACAGCCCGCACGGTTGGGGTAGATATCATCTGCCGGTATCGGGTTGCAGAACAGACGGCAACGGCTCCGGAGAGTATTCCGGAGCCGTTGTTTTTGCCATGCTTTATCGTCAGAGGCTCAGACAGATCCGCTGTTCGCGCTGGTTGCGGTCGGTGATCGCGACCACCTGCATCGGAATGCCATATACCTCTTCCAGTCTTTGGTCGGTCAGCGTTTGTGTCGGCGGGCCAAAGGCGATGGTCTCGCCTTGCCGCAGCAACAGTGCCTGGCTGGCGATGGCAAAAGGCTGCGCTGGGCTGTGTGTGGAAACGAGCACGATCTTGCCTTCATTCGCCAGCAGGCGGATCGCGTCGTTGATCATTTGCTGATTGGCAAAGTCCAGGCTGGAGGTCGGTTCATCCATTACCAGGATGCAGGTGCTCTGGCAGAGGGCGCGGGCGATCAGCACCAGCTGGCGCTGTCCGCCGGACATCTGGTTGTAGGGGAAATCCGCCAGATGCGCCAGCTTCATTTTTTCCAGGCTTTGATAGGCAAGCGCGATATCCTCCTGCGCCGGGGTACGGAATGTGCCAAAATAGGAGGAGCGCGCCATCATCACCATTTCCAGCGCCGTATAGGGGAAGCTGGAGCGATCGGTCTGCGGGATATAGGAAAAATAGCGGGCCAGATGTCGGCGGTCCAGGTGATCAACATTATGGCCGCGGCAGGTAACACTGCCCGCCATACGCGGGATAAAGCGCAGCAGAAGTTTAAGCAGGGTGGATTTGCCGCAGCCGTTTGGACCAAGCAAGCAGAGTACATCGCCGGCATGCAGGGCGAAGGATACGCCATGCACCACTTCTTTTTTGCCATAACCACCACGCAGATTTTCAACGACCAGATCGAGCTCTGCCATTCAGGAACGCCCCCTATGGATGATCAGCATAATGAAGAACGGTGCGCCAAAACAGGCGGTCAGCACGCCGATCGGGATCTCCAGCACGAGCAGCGAACGCGCCAGGTCATCCATCAGCAACAGAAAGCAACCGCCCATCAATGCGGCGACCGGTAGCATGCGGCGATAATCCGCCCCGATCAGCCCACGCGCGAGATGCGGGATCATCAGCCCGACCCAGCCGATCAGACCGCCCAGGCAGACCGCCCCGGCGCTGATGATCGTGGCCGCCAGCACTGCCACCAGACGGATGCGGCGCGGATGGATGCCGAGGGCCATCGCTTCTTCATCTCCCAGCGTGAGCAGGTTAAGCCGCCAGCGCAGCAGGAAGAGGAGCAATGTGCCCAGGCAGATCGGCGCCAGGCTGAAAAGCAGCGATGCGGTATCTACCTTTGATAGACTGCCCATCAGCCAGTAAGTGATCGCTGGCAGCACATCGTTAGGGTCTGCCACATATTTGATGACGGTGATCGCGGCATTGGCGAGTTCGCGCAGCATGGTCCCGGCCAGCACCAGGCTGACCTCCTGTCCAAAACGGGCGCGTGAGCCGACAAAATAGGTGAGAAAAACGGTGCAGATACCAAAGATGAAGGCGTTAACCTGCACGGCGGCACTGCTCCAGCCCAAAATCAGGGCAACGCAGGCGCCCAGCCCGGCGCCCTGTGAGACGCCGAGGATATCCGGCGAGACAAGCGGGTTTTTGAACATGCCCTGAAAAGCCGCGCCAGCTACTGCCAGGCCGGCGCCGATGGCAAAGGCGGCGATCACGCGCGGAATGCGGATATTGCGCACGATGATCGGCACATTCGGGTCTACATCAGCCGCGCCATGCAGCAGATATCCCCAGACCTGCTGCGCGCTGAGACCATAAAAACCGATATTGAGTGAAATCAGCGGCAGGATGAGCGAGAGGGTGAGCAGCACCGGCAGGAGCCAGCGGCGCTTTTTTACGGAGGTGGCCGCAGGGGTAAAGGCTGGTTTCATGTTGATCTGCCTCAATTTATGTATGCGTAGAAATAGGTTTCACTAAGGATAATATAAAGGATAATCTATTTTTAGCCGATTGTCAATCTGTTTGGCGTAAGGCGGTGGCGATTTGACAAGGGATTGACAAATTCGAAGGCACATATTATACTTGTCACGGTAATATTTTCTCGTAGATATATATTTACCAAAGAATATCTGTGAGAAATGTCCACAAAACGATGTGAGCTGCAAAAGGAGGATAAGTGGATGAAAAAGTGGTTGGCATTATTGCTTTGCCTGCTGCTCTGCCTCGCACTGCTCGCTGCCTGCACACCGGCGGCACAGGAACAGACGGCGGAAGATCCGGCAACGGAAGAGCAGACGGAACAACAGGCGGAAGAAGAAGCGGCTGGTCCGCGCGAGATCGTCGATATGGCAGGCCGCACGGTTGCGCTGCCCGAGTCGGTGGAAACCGGCCTCGGTACCGGTGCGATCGGCAGTTACATGCTCTACACGCTGGCGCCGGAGACGATGGTGGGCGTCAATTATGAATTCAACGAGATGGAAAAAGCCTATATTCTGGAAGAATACCAGGATCTGCCCGCCTTCGGTCAAGGCGACGGCCTGAATCTGGAAGCGGTGATCGCAGCCGCGCCTTCGGTGCTGATCTCCTATGGTACGATCTCTGATTCTACGATCAGTGAAGCGGATGGCTTCCAGGAACAGACGGGGATTCCCTGCATCGTGCTTGACGGCGATATGGCGGCGATCCCGGAAGCATACCGCATGCTCGGCGAAGTGTTCGGTATGGAAGAACGTGCGGAAGAGCTGGCAGCTTATGCTGAAGAAGCGCTGGCTTTTGCCGAGGCGATCGATATTCCGGAAGAAGAACGTGTGACGGTCTATTTCGGTAATGGCCTGGAAAACCTGGAGACTGCGCCTGCTGGTTCTTCACATGCAGAACTGCTGGAAGTGGTGGACGCGACGAACGTGGCTGTAGTCGAAGGCGAAGTCAGCAGCCGGATCGATATCAGCGCTGAGCAGGTGATTGGCTGGAACCCACAGGTAGTCCTGCTCAACGGTGAACCGACGGAGAATTATTCGCCGCAGCAGGCGGTGGAGAACTTCCTTACCGATAGCCGTTTTGCAAATGTACAGGCTGTGCTGGACGGAAAAGTCTATGCAGTACCGAAATATCCTTATAGCTGGTTTGACCGCCCGCCGGGACCGAACCGTCTGATCGGCATTTACTGGCTGTCCGGGCTGCTGTATCCGGAACAGTTCGATCTGGATATCAAGGCGGAAGCACGCGAATTCTATTCGCTGTACTATCATCTGGAGCTGAGCGATGAGCAGCTGGTCGATCTGCTGGGCTATTAAGCTGTTTGCGCTTCCTTTTGCTGCAGCAAGGGATGATAGCGCTCCTTTTTCTTGCTAGAGCAGATCCGGAAAGAGCAAATCCAGCAGGGGGCACAGGGAATGCTGCGCGCTGAAATACGTCGGCCGCTGGCTACAGCTGGCTGAGCGGGAAATATCAGGAGTAAATAAAACATGGGCATCCGGCAGTAAGCGGTTGCCCATGTTTTTTGGTTTGGGATTGACATTTAGGCTAGGCTTTAGGTATGATATCATATAACGATATCATGGGAGGCGTTGGTCTTGCCCAAAAAAGCGCTGGAGATATTGACGGAATCCATGTTTTATGTGCTGATGGCCTTTTGGCAGGGGGAGATGTGCGGCATGGATGTTGCTGATTTCATCGAAAAACAGACCCGAGGCCGGCTGCGCATCGGACCGGCGACCCTCTATACGATTCTTGCCAAATTCGAAAAAGAGAAGTATATCTGCGAAACAGAGGTTTCAGGCCGCCGGCGGACTTATCGGATCACAGATAAAGGGAAGACAGCATATGCGGCGGAGCTTTCCCGGCTTCAGCTTTGTCTTCATGATGCACTGGTGCTGGAGAAGAGCAAAGGAGAATAACATGACGGACAGAAAAACGAAGCGGCGGCAGATCTATCGCTTGCCGCCATGCCCTGCTTATGATGTGGAAGCGATGGAGAGCTGGCTTTCTGAGCAGGCGGAACAAGGGTTGTTCCTGATCCACGACGGTTTTTTTGCCGGCGTTGCCGCTTTTGCGCCGGGCGAACCCCGTCCTGCAAAATACCGCCTGGAAGCTGCGCAGAAAAGCACGAGCATGTGGGCGGAGGATGGTGGGGAGCCGGACCCGCAGCAGGTGGCGCTGAGCGAAAAATATGCTTGGGAATATGTGGCGAAGCGCGGAGATTTTTATATTTACCGCAGCTTTGATCCTGGCGCGCGAGAATTCAATACGGATCCGCAGGTGCAGGCCATTGCTTTGCGGGCGGTAAGGAAACGGCAGCGTGGCAATGCATTTACCCTGTTGTGGTGGGTTATTGCTTATCCGCTTTTCTTTTGCTGTACCAGGCCGTTGGCCACGATCATCTGGATGCAGACCTGGCTGTTTTTGCTGGCATCCGCGTTCATTTTTTGGCTTGTCGCGGATCAGATCTCCGCGCTGCATGCCCTGCGCAAACTGACGCGCAGACTGCAGGCGGGCGAATGCCTGCAGACGGATAAGGATTGGCGAAAGGGCGCACGCAGGTATCACGGCAAGCGAGCGTTTAAGCTTCTGCTCGGCATGCTGCTGCTTGGCATCTTTCTGCAGCAATGGAGCGCTTCACTGCTGGATGAGGATAAAGTACAGCTGGATGATTACAGCGGCGTCATCCCTTTTGCCACGATGTTGGACTTTGCCGGGGATGAAGATGCGGATTACCGCATGACCATGTTGGGCAAGGGCTTTAATACGATCCGCGAATGGTCGGATCTGCTTGCGCCGCGCTGTATCGATTATGCCGAACAAGCCGCGATTACTTTGCCGGATGGTCGGGTGTTGGATGGGGGATATTATGTGGATTACTATCAGACGAAAAGCCCCGCGATTGCCCGCCTGCTGGCCTGTGAGTTTTACCATGCGGCCAGCAGGGAAGAAAATTTTACCCGCATCGATACAACGCAGATTGCCGCAGATTGCGATCGGTTATATGCTTATTATGATGCGCTGCGGTTTCCTACGGTTGTTATCTGGAAGAATTGTATCGTGGTCCGCGCATTTTTTTATCAGACTTCGCAGGATGATATAATACCGCTTTCCGAATGGGTGGAACTTCTGGCAAATAGTCTGGCGGATGAATAACAAGCGGCAGCGTGCCATAGCGCGATACCGCGGGAAAGCATGAAGCATCTACCGATAGAAAGGAAGAGAAGGGTGCACCGTTATAAGATATGCTGTTTAACTTACAAAAGATTGGCAGATCTGTTTCATCAGGCATTGGCGCGCATCGACGATGAAGAGCTGGACTTGCTCTGCCTGGAATGCCATCACGGTTCATTGCCCGATGCGGTACGCAGCGCTTATGCACAGGGATATGAGATGTTCATCGCCGGCGGTTCTAATCTGGAGATCTTTCGCGACCTGTTTGATTATCCAATCGTCGGCCTGCAGCCGACGTATTATGATTATATGCATGCGATCATCCGTGCGGCGGCTTATGGCGAAGAGGTAGGCATAGTTTCTTATCAGGAAAAACCATATTACCGTTTCGACGAGCTGGAGCAGCTGTTGGGGGTACGTATTCGCCACATTGTATACAGCGAGAGTACGGAACTGCCCGCGCTGATTGCCGCCAGTTCTTGCGGCGCGGTGATCGGCACCGCATTTGCCTGCGATGCCGGTGCAGCTGCCGGCAAAACGGCGCTGCTGCTGTATAATGATGTGGATGAGATCGTCGATACCATTTATGAGGCCAAGCGCTTTGCGCAGGAGATTGGCCGTGAACGGAACAAATCGCAGTTTTTTTCAACGGTGATCGATTACTCGCCAAGCGGCATTCTGGCCGTCAATGCGGCGGGGCGGGTTGTCGTCTGCAACCAGGCGGCGGAAAAGCTGCTCGGCGTCAGTGCGCAGCAGATGCGTGGTAAAGCGGTGCAGGCGCTGTTTCCGCAGCTGCGCATGGAGAGTTTTCTGCGTCAGGAAGCGGGCGAGCCGCAGGATATCGTCATTGAATACCGGGGAGAGACGATCCATGTTTTTCGTTCGCTGCTGGCTGGTGATCAACAGGGCATCAGCGCGGTGGCCATGCTTTCCGAAGCTTCCCGCCAGAAAAATGCAGAGGCGGATCATCTGCGGCGGGAACAGACACATGGCTTTACCGCCAAGCATTCATTTGCTGATATCCTTGGCGAAAGCCGGGCAATCCGCGCTGCTGTGCGGCAGGCGCGGATCTATGCCGATGCAGAAGCGAATGTATTGATTCTCGGTGAGACCGGCACGGGGAAAGAGCTGTTTGCGCAGAGCATCCATACTGCTTCCCGCCGGCATGCTCAGCGTTTTGTCGCTGTAAACTGCGCCGCCATTCCGGACAGCCTGCTGGAGAGCGAATTGTTCGGCTATACGGCCGGAGCTTTTACCGGCAGTCTGCGGACCGGGAAAAAGGGACTGTTTGAGCTGGCGAATCAGGGTACGATATTTCTGGATGAGATTGGCGACCTTAGCCCGCTGCTGCAGATGAAACTGCTGCGTGTGCTGCAGGAGAAGGAGATCCTGCGCATTGGTGATGATCGTATCATCCCGGTCGACGTGCGTGTGATCGCAGCTTCCAACAAGCCCCAGCAGCGGATGTTGCAGGAAGGATTCCGGCCGGATCTGCTCTATCGGCTCAATGTGCTGCGATTGGATATCCCGGCATTGGCTAGACGCGGACAGGATGTTTGCCTGCTTTTCCGCCGGATGTACGAAAGGTATCACGATGATTATAAAACGGCAGTCAGCCTGAGCGATGAGGTGCTTGATGTGTTACAGTATTATTCCTGGCCCGGCAATGTGCGCGAGCTGGAAAATGTTTGTCAGCGCTTTATCCTCAATGCCTCGCATGACAATAAGCAGGCCAAGCCGGCTGCCCTGCGTCATCTGCTCAGCCGCTGCATCGGTGAAGATGAATTTCTGCGGGATTTGTTACAGCACCAGGAAGCAAAGCAGGAGCGGCCGGGGACGGCACAACGGGAATTGGCAGAGATGCTGAAATATTGTTTTGGCTATTCCAATGCGCAAATCGCGGAAAAGCTTGGCATAAGCCGCACCACTTTGTGGCGCAGCAGCCGGCGTGGGGAATAGCGTTTGCCGGGATAGCCTTTAGCGGCAAAATGCGGAAGATGCCGACTTTGCCGGCATTTTTCGTTGCCGGGAGGGCGTGGTTCGCCAAAGCGCAGAACAGAAAATTTGTTTCAAATTTTCGATGTACCAATATGTTGAAACATTCTTAAATGGAGAGGTGTGGCGTTATGCCACAGCGCCGGTTATGCCGTTTGAAGTGACAGCCGTCTGAGCAGGTTTTTGAGCACGGAGTAGCTACAGCTTATGCGAAAATGAATGTTTGGCATGATTTTTGCTATATTATTGTTGCTGCTGTCTGATCACATTGCTGCGACGATGCAGGGTGCTGCTGATCATGATATCCCGTGATTCTATTTACGGCATCTGGCGCAGCAGGAGATGCAGAGCAAAAATTTAATGATAAAGGTGAGGGTATATGGATAAGAACAAAGGCGTATTACAAGGCATGGTTGTTCTGGATCTGACGCGGGTGCTTGCCGGGCCTTATTGTGCGATGCTGTTTGCTGACATGGGAGCGGACGTGATCAAGATCGAGCCGCTGGGCAAGGGGGATGACAGCCGCGCGTTTGCGCCGATGGTCAATGGCGAGAGCGCCTATTATATGAACCTGAATCGCAACAAGCGCAGCATTACCCTGAATCTGAAATCTGCCGAAGGGCAGGCGCTGTTCAAAAAAATGGTGGCCGGCGCTGATGTCGTGCTGGAGAATTACCGCCCCGGTACGATGGAGAAACTGGGGTTGGGCTATGATACGCTGAAGGAGATCAACCCTGGACTCATCTATGGCTGCGTTTCCGGCTTTGGCCATTATGGTCCGTATGCTAGCCGCGGCGGTTATGACATCATCGGCCAGGCGATGGGCGGCCTGATGAGCACGACCGGCTGGCCGGGCGGCGAACCCACCCGCACCGGAACGGCGATGGGCGATGTGCTGGCCGGATTGAGCGTGGCGGTCGGCGTATTGGCCGCATATAATCATAAGCTGCGCACCGGCCAGGGGCAGAAGGTAGATGTGGCCCTGGTGGATTCCGTCGTTTCTTCGCTGGAGATCATCAATCAGATCTATTTGGCGACCGGACGCATCCCGGAGCGGATCGGTAACCGCTATGAGTCCTGCTATCCGTATGATTCCTTCAAAGCAAGCGACGGCAGCCTGATCATCGCCTGCGGCAATGACAAGCTGTGGCGGATCCTTTGCGGCTTGATGGGGCGGGAAGATTTGGTGGAGGATGCGCGTTTTGCTACCAACCCGTTGCGTGTGCAGAACCATGCTGAATTGAAGCCGCTGGTTGAGGAGTGGCTGCATGAGCTGAAAGTCCAGGATGCGGTAGACCGTATGCTGGCAGCCGGCGTGCCGGCATCGCCGATCTACGATATCTCGCAGGTAGCGGCAGATGAACATATTGCCAAAGTGCGGGAGATGTTCGTTGAGATGGAGCATCCGAAGGCAGGCCGTTTGCGTGTCACCGGCAACCAGATCAAATTCAGCGAGAATCCGGTGCAGATCAGGGTGCCTTCGCCATTGCTTGGTCAGCATAACGAGGAGATCTATTGCGATGCGCTTGGGCTGAGCCGGGAAGAATATGAGGACTATGTCTCGCGCGGCATTATTTAAGCCGGATGGAGGAATGTTTATGACAAAGATCACTGTTGTGGAAGTAGCGCCGCGCGATGGTTGGCAATCGGTGCGGGAGCAGATCCCTACGGAGACGAAGCTGGCGTTGATCCGGCGGATGTTTGCCGCCGGCATCGTCAGGATGCAGATCGGCTCTTTTGTTTCGCCCAAGGCGATCCCGCAGATGGCGGATATCGCGCAGGTGGTCGAAGCTGTGCTCGCAGAATATCCGGATAAGCGACCGTTCGTGCTGGTGCCGAATTTTAAGGGCGCGCAGCGTGCCGCCGCAGCCGGATTAAAGGAATTTACTACAGTGATTTCCGTGTCTGAGCAGCATAATCTGGCGAATGTCAATTGTACGGTCAGCGATTCGCTGGAGCAGTTCGCCCGCATGCGGCAGGAATTCCCGGATCTGCGCATCAGTGCGGATCTGGCCACATCTTTTGGCTGTCCATTTGCCGGTGAGACACCGCTCGCCCGTTTGCTGGAGATCGTCGACGCGGTTGTGGCGCGCGGCGCGGACAGCGTGACGCTTTGCGATACGATCGGTGTAGCGCATCCGCTGCAGGTAGCTGCCTATGTGCAGGCCGTACGCCATGATTTTCCGCAGTTGCCGCTGGCTATCCATATCCATGATACGCGGAATATGGGGATGCTCAATACCTATACTGCCATCCAGAACGGTGTGTATGAAGTGGAGACTGCGCTGGGCGGTCTGGGGGGCTGCCCCTTTGCGCCGGGTGCTTCCGGCAATACGGCGACTGAAGATTTAGTTTATCTGCTGCAGCGCAGCGGCTATCAGACAGATATCGATTTTCCTGCGCTGCTGGCTGCTGCCAAGGAAATGCATGCGCTTGTGCCAGGCAATTATAGCGGACACCAGATCAACATCAATGCCTGCGCGCAGGAAGCGAATTGCTAAGCGGCGGACAGGAGGGCGCTTATGGGCAAGACAATAGCGGAAAAATTGCTGGCGCGCAGCGCCGGCCTGGCGCAGGTTAAGGCGGGCGATATCATCACGGCACGGGTGGATTGTGCGATGATGGACGATATCCTGGGGCCGCGCGTCGTGATTGCAGAACAACTGGAAAAGCTGCAGGCAGAGATCTGGGATCGGGAGCGGGTGGTCGTGATCTGCGACCATTATTCGCCCGCCGCCACGATACAGCAAGCAGATATTGTGGCCTTTACCCGGCGTTGGGCCAAAGCGCAGGGTATCCGCAATTATGTTGAAGGGCAGGGGCCCTGCCATCAGATTCTGGCGGAAAAAGGCTTTTTCCGGCCCGGCAGCCTGGTGGTGGGTACGGATTCGCATACTTGTACCGGGGGCGCTTTTGGCTGTTTCAGCACGGGCATTGGCTCGACAGAAATGCTCGGCGTGCTGGTTACCGGTGAAATCTGGCTGCGTGTGCCGGAAAGTCTCTCCTTTGATTTCCACGGCGTATTGCAGCCGGGGGTGATGGCCAAGGACATGATCCTGCGCGTAATCGGTGATATCGGCCATGGCGGTGCGACGTATATGGCGATGGAGTTTTCCGGCGAAACGATCCGCGCCCTGCCGATGGACGAACGGATGTGTATTTCCAATATGGCGGTCGAGGCTGGTGCAAAGGCGGGGCTGATCGCAGCGGATGAAAAAACGGCGGCATATCTGGCTGCGCATGGCTGCGACAGCGGCTTTACGCCCATTACCAGCGACGCGGATGCGGTTTACCGGCAGTGTTATCAATATGATGTAGCCACATTGGAACCGCTCGTGGCGGCGCCGCATCATGTCGACCAGGTATACCCGGCGCGTGAACTGGCCGGTACACATATCGACAGCGCCTATATCGGCTCCTGCACCGGTGGCAGACTGAGCGATCTGCAGGCTGCAGCAGAAATCCTGCGCGGGCGGCGCGTAGCGGCTGGTTGCCGGCTGCTGGTCTCGCCCGCTTCGCAGACGATCTGGCGGCAGGCGGCGGCAAGCGGTTTGCTTTCCGTTTTGGCGGATGCCGGCGCAACCATCCTTGCGCCCAGCTGCGGCGCCTGCCTGGGTGTGCATTCCGGTCTGCTTGCGGCGGGTGAATCCGGCATCTCGACGACGAACCGTAATTTCAGAGGGCGGATGGGCAGCCCGGAAAGCAAGGTCTATCTTGCTTCGCCGGCCACGGTCGCCGCAGCGGCGGTTGCCGGAAAAATTGTGGATTGCCGTGAATTTTGCAGGGAAAGCGGGGGCGGCAGATGAATACATTTATTCAGGGATATGCACATAAATTTGGCGACGATATCAATACGGATTTGATTTCCCCAGCACAGTATATGGAACTTTCGCTGGCGGAGATGGCCGCGCATGCGATGGAGGGTGCGGATCCGGATTTTGCGGCCAAAATGCGCAAGGGAGATATCATCGTGGCGGGAAAGAATTTCGGTTCCGGCTCCAGCCGGGAAACAGCGCCGCTTGCCCTGCTGGGCGCCGGCGTTGCCCTGATTGTGGCGGAATCGTTTGCCCGCATTTTTTACCGCAACTGCATCAATACCGGCTTGCCGGTTTTGATCTGCCCAACTGCCGGGCAGATCGCGGAGGGCGACCTGCTGGCAGTTGATCTGGCGCAGGGAAAAATCCGTGACCTCAGTAACGGCAGCGAGCATGCGGCAGATCAGTTGCCACCGCATCTGCTCCGTCTACTCTCGCATGGCGGATTGTTGGGCGATCTGCAACAGAGGCTAAACCATAAGGAGGCTGATCCATGTACCCGCAAATGAACCCATATCATGTCGTCATCTACCGCGGCGGAACGAGTAAAGGCATCTTTATTCGCCGCAATGAATTACCGGCAGACCCCAAACAGCGCGACGCAGTGATCCGTGCCATTTTCGGCAGCCCGGACCCACGGCAGATCGACGGTCTGGGCGGCGCGGATGTGCTGACCAGCAAGCTGGCGATCATCGGACCACCCAGCCGGGCGGATGCGGATGTTGATTATACTTTTGCCCAGGTTAGCTTTGATACGGATTTGGTTGATTTTGGTGGTAACTGCGGCAATATTTCGGCTGCCGTCGGGCCATATGCGATTGATGAAGGTCTGGTGCAGGCGGTGGAGCCGGTAACCCGTGTGCGGATTCACCAGACGAATACCAACTGCATTCTCGAGGCAGAAGTGGCGGTGCGGGATGGCAAGCCCTGCGTGGAGGGCGATTATACCATCGCCGGCGTCCCCGGCAGCGGCAGCGAGATTAAACTGGATTTCCGGGATACGGCAGGCTCGACGACTGGCCGCGTGTTACCGACCGGCAATCCGGTCGATCTGATCGAGGTTGCAGGGCAGGGGGTCTTTCCCGTATCGATCGTGGACGCTGGTAATGTACTGGTGTTCATCGAAGCGGCCAGCCTGGGCTTGAAAGGTACGGAAAGCTGTCGCGTGATCGAAGAAAACCAGGCATTGATGGCCTTGATCGAGCAGATTCGCGCGCATGCCGCCGTGCGCTGCGGTATGGCGGCGACGCCGGCAGAGGCGACGGAAAAGAGCGCCTATGTCCCCTTCTTCGCTATTGTCAGCAAACCCGCGGATTATCTGGCAGACGACGGCAAGACTGAAGTATGCGCCAATGCGGTGGATGTGGTCTCCCGCCTTTATTTCATGCTGCATATGCATAAGACTTACCCCGGTACCGGCACGGTAGCTACCGGCGCGGCGGCGCGTATCCCGGGTACGCTGGTTTATCAGCAGCTCAGTGCGGAGGCGCGGCAAAAAGATCTGCTGCGCATCGGGCATCCGCGTGGCGTGATCAATGTAGAAGCGCGGCTGGAGGGGGAAAGCGATGGGCAATACCGCTTTGCCCGCTTGGCTTACAGCCGTACTGCGCGCCGTATCCTGGAGGGAACGGCCTATGTCCGTAGTTCTTTGCTGCAAAAATAAGTTGGGCGCGACTGCTGCGGATGCGGTTTGATGTTATGGTTCTACCGCAGGATGCTATCGTATGGCTTTGCGGGATGACCTTTCGGTTCAGAGCAGATTTGTTTTATAAAAGGCCGGGATCCTGATCGGATCCCGGCCTTTTGCATGGCAAGATCTATTTATGCAAAGCAAAGCTGCGCATGGGCGTAATTCAGACCGCCGGCGGCAGATCTGCTGTTTCCGCAAGCTTCTGCCTGCTGCGGCAGTAGATGTTGACCCGCCAGGCAATGGCGCTGATTTCGGCGCGGGTGAGCGTTTGCTCAGCGCAGAAAACCAATCTGCCGTCCGCGGTTGGGTTGCCGGTGATGATGCCGGCTGCATAGAGTGACGCTGCGGCTGCCGGCGCTTCGTCCTGGAATGGGGTGATGGTTGTATCCGGCAACTGCAGCAGAGCAGCGATAAATTCGGCAATCTCACCGCGGGAAGGCGCAGCATCCAGTTCGACTGCATGATCGAGCAGGCCGTTTTCCCTGGCGTAACCCAGATAAGCAGAGGCCCAATGTGCCTGTGTCGCATCCGGCTTTACCGGGCATCCGGCCGCAAGCAAAAGCAGCTTCAGCGTTTCGCCATAGCTGGCAGCCGTCTGCGGGCGGAAGCTGCCGTCCGGGTAGCCCTCTATCAGTCCGGTTTTTGTCAGCGCGGCAAGATAAGGTTGGTACCAGCTGCCGGGCTGCACATCCCAATAGATAATCTCATCGCTTGCTGGCGGCGTGATGAGGGAGATCTCCCCAGAAGTTGCTGTCTGCGATGCAGGTTGTTGTGCTGGCGGCGCAGACGGCAGAACAGGCATCGTGTTTTGCGGCAGGATATACAGCGTTCCTGGCTGGCAGATGATATGATAATCCGCATGGACCGCGCGGGGCAGGATGACATTCGGGTAGATGCCCACCTGTGGCTGAACGGACAAAGTATCTGCATAATGCAAGGTGACGGTGAGCGTATCGCCATTCACCAGTTCGCCGCTGGTCAGGCGCCAGCCCTGTTTCTGATCCAGTGCAGGCAAACCGCAGCCATAACGGGCCGAATGATCGGTAGCCGTGATCGTGATCAGGCGCGGTTCGATGACAAAAGCCGCGCTGCGGCTGCCGCTGGCGGTCGCACTGTCAAATGCGGCGGTCAGACGATAAACACCGCTGTGTACTGGCGGCGTGGTGGTGGGGCCATAGCGCGTATCGCCTTCACCCAGCCAGGTATAGGTCCAGTCGCCGGTTGTCGCATCCAAACCTTCAATCGTAGCCAGTTCTGCTTCGGTCAGCGCCTGCACATTCCCGTCATAGGTACGGTGGAAGCTCTCGGCAAAGCGGATTGCCGCGCTGATATCCTGCTTTTCCCCTGCTGGCCGCAGCTGACCAAGCAGGATGGGGCCAGATGTTTCGCCGCAGAGATAGGCCCAGCATACCATCTTCGCCTCTTCCTCGCCCAAGCGAAATGAAGCGAAGCAGAGATTGCCGTCGCTGTCCGCCGCCTGCTGGTCAAGATATATCGCCTGCGCCAGGGTTGGCGCTGCCTGCTTGGTGACCAGCAGCAGATATTGGCGTCCGGGATGCAGACCCGCGGCAGAGAGGAGATAAGAACCGTCCGCATCGGCATAATAGGAATTTGCGGTGGCGCTGCCGCCGCCCAGGATCAGCAGGCAGAAAAGCAGGGGGAGCAGGCAAAGGATATGCAGTCTTTGTTTCGCAGGCACCGGGA
The DNA here is from genome assembly GCA_944390945.1 of uncultured Clostridia bacterium. Classification (GTDB taxonomy): domain Bacteria; phylum Bacillota; class Dehalobacteriia; order UBA4068; family UBA4068; genus CALXSV01. Next base: position 55,167 of record CALXRV010000060.1, read on the forward strand.
TTCCCTCCTTTGCCAGTCGTTATGCCAGCAATGGCTGCAATAGCGCGTCAACGCCTTGCTGTAATTTGCGGTATGTTTCCTGCGCTGTCTGCTGGCTTGCTGCATTGACGCTGAGATAGGCTTTCAGCTTTGGCTCAGTACCGGAAGGCCGGATGATCAGGCTGCCGCAGGAAAGTTCATAGTAGAGGACGTCTGCATGCGGCAGGTGGATTGGCTCGCAATGGCCGCTTGCCAGCTGCCGCAGCTCGCCGCGCTGATAGTCGCCGATGGCCAGGATCGGCAGGCTGCCGATCGTTGTGGGCGGAGATTGACGCAGGCTGTCAACTGCATGGCGGATCTGCGCCAGGCCAGCCATGCCTTCCCGTGTGATTGAGATGACGTGCTCCTCAAACCAGCCGTATTTCTGGTAGAGCGCGGTCAGCGCATCCGCCAGCGTGCGGCCATGCGACGCCTCCTGCGCAGCAGCGCAGACGACGAGCATTGCTGCGATGCAGGCATCTTTATCGCGCACGAAATCTCCGGCCAGGAAGCCATAGCTCTCCTCAAAGCCAAAAAGGAAATGCCCCTGCCCACTTTCCTGGCTTAGACGGATCTGCTCCGCGATATACTTGAAGCCGGTCAGTACCTGGCGCATCTCCACGCCATACTGCGCTGCAATACGGTCGGCGAGCGGGGAGCTGACGATTGAACGAACGACAAAGGCGTCTTCCGGCAGGGCTCCGCGGCTAAGCAGATATTCCAGCAACAGACAGCCGATTTGATTACCGGTGAGCAACTTGAAGCCGCCTGCCGCGTCGCGTACAGCCACGCCCAGCCGGTCGCAATCCGGATCTGTTGCCAGCAGCAGATTGGCGCCAGTTTCCTCGGCAAGCGCAATCGCCAGGCGGAAGGCATCCGGGTTCTCCGGGTTGGGTGCCGTAACGGTGGGAAATCGGCCATCCGGCTGCTGTTGCTGCTTGACTACATGCAACTGCAGACCAAGCGCGCCAAGGACGCGTGTTACCGGCAGCAGGCCGGTACCATGCAGCGGCGTATAGACGACAGGCAGCTGTGCAGCTTGCGCGCGAACGAGCGGAGCGGCATCGGCAGCCAGGGAGAGCACATCTGCAATATAGCGGCGGTCGAGCGCTTCGCCGACATATTCCAGCAGGCCGGAGGTCAACGCGGCGGATTCATCCATCGTTTTGGCGCAGAATGGGTCGGGAATGGCTTCGATACAGGCAATTACCGCGGACGCCATTTCGCCGGCCAGCTGTCCGCCATCCGCGCCATAGACTTTATAGCCGTTATATTTTGCCGGGTTGTGGCTGGCGGTAATCGCCACGCCCGCCGCACAGCCGAGCTGCAGTACGGAATAGCTGAGTTGCGGCACGCCGGTCAGCTTGTCATAGAGATAGGCTTTGACGCCGTTGGCCGCCAGCGTCAGGGCTGTTTCCCTGGCGAATTCAGCACTCATGATGCGCGAATCATAGGCGATGACCACACCATCTGTGGCGCGTCCCTGCTGAAGGATATATTCGGCCAGCCCCTGCGTAGCACGGCGTACCATATAGATATTGATCCGGTTCGTCCCCAGGCCAATCACACCGCGCATACCGGCGGTGCCGAATTCGAGATCGCGGTAAAAGGCTTCCTCCATTTCCGCCGCATCTGCCTCGTAGGCGAGCAGGTCGGCTTCATCCGGCGTGCCGGTAAGGTGTTGTTTCCAGAGCGCGTATTTTTCCCGAAAATCCATCGGCGGCATCTCCTTCCCTTTGTTGGATCTGAAACGGGTGTTTGCTGAGACGATTTGATGAAGCGATTCTATGAGGATATTATAGCAAAGGCAGGATTAAAAATCATCCGCTCTTTTCCCGCAGGAATCAAAGGAATTCGGCAAATACCTCATTGCCGAGCAGCAGGCCGCGGCGTGTCAGGCGGATGACGCCGTCATCTGTCTCCAGCAAGCCCAGTTTCTGCATGCGGGCCAGCTCGCGATGGTAACGACGCAGTGGATCAGCGCCATAACGGCGGTAAAATTCTTTGGCCACAACGCCTTTTTCCAGACGCAACCCTAGGAACATTGCCTCTGCCAGCACTTGATCGATCGTAAGCGTTTCTTCCTCTGCCACCGGCCTTTTGCCGGCTGCCAGGGCCGCCGCATAGGCGGCTAGTGTGGGGTGATTGGCGAAACGACGCTCGGCAAGGCAGCTTGCTGCGGCAACGCCAAGGCCGAGATAGTTTTCGCGCTGCCAATAGGCGCAGTTATGACGGCTGGCAAAACCGGGACGGGCGAAGTTTGCTATCTCATAATGCCGATAACCGGCTGCAGCCAGCCGGTCGATGGCCAGCTCCAGCATATCGGCAGAAAGGTCCTGATCTGCAGCATGGATCATTGGATCGTCGCCCCAGGGCGTACCCTCATGCAGCGTCAGCCCATAAAGGGAGATATGTTCACTCTCCAGGGCCAGCGCCTGGGTTAGATCCTCCTGCCACATGGCCAGCGTCTGCGCGGGGAGGCCATAGATCAGGTCAAGATTGATGTTTTCCAGCCCGGCCTGCCGCGCCGCTGCTACGGCAGCTTTCGCCTGGGCTGCGCTGTGGCCACGTCCCATCGCTGACAGCAGTGCCGGCTGGAAGCTTTGTATGCCGAGCGAGAGCCGGTTTATTCCCGCTTGCCGGTAATCGTGCAGCCGCTGTCCTTCGACCGTTTCCGGGTTGGCTTCCAGCGTAATCTCGCCGGCCGGCGGGAACCAGGAGAGGATCTCTGCGACTTGCTGCGGCGTAAGTAGGGAGGGCGTACCGCCGCCGAAATAGATCGTCTCCAAGTGGGAAAGGTCGAGTTTTGGCTGATAAAGCGCCAGTTCCTGGCGTAGCCAGGTTGGGTAGGCGGCTAGTTCCTGCTCATGGCCATAGAGCGCAGTGCTGGCAAAATCGCAGTAATTACATTTACGGCGGCAGAAGGGAATATGGATGTAGACGGAGGTGACGCGCATGGCTGCTCCTTTCGTTTTCTTTCTGCTATAACGCGCAGATACGCAGAATGGCTAGTTCAAGCAGATCTTTTAGGTCACCTCGGCCGCACATTGCATCATAATCTGCTGCCAGCAGGATATCCAGCGCGCGCACAAGCCGGCGATAATCGCTGTTTTTGCCTTGTGCGATACATTTCTTGGCATAATAAGGTGCAATGCCCAGCGTGGAGGCAATCTCCTGCTGCCGGAATCCCCGCGCTGTCATGTCTTTGGCAGCGAGGATATTGTGGTATTGGCTGGCGATCATGCCATGTAGGTTTTTCGGCTCTTCGCCTTGCTGATAGAGGCGGTGCAGCACGAGCGCGGCCTGCGCGGCATTGTGCGCAGCCAGGTTATCCGTCAGTTCGAACACGCCGGAAAGCGCAGTGCGGCTGACAATCGCTTCTGCATCTGCCTGCGTGATCGTCGTTTGCGCAGCGCAGTAGAGGATCAGCTTATCCGCCTCTGCCTTCAGCGCCTGCAGGCCGTCGCCCGCCATCAGGCTGACATATTGGCAGACCTGCGGCGAAGCTTGCTTGCCGGCGGCAAAAAGATAATTTTTCAGCCAGAGCTCGCGCTCGCCGCCGCGCGGACTGACAAATTCCACGCAACTGCCGCTGGCCTGCACTGCCTTGTATAGACGGCTGTTGCGGTTGACGCTGCCGTTGACAAGCAAGATCAGTACCGTGGCCGGATTGGGATCCCGGATGTACGCGAGCAATGGTTCGAGCTGCAGCGCGGAATCTTCCTGCTCTTCTGCGCCCTCGGTTTTTTTGCGCTTTGGCCGCAGCCAGGGGATATCGCGCACGAGCACCACTTTCTTTTCCGCAAAAAAGCTGCCGCTGTCCGCGGTTTCCGCTACTTCAGCCGGCGTGTGCTCATCGCCGCGCAGGTACTCACGATCAAAACCATTATCTGCCGGCGCTGCCAATGCGGTGACGCGCGCCGCTGCCTGCTCCATCAGCAGGGTCTCCTCGCCATAGAAAAGATAGACCGGGACGGTCATCCCCAGGCGCAGGCTGTTTTCCAGATTGTGCATAGTTGGCTCCGTTTCTTTTCCTTGCGGCTGCAACCGCCTTTCCGCCAGGCTGCAGCTGTGGCCGTTTTCATGCCGCCGGCTCAGTCTCGGTTTCGACCGCAAAATCATATCCGTCCGTGCGGATGCAGATAGCGCCCATCTCGTCGGTGCGGTAGACGGCTGCCGCTTCCTGCCAATATTCTATCACTTCCGCAGCCGGATGGCCATAGCTGTTTGCTGCTCCAACGCTGACCACCACTGCCTGCGCTGCGGTAGCGCGGTAGAATTCTTCGTCGTAACCGCTGCGGCTGCCGTGATGCGGTAGCTTAACGATATCTGCCGAAAGATCATAGCGCCCGGCAGCGGCTGCGAGCACGCTGCCTGATGCGTCGCCGGTAAAGAGCACATCCACTTCACCACAGGATAAGCGAAGCAGCAGAGAATCATCATTTTCATCACCGCTTGCCTGTGCAGCCGGGCCAAGCACTTCCAGGCGCAAATGGCTGCCGAACTGAAAGCAGTCGCCGGCCATAACCGCCCGGCAGACGCTGCCATTTTCCGTTGCGGCGGCAAGCAGCTGTTGCTGGATCTCGTCGTCGGTGAATACGTTGGCATAAAGCAGCGTATCCACCGGCATGGCGTTTAATACGCTGAGCAGTCCATCCGTATGATCCAGATCAGGATGGCTGTTGACCACCACGTCGATATGATGGATGCCGCGACTCTGCAGATAAGGCAGGAGCACATATTCACCGACGCTGCCCGGCGCGCTCGCTTTGCCACCGCCATCGATCAGCATAGTCAGGCCGTCGCTCGTGGTGACCAGCGCTGCATCGCCCTGTCCCACATCGAGAAATACAATCTCTGCCAGCGCAGGCGCGCCTTCTGGTAAGGCACGCGGCTTATTGACGAGATGCGGCAGGCAGACGGAGAGGATGAGCAAAACAGCGAGCAAAGGCAGAAAAACGCGTTGGCCAAGCCGATGCACCAGCGAAGGCAGCAACAGGAGCGCAAGAAAGAAAATCATGACTGCCCAAAGCGGCAGGATACCGCTGTAGCTGGCGGCAAAAGGCAGTCGGGTGAGAAAAGAAGCCATGCTGGCGACGAGCTGCATGGCAAACGCAGCCATCTGCAACAGCCAGCCGGCAGCTGCAGGCAACAATACGGCAAGCGGCGTAGCAATAAAACATAGCGCTACTGCGATGCCGACCAGAGGCAAGGCGGCGGGTGTCAACAGCCAGCCCAGCCAGGCGGCATAATAGAAATAATGGCAGATCAGCGGCCATGTGGCAAGGCAAGCGGCGCAGCCGGCGGCGAAAAGAGTGGCTGCCCGGTTGTTCCATCGTCCCCATGCCCGGCGAAACAGTGGGGTTAGTACCATCATTCCCCAGATCGCGGCAAAGGAGAGCTGGCAGCCGGCATCGAACAGCCAAAGTGGCCGGATGAGCAGGCAGACAATAGCAGCTAAAGACAGCGAGCTGATCGGCTCTTGCTCCTCCAGCAGGAGATCTGCCAGCAGCAGGATCAGCGACATGATCGCGGCGCGCAGGATCGGCGCGGCGAGACCGGCCAGGCAAAGGTAGAGCAGCAACAGGGAGACCGTCATGCCAAAGCGCAGCTTGCGCCGGTGGAAGCCCTTGCCGGCGAGCAGCAGAGAAAGCATGACGATATAGCTGACATGCAAACCGGAAACAGAGAAGACATGCGTCAGGCCGGATACGGCCATCGCCTGTTCTGCCTCGGCGGATATGCCTTCTGTCTCGCCGAGATAAACACCGAAGATAAGACCGCGCTGATGTGCGCTTAGTGTTTGCGCCGCGGTGTTAAGGCAGGAGCGTAACCAGGCGCCGAGTGCGGCCGGCGAGATGGTCGGCCCCGGACGCAGGATCTCTACCGTTCCACCATAGTAGGCGCTGAATTGTGCGGCTATACCGTGGTGACGCAGGTATTCGCTGTAGGAAAAGGCATAGGGATTGTGGTTTTCCGTTGGCGTGAAGCTTTGGCCGTGAATGCGCACCCTGCTGCCGCTGCGCGGCGGATCTCCTTCCCCATAGACGAGGATATCGCCGCAGGCAAGCGGTTGACCGTCCAGCTGTGTGGGCTTAAGTTGCAGCTGATAGCGGCCATCCTCATCCGCAAGCGTGCTGCTGCGTACGGTGCCTTCTACCACCCCGTAATCCCCGTTTGCCAGCGGCCAGGCAGAGACGGCGGCCAGTTCACCGGCACAGAGAAAAAAGCCCAGCCCGGCAAAAGCAAGCAGCATTGGCTGCCAGCGTCTGCCGGGCAGAAAACAACAGAGCAAAACAGCGGCTATGGCCGCGAGCACAGCGATACAGAGTGCAGTGCCTACAGCAGGCGTTATCCAGCAGGCCAACAATTCACCGCAGACCAGCGCCAGCAACAGTGGAAGCAGCGGCCGCCCCTGTAGCGCCTGCGGTAATTGAGACCGCTTCCGCAAGGCTGAGGTCACCTGTTCAGTCAACACAGATATCATCCTTGATCTGTGAGAAGATGCCTTCCCCGATGCCGCTGACCTGCATGATCTCGTCAATGCTGGCAAAGGCGCCGTTCGTTTCCCGGTAAGAAATGATGGCGGCCGCGCGCACTTCGCCGATGCCATTCAGCCGTTGCAGAGCGGCAGAGGAAGCGGTATTGATATTGATCTTGCCATTGCTGCCGGTATCTTGCGCAACTTCGCCGCTGTTGCTGCTGTTAAAGGCATCGCTGCCGCCTGCGGCAAACATGGCGTTGATGCGTTCGATTTCCGCGTTAGCTTCCGGTGTCACCTCTGCTTCACCGGCTACTGGGTTTTCCCCCTCTGCCGCTGTTGTTGCTGCCGCTAGATAGGGAACGATTACTTCACTGCCGTCTTTTAGGTAGGCGGCCAGGTTCATCCGATCCAGATCTGCAGTGGGTAAAGCTTCCGCTGCCAGCACAGCATCCTCCACGCGCGCATCTGTTGCAAAACGGTAAACGCCGGATGCCTGGACTGCGCCCTTGACATGAACTGCGATCTCCACCGGCGCTTCCGTTGCACTTCCAGCTTCAGCCAGCGTTTGTAATGCGCTGTTCTGCGCAGCCGCCGGCGGATAGAGATAAGCATGGTAGCGGTAGCCTGCCACGCAGCCGAACAGGAGCAGCAGCAGGCAAAGGATGAGGATACGTTTGTTGCCCAGTATTTGCGTACGCCAATCCGGCTTTTGGGATCGTCCATTTTGGGATCGTCCAGCGGACAAGGGTTCCTGTTTCTCGGCCATGACGAGCCCTCCTTATCGTCTGCGGATACTGATTTTTCTTACTTTTTCTACATATTTATCTATTTTTCCTGCCAGCATGGCGTGTGCGAAGAGTGAACACAGGAAAAAAAATACTTATGCGGAAAAACCCTTGACAAGCGGGCGGGAATTTGTTACCATAAATTTCGCCTGTGGTGGATGTGGCGAAGCGGTTAACGCACCGGATTGTGGCTCCGGCATACGAGGGTTCGATCCCCTCCATCCACCCCAATTTCTATATTGGGGTGTAGCCAAGCGGTAAGGCATCGGTCTTTGGAATCGACATTCGTAGGTTCAAATCCTGCCACCCCAGCCAGCATGAGCCATTAGCTCAGTCGGTAGAGCACCTGACTTTTAATCAGGGTGTCCGGCGTTCGAATCGCCGATGGCTCACCAAAAGACCTGTTCACTAGCATCATTTGCTCGGTGGCAGGTCTTTTTTTGTCCTTTATTGGCAGCGGGCAAAACGCGTGCCGCAGCACGCTGACCTTTTGGAGCCTTTCCGGAAGGCGTACCGGCAGTTTATTACTGTGCGGTATTGTTTATCCCGGCTTCCGCCAAATTGGCAGCATACGCCATCAGCTCGCGTTCCGAAGCGATATCGCCGCTATAGGGATACTGCCGCGCCATCTTGTTGAACGCAGTTTCCAGATCAGCAGCTTTTGCCGTGTCATGTTCCGCCAGCAGAGCAAAGGCATACTGCGTGCGTAGGATGGAGGGAAAGCGACGCATGGCGCGTTCAAATTTCTTTTGTTCCCGGCTGCGGTATTCCTGGCGCCGCTGCGGTCGGTTCGCACCGATCAGCTCGCAGAAGAGCAGGTCGTTCGTCAACAGATTACGATAGATGCCAACCAGGCCCCCGCTCTCTGCCAGCAGCGTTTTCATCGTTGCCTCTGCTTCAGCAAAGCGTAGCTCATCCATCAGGCGGTTGCAGGCGAAAACACCGATCGCCGCGCACATGCTGTTTTGTAGCTCTGCCTGAGTGGGCATGCGGAACCATTCAGACGGCATATCGCGCAGGCGCAAGCCGGCGGTGATCTCTTCATTCACCTTTAGTTGTAGCCACAGCGCCCGCCTGGCCTGCGGCATGCGGCGCAGAGAAAGCACGTTTTGGCCATCGTTATCGATCAGTGCCGTGTGCAGCGGTATACCGTTCGCCAATCCGAATAACAGGCCAAAACCTGCCAGCAGACAGGCAAAGAAGGAAAACGGACCGTCTGGCAATGACAGCGCTAACCCGGCGAACAGTGCGGCGGTGATCAGATTCATCAGCGCACCACCAAGATGATAGAGCCGGAATGGCGCTTCTTCCGGCGGTAGATCCGGCGGTGCAAGCAAGCATTGTCCGCCGGTGCCGGCCAGCGAATAGCGGCGCAGCCGAATCTTGCCGCCCTGGCGCAGCCAGATCAGACTGCCGATGCGGAAGGAACAAAAACGATATCCGCTGAGCAGACCGAACAGCAGATGCCCACCTTCATGCAGGAGTGCCTGCAAATAAACTGCCAGCAGCGCGAGCAGCAAAAGCAGGCCGAGCGTCCATAGCCCGGAACCAAGCTCCATATGCGGCCACGCCATGACGGAGATTGCGCCAACCGCGCCGCCGCCTGCCAGCATGAACAGAGAATAGAGAATCTTTGAAAGACCCGTGTGGCGCCTGTTTTTTCGGCTGTTCTTTTGTTGGTTTGCCTGTTGGCTTGCCGGCTTGCGCCCCTGCATCCCTGTAGCTGTCGTTTCTGCGCCTGTCGCGCGCCTGGCGGTCTCTGCCAAGGTTTCCGCGGCTTCGGCATTTGTTGCTGTTTCCGCAGTGGCAGGCGTCGTTTCCGCTGCGCTTACGGCTGCCGGCATGGCGGGTTGGGCTATGGTTTTCTTGTGCATAGGTGTTCCCCCGTTATGTTTCTCCACTTAATTATTGTTCCGGGCAGACAAAAAGGACAAAAGGCGAATAAGCACGCTTTTTGTCCTTTGATTATGCTGCTTGCGGTTTACAGATCCAGACCCAGGTCGTGCATCGCATCCTTGCGTGAAAGCTTAACTTTACCGGTTGCCTTATCGACGGCCTTCACCTTGACCCACATCACGTCGCCTTCGGCGCAGACATCTTCCACCTTTGCCACGCGTTTGTTGGAAAGTTCGCTGATATGAACCATGCCGTCTTTGCCGCTGGAGCCAAGTACACCGGGGATGATCTCGACAAAAGCGCCGAACTCCATAATCTTGACCACAGTGCCTTTGTAGATCTGGCCGACCACCGGCTCTGCGACGATGTTTTCGATGATCTGTTGCGCTTTTTCACCCTGCGTACCGTCAACGCTGGCGATGAACACACGGCCGTCGTCCTCGATATCGATCTGCGCGCCGGTCATCTCCACGATCTTTTTGATCACTTTGCCGCCGCTGCCGATCACTTCGCGGATCTTGTCCGGATGGATCTGCATGGTGATGATGCGCGGCGCAAATTTGGAGATCTCCTTGCGCGGTTCGCTGATCGCCTCCAACATTTTGCCCATGATGAACATGCGGCCTTCCCGCGCCTGTGCCAGCGCGCGGGTCAGGATGTTGCGGTCGATGCCGGCGATCTTGATGTCCATCTGAATCGCAGTCACGCCTTTTTCCGTGCCAGCCACCTTGAAATCCATATCACCGAGGAAATCCTCCATACCCTGGATATCGGTGAGAATGGTAACGTCATCACCGTCTTTGATCAGACCCATCGCACAGCCTGATACCGGGGCGGTGATCGGCACGCCCGCATCCATCAGCGAGAGCGTGGAGGCGCAGACGCTGCCCATCGAAGTGGAGCCGTTCGATTCGATCGCTTCAGAGACGAGACGCAGCGCATAGGGGAAGGTCTCTTCATCCGGGATCACCGGCAGCAGCGCGCGTTCAGCCAGCGCGCCATGCCCGATCTCGCGGCGGCCCGGGCTGCGCACAGGGCGGGTCTCGCCAACAGAGAAGGGCGGGAAATTGTATTGATGCATATAGCGCTTTGAAGTCTCGGGCGCAATGCCGTCCAGCACCTGCTCCTGCGAGACCATGCCCAGCGTCAGTGCGTTCAAAATCTGCGTCTGGCCGCGGGTGAACAGCGAACTGCCATGCGTGCGCGCCAGAACGCCCACTTCGCAGGTGATCGGCCGCACTTCGGTCGTCGTCCGGCCGTCAATGCGAATTTTGTCTTTGGCGATCAGGCTGCGCATGGTTTCCTTTTCCACCGTATACAGTACTTCGCCGATCTGCGTTTCCTGTTCGGGGAAACGCTCGGCCAGCGCTTCCTGAACGCTGCTGTTGATCGCTTCGAACATCGCTTCGCGTTCTTCTTTGCCAATGCGCTCTGCCGAGCATTTTTTCATCGCCTGACGGAAGGCGTCGCTGGCCAGTTCACGCACAGCAGCGTCCAGTTCCGGATCAGGCGCCGGTTTTTCAAACACGATCTTTTCAGCAGCGAGACCCAGGGCCAGCGCTTCCGCGCGGTATTCTTCGATAAAAGCGACGATGCGCTTGATCTCCTCATGGGCGAACATAATGCCTTCCAGGATCGTCTCCTCGCTGATCTCGTTCGCACCCGCCTCCACCATCATTACCGCATCTGCCGTGCCGGCCACGGAAAGATGCATTTCTGACAGTTCTTCCTGCTCTACGGTGGGATTGAGGATGAATTCGTTATCGATCATGCCAATGGTCACGCCGGCGATCGGCCCGTTGAAGGGGATCTTGGAGATATGCAGCGCGGCAGAGGCGCAGCACATCGCCAGCATGTCCGGGGCATTGTCCTGATCTACGCTGAGTACGGTGTTGATCACCTGTACATCGTTACGGAAGCCCTTGGGGAAGAGCGGACGCAGCGGGCGATCGATCAGGCGCGAACAAAGCACCGCTTTCTCGCTGGGACGGCCTTCGCGCTTGATGAAGCCGCCCGGGATTTTGCCCACAGAATACATTTTTTCTTCAAATTCTACAGAAAGCGGGAAAAAATCGATGCCTTCGCGCGGACTTGCGCTCATCGTCACACAGGACAGCACCATCGTGTCGCCGTAAGCGCCAAAGATGGCGCCACTGGCCTGTTTGGCCATACGTCCAGTCTCGAGCGTCAGCGTACGGCCGCCGACCTCGATGCTCTTTCTTAAAATCGCCATGTGAAATCTCCTTTTTTATCCTTTTCTTTTTTCAACCGTTATTATTTCGCGGCCGGCAGGGAATATCCTTTATTTCTTTCATTGCGCAGCGAAGCGACTGATCATGCGGCTGTCTGGAGCAATTTATCCGCGTGGCTGGTATGGGCGGCAGCCTACTGCGGGCCATCCTGCATAAGCTGGATGTTGACCGCATGCAGTTAAGAAAGCGCTGGCTTTTTCCGCGCGGGCAAAAGAAAAGCCGTTGCTGGTCAAAGGCCTATGCAAAGAAGCTCAGCACTATCTTTGAGACGAGCCGCTCAATGATGTCGATCTTTTTCCTGTCTTCAGCGTGAGGAAATATTGCGCCTGCTAAGCTGCGCTGATTCTTATTGAACATGATGCTGCTTTTGTGGAGGCACGAACGGCACGACGCTTCGCCCTGTAGGTATAATGGCACAGGAGCCGGCATTTGGAGAAGAAAAGGCCGGCGCTTGTCAGCGCCGACCTTTTGCTGGTGAAAAAACCAAAAGCCAGTTGGGTTATTTGGTGGGATCTGCGCCCAGGATGAAGGTGCGCATATCATCGGTGACCTGCTGGATATTTTCCTCGCCAAGATATGCCATATGGCCGGATTCATAGCCTTTGACAAAGACGCGGTCCTTCGGCAGATTGGAGTGGTCAAGCGTATAGTAGAGAATACCGATTTGCGTGCAGATATCGTACCAGCCATTGATGAAGAAGGTACGCATGCCGGGCGTACGGCGCATGGCTGCACTCAGGCATTGTGCCGTATTACGGCCTTTGATATCGTTGTTCCATTTGGTATAAATGGTGAAGGAATTGACAAAATTCCTGTCCCAGCGAATATTCAGCTTGGGGAATACTTCGCCGCAAAGCACAGATTGGAAGAAGGAGTTATATTTGCCTTCCGCTGGGTCGTCGCGCTGGCCCCAGGTATGTTCGTCAACCTCTTTTTCGTAGATCGGCCTGGTGATGCGACCGTCCAGCCGGGCGACGGAGCGGCCTTTGTTGCGCGCTACTTCGCTGCGGAAATCAACATCTTCCACGACCAGATCCCGGTTGACCAGATATTCGCGGGAAACGCCGGTATAGTAGATCACGCGTTCGATGATATGTTCGCGCGCCTCTCCCTGCAGTGATTCGCCCTGATATAACGCAAGCAGATATTCGGTATCTGCAAACTTTTTCGCTTCTGCCACGAATTCTTCTACCGTCTGATCGGAAGGATGATTATGGTACCAGTTGACTGCGGCAAGGGTGGGGAAGGCCAGCACGGCCGGATAAACCGGGGAGAAATCATGGAAGAACCTGCGCCCGGTGACCGTATTGCCGATCAGGATCAGGCCGTCAAAGACCACGCTGTATGCGCGGTCCTCACCCAGCAGCGAACCAATGCCAGCCACGGTGGAAGCGCGGGTGCAGCCATAGCTTTCACCTACCATATATTTGGGGCTCTTCCAACGGTCATAGCGGTCGAGCCATTTCTGGATAAAGGTAAGAATGGCTTCTGCATCCGGTTCAATACCGTAGAAAAGATCCTTTTTGCTTTCATCGAGCAGGCGGCCAAAACCAGTGCCGACCGGATCGATGATGACAAGATCCGCGATATCGAGCAGGCATTGCGCATTATCGCAAGATTCATAAGGCGGCAAAGGCAGTCCTGCGTCATCCACTTCACCATATTTTACGCGTGTAGTGCCGAGAAAACCAACATGCACCATCATCGAAGATGTGCCCGGGCCACCATTGAAGCCAAACAATACTGGGCGGCTGCTCGTATCCTTTACATCCGAACGGAAATAGGAATAGGAAAAGAGCGAGGCGATTGCTTTTCCTTCATCATCATAAAAGACGTTGTCTTCACAGACGGTATGGTAGGGGACTTTAACGCCGTGCAATTCAATGCTGCCTTCTGACGTAAAACGGGAAGGGGTAAAAACGTCGGTTCGTAACATATTTGGGCCTCCTTATGCTATTGAATTTTGCAATGAACTGAATTTATTATAGCATTCATGATTCTATTCGACAAGTGTGATCGTGAAAAATCGTCTGTCGCGCTGTGCCGGCGACTAAACGGGGAAAAAGAGAAAGCGAACCGGCTCTTCGGATATTGCAGGCAGGATGGACTTTTGCCGAGATGCTGCATATGCAGCGAAATCGGTAGAAAAAGTAGAATGAGATGTAATGGCATTTCTGCGAAAAATATTATGAATAAAAAGGCGGAGCAAAGCAGGCTTTGCTCCGCCTTGGCGTCCCCGAGAGGATTTGAACCTCCGACCCCACGCTTAGGAGGCGTGCGCTCTATCCAGCTGAGCTACGAGGACATGGGGAATGAATGGATTGCTGTATGGGCGAAAAAAGACATAACAATGGCTGGCTGCGCTGCTACAGACATGCTTTATTCTACTCCAGCAGGGCGCTTTCGTCAATAGGGGAATCTTGCATACGCTTGGGCGCGGTGTTATAATAGACAGAAACCAAATGAAACCGTAGGCGTTTGCCTGCCACACAGAGGAGGCGTGGGAGCATGAAGCGAGCGCTGCTCATCATTGATTACAGCAATGATTTTGTGGATGAAAAAGGGGTTATGAGCTGCGGTGAGGCCGGGCGGGCCCTTGATGAGCCGATTCTGGCCCAGATCCGTCACACGCTGGATCGGGATGATTTTGTTTTCGTCTGTAATGATGCGCATGAAGAAGGAGATGCTTATGCCCCGGAAGCGGTTCTCTTTCCGCCGCATAATCTTGTCGGCAGCTGGGGGGCTGAGATTTACGGAACGACCGGCAAGCTGATCCGCGCATTGCTCGCCAAGGGCCATCCGAATGTTACGATGGTACCAAAACAGCGCTATTCCGCATTTTATGGTACGCCGCTTGATATGATGTTGCGGCAGCGGAATGTGGAGATGTTGACTGTGGTTGGCGTCTGCACGGATATCTGCGTTTTACACACGGTGATCGATGCTTGCTATCGTGGTTATGTGGTCGCCGTGCCGGCGAATGCTTGCGCGACACCGTTTGCGCATGGTCAGGAGTGGGCGTTGGCGCATATGCGCACCTGCCTTGGCGTAGAAATAGAATGACCCCGGATTTTGCCGCAGAAGACATGCGCTGGATGCGGGAAGCGTTGGCAGAAGCAGAGCTTGCGGCGGCAGAGGGCGAGGTGCCGGTAGGCGCGGTGCTGGTAGCTGGCGGAATATTGCGCGGGCGCGGTCATAACCAGAGAGAACGCGGTCGTGATGCAACGCTGCATGCGGAGATGATCGCCATTCGCAATGCGTGTGGCAACATGGGTGGCTGGCGTTTGCCAGAGGCAACGCTTTATGTCACGTTGGAGCCGTGCCCGATGTGCGCCGGCGCGGCGATGAATGCCCGCGTCGACCGTATCGTCTTTGGTGCGCCGGACCCAAAAAGCGGGGCCTGCGGCAGCGTTCTGGATCTGCCGGCCAGTGGTATGCTCAATCATAGCGCAGTGGTGACCGGCGGTGTGCTGGCAGAAGAATGCGTCGCTTTGTTACGCTCTTTTTTTGCCGGCCGGCGTGATGCCGGCCGCAAAGGGCGGGAATTGGAGCATGATTGACGGTCGTTATCTTTGGCGGTGGCGACCGGACCTGGCGGTCGTGATGGGCATGGATGCAACGCCGCGACGAGCCGGCATGATGTTGTCGTCACGCCGCGGCGGTATTTTTTGTTGCCCTTTTGGGCTAGCGGTAGCGGTTTTGCCTGCTATTGCTTGCCAAGCGCGGCGGAATGAGATACAATATATTGTGTAAAAAGCGGGAGGTATGAGAATGACATTATCTGCATGGCAGGCGGTGTTGCTCGGTCTGATCCAGGGGTTAACAGAATTTTTGCCGGTATCTTCTTCCGGGCACCTGGTGATCGGCCAGGCATTGCTCAATATCGAGGCGGATATGATCACCTTTGATATCTTCGTGCATGTTGGTACTTTGGTGGCGGTATTCGTTGCTTTCTGGGGTGATATTGCCGCCTTGCTGCGCCGGCCGTTTTGCCGTTTTACTGCGCTGATCCTTGTCGGTTGTGTCCCGGCGGGCGTGATGGGCCTGTTGTTGGATGATCTTTTTTCCGCGCTTTTCAATTCCGTTACGGCGGTGGCCTGCGCGCTGGTTGTTACTGGTATTCTGCTCTTCCTTTCCGATCGCTTTGATGGGAAAAAGACGCTGCAGGAAATGCGCTTTTCGGAAGCTTTGCTTGTCGGCCTTTTCCAAGGCTGCGCGATCACCCCGGGGCTTTCGCGTTCCGGTTCAACGATTTTCGGTGCTTTGCTTTGTGGCATGCAGCGGCGGGAAGCCGCCCGTTTTTCCTTTATCGTATCGATCCCGGTTATCCTAGGTGCTGCGGCAAAGGAATGTTGGGATATGGCCTCTGCCGGCGGTATTGCGCTGGAATGGACTTATTTTCTGGGTGCCTTTGTCGCAGCGGCGAGCGGCTATGCGGCGATCCGTACTTTCCTGCGGCTGCTGGAAAAAAAGAATATGCGCTATTTTTCCTATTATGTTTGGGCTGTCGCTTTACTGGTTTTTGGCAGCCGATTGCTGGGCTGATCCAGCTGCCGTTTTGAGGTGAACCAACATGGCAACAAAGAAGAAAACGACAAAGGGGAGAGGGACGAGCCGCACGCGCAACAGCAGCACTTATGCGCGCACAAATGCGCCGCGCCGTCCGGCGCGGGTTAAAAGTGCGCAGGATATCGCACGGGATAAAGAGATCGTTGGGATCATTTTAATCGCCGCCGCTGTGCTGCTGCTGGTTAATTTTATTCTGGCGCCGGACCCGCAGACGGCTGAGATCGGCGGCATGGGCGTGGTCAGCCTATTCCTGATCCGGCTGCTGCGCTTTATCGCTGGCAGTGGCGCGGTGGCGCTGCCGCTGTTTCTGCTCGTCTTCGGCATCTTTGTTTGCGCAGATAAAAACAATCCAAGCAACGGCAGGTTGATCGGCATTCTGCTGATCTTCCTCGCTTTTTTGGGTTTTCGGCAGCTCTCTATGGAGCTGGTCGCTTTTCGTGAATACCTCGCTGTGGCTGCGGCGGGGACGGGTGGCGGCGTGATCGGTGCTTTGTTTGCGTTTGCGCTGCTGAAAACGATCGGTCGCGTCGGCGCAGTCATCGTTTTCGTCGCATTGTTGCTGATCGGTCTGCTATTGGCTTTTCAGACCTCTCTTTCCGCGTTGGCCGGGCATATCGGCAGATTTTTTTCCGGTCTGGGCGCTCTGCTCGCTTTTCGGCGTGATACGAGTGCAGAGCCGCGCCAGGTGACGCCGCCGGATGTGCAGGAAGCGCCGCGTCGCGCTACATCGCCGGCTGCTGCACGGCGGGAAGAGGGGAGACCCGAACAACCGTTGCCGCGTATCCCTTCTTTGCGGTTGCAGGATGAGCCCCTGCAGGAAGAAGCGGCGCCGTTGATTGAAGAGAAGCCCCTGCCGGCAGAACCGCCGCCGCCGAAAAAAAATAAATTTGTGCGCGAATTTATGCCCGAGGTGACGTTGGGGCGTGAGGATATTGAAATCGGCGAAAGACCGCAGGTGCTGGTTCGCCACCCGGCGACAGCGCCAACAGCTGCACCTGTGGCTGATCCTGCCGGGGTAACGGACATGGAAGAAGAGGAGACAGACTGGCAACCTGCAGCTGCCCCTGCTTCCGCAGCCGCCCCTGCTTCTGCAGCCGCGCCGGCTCCCGGACGGGAACGCCATATATCGCGCGCTGTTGGAGAAGAAGAAGCCGCGCCGGCCAGCGGCGATACGTCGGATTATACATTGCCGCCGGTCGAGCTGATTGAACCCGGCTTAAAGGTGAAAAATCCGCGTTTGAACAAGGCGATTACCGAAAATATCGGCGTGCTTGAATCCACGCTGGAAAGTTTCGGCGTGCGCGCCACTGTGACGCAGGTGGTGGCCGGGCCGGCGGTGACCCGCTATGAACTTCAGCCTGCGCCGGGCGTCAAGGTTTCCCGCATCACCGGGCTGGCAGACGATATCGCGCTATCGCTTGCTGCGCAGTCGATCCGTATCGAAGCGCCGATCCCTGGCAAAAATGCGATCGGCATTGAGGTCTCGCGTAAGGAACGTGATACCGTCTATTTCCGTGAGATGATCGAAAGCGAAGAATTCCAGGGCAGCAAGAGCAAACTAAGCTTTGCGCTGGGGAAGAATATCGGCGGCGAATGCATCATCGGGAATTTGGTGAAGATGCCGCATTTGCTGATTGCCGGTTCCACCGGCAGCGGGAAAAGCGTTTGCATCAATACAATCATCTGCAGCCTGCTTTATAAAGCGCGGCCGGATGAAGTGAAGCTGATGTTGATCGACCCGAAGAAGGTGGAGCTGACGCAATACGCGCGACTGCCGCATCTGATCGCGCCGGTGGTTAATGACAGCAAAAAGGCTGCCAATGCCCTGAAATGGGCGGTCAATGAGATGGAGAACCGCTATACGCTGTTTGCTGGCGCTGGGGTAAAGGACTTTGACGGTTATAACAAGGCGCATGCGGAGACGCCGCTGCCGCATATTGTGATCATCATCGATGAGCTGGCAGATCTGATGATGGTGGCGCGGCATGATGTGGAGGACAGCATTTGCCGCCTGGCGCAGATGGCACGTGCCGCGGGTATGCATCTTGTTGTCGCTACGCAGCGTCCGTCTGTCGATGTGATCACCGGACTGATCAAAGCGAATATCCCGTCGCGTATTTCCTTTGCGGTCTCCAGCTATACAGATAGCCGTACAATCTTAGATACAGGCGGTGCGGAAAAGCTGCTTGGGAATGGCGACATGCTCTATGCCCCGATCGGCAAGAACAAGCCTGAGCGTATCCAGGGAACATTTATTAATGAAGCGGATGTGATCCGCCTGGTGGATTACTGTGCAGAGCAGGCAGCGCCAAGCTTTTCCGAAGATGCGGTACGCGCGGCTGAGCATGGCGAGAAAACCGGTGTCAATGGCGGACAGGCAGAGGATGGCGACGAGCTGCTTTATGATGCGGCAATGCTGATCATCAGCACTGGTCAGGCCAGTACCTCTTTTCTGCAACGTCGGCTGGCGATCGGCAATCCGCGCGCTGCGCGGCTGATGGATATCCTGCAGGCCAAAGGCGTGGTCGGCGGCCCGAAGGGCAGCAAACCGCGCGATATCCTGATCACGGCTGATGAGGCGGAGCAAATGTTCGGGAAAGGCTGAGGCGGACGGATGGCGGCACTGCCGCTGGGAAGAAAGGGAAGTTATGGAGCAAGTATATCTGCTGTCGCTGGGCTGCGCAAAAAACCAGGTGGACAGCGAATTGATGCGCGGTGTGCTGGCTGCGGAGGGCTACCGTCTGACGGAACGGCCGGAGCTCGCGGAGATCATTATCATCAATACCTGCGGCTTTATCGAAGCGGCAAAAAAGGAGAGCATCGAAGCTATTCTGGAGCTGGCTGCCTGCAAGCAGCAGGGCTGCTGCCGGCAATTGGTTGTCGTTGGCTGCATGGCAGAAAAATATGCGGATGAGATGCGGGAAGCAATGCCGGAGATCGACCTGATCATGGGTAGCAAGAGCTATGGCCAGATCGGGACTCTGCTGCGCGGAGCAGCGCCGGTTGCCGTGCGGCGGGAGGATTATAGCCGGCGCGCGCTGGTGCCAGGGGCTGCAACCGCTTATCTGAAAATCGCGGAAGGCTGCAACAACCATTGCAGCTATTGCTTGATCCCGCAGCTGCGCGGCCCTTATGTCAGCCGGCCGCTGGCGGAGATCGTAAAGGAAGCGGAGCAGCTGGCAGCTGCCGGTGTGCGCGAGCTGGTGTTGATCGCGCAGGATACGACGAAATACGGACTGGATCTGCCGGGCGCGCCGCGCCTGGCTGAGCTGCTGGAAGCGCTGGCCGCGCTGCCATTTGCCATGATCCGTCTGCTTTATGCATATCCGGATACGTTGCGGGACGATGTGTTGGCCGTGATGGCGGAACATGATAATATCTGCCATTATCTAGATTTACCTGTGCAGCATGGCGCGGACCGTATCCTACGCGCGATGAACCGTCATGCGACCGGGCAGGAGATCTTGGATACGCTGGCGCGGATCCGCCATTATTTGCCGGATGCTGCCCTGCGCAGCACGGTGATGGTTGGTTTTCCCGGAGAAAGCGAGGAGGATTTTCACCGTTTGCTGGCCTTTCTGCGTGAAGCGCGGTTTGATTGGGTGGGGGCTTTCCCTTATTCGCAGGAAGCAGATACGCCGGCTGCCCTGATGGCGGGACAGATTACAGAAGAGGTCAAACAGCAGCGTTATCATGCAGTGATGCAGCTGGCAGCCGAGATCACGGCGGAGCGGTTGCGGCGGTTCATCGGGCAGACAATGCCGGTGCTGGCAGAAGGTGTGGCCGAAGGGCAAGCTGAGGGCTGGTACCAAGGACGCAGTCAGTATCAGGCGCCCGAGGTGGACGGGTTGATTTATTTCCGCAGCGACAGAGAGATCCAGTCGGGAAAGATTTATTTGGTGCGCATCACCGGTAGTGATATCTATGATTTAATGGGGGAAATCTGATGAATCTGCCAAACAAGATCACCATTTTCCGTGTATTTATGATCCCGCTTTTTGTCGTACTGGCCTTGCTGCGTATGCCGGTCTGTGATGTGCTGGCGGCGCTTGTCTTTGGCGTGGCTTCTTTTAGCGATTTTTTAGACGGCATGCTGGCACGCAGGAAGAACCTGGTCACCAATTTTGGCAAGTTTCTTGATCCGCTGGCGGATAAGATGCTGGTGATGGCGGCAATGATTACGCTGCTTGCTGCCGGCAGGCTGCCTGCCTGGGTGGTAATCGTCATCCTTTGCCGCGAGTTCGCCGTGGATGGTCTGCGCATGCTGGCGGTGGAAAAAGGCGTGGTAATCGCAGCCTCTGTCTGGGGAAAACGCAAGACTTTTTCGCAGATGATCATGGTCATCCTTTTGCTGCTGCAAAGCGTGTTTTCCTTCCCGCTGTATCTCTGGGTCTGCCGGATCGCGATCGGCGCAGCGGTACTGTTGACCGTATTTTCCGGTTATGACTATCTGCGCAAAGGAAAGGGGTTCATCCAATGAGCGCCGCGGGTTTGATCGATCGTCTGCGCGCGCGGGGGGCTTGGGTGGCAACGGCAGAATCCTGCAGCGGTGGTTTGCTGGCTGCGGCGTTTACCGATATCGCCGGCGCATCGGATGTTTTTGGCTATGGCGTGGTGACCTACAGCAATCAGGCGAAGATGCAACTATTGCAGGTGGGCAAGGAAACGCTGGCCAGATATGGCGCAGTCAGCGAAGAAACGGCACGCGAGATGGCTTCTGGTCTACTGGCGCTTTCCGGTGCAGATCTGGCATTAGCCACAACCGGCATTGCTGGCCCGGGCGGCGGCAGCGCGGAAAAGCCGGTGGGGCTGGTCTACATCGCAGCCGGCGGACGGGAGAGGATCCTGGTGCGGCGCTGCCTGTTCGCGGGTGAGCGAGACGCAGTGCGCCGGCAGACGGTAGCGGCTGCCCTGGCGCTGGCAGAAGAATATCTCAAACAAACAGAGCAGGGAGAATGAAGATGAAAAGAACGGTCGGTTTATTGTTGATCCTGGCATTGCTGTGCGGCGGTTGCTCGCTGATGCTTCAAAGCGGTCTAACCGCTGGCAACAGCCAGCGGATCGAGAGTGCGCATGGCTTTGCTTTCCGCGTACCGTCGGACTGGCTGATGGAAGAGGTTGATGCAGAACATGTGCAGTACCGTTTTCACAGCGCAGAGGAAGATATTTATCTGACCGTGGTGATGGAGCTGGGCGGAATGGCCTATGATTCCACGACGGAGATCGGCGCTGCGCTGGCGGAACAGCTGGCGGCAGATCTCTATGATGAAGTGGAGACAGAACGGGCGGAAGAGACGGAAACCTCCTATCGTTGTCTGCTGCGCGGCATGGATGCGGATGGCGCTGCGCTCGTCAGCGAGTTATATCTCTACGCGCCCTTTGTTTCGGCGCGTTATTATCTTTTGTTCCAGGCTACTGATGCGGTTTATGATGAAAGCCGGAAGATGATCGATGATGTGATCGCCAGTTTTGCATTGACCATGACGCGCGAAGAAGTTTACGCGCATATGCGGGAGATGCGTGAAGATGCGGCCAATGCGTCTGCGCAGGAAGATGCGGAAACGGCGACGGACATGGAGTCGGAAGCAGAAGGAGCCGGGACAGGAACAGAGGGTGGCGGGCAGTAAACGGCGCGGCTGGGCGCCGGCAGCGCTGGCACACAGATAGCGGCAGCCCGACAGACGCCAGGGGAGAAGTTTGCTCCGGCACGGCTGAACATCGAAAGCGCCCTGCAAATAGGGCAGGGCGCTTTTATGTCTTTCTGTGCTTTGTCGAGAGGTTTCAATCCAGATTGGCTTGATAGCGCATTTTTTCGTTGCCATCCAGATCCTTCCAGAGAAAAAGGCCGTTCTCCAGCGTCATATAGCCATGCCAGCTGTTGTTTTTCGGAATGGAAACAGATCCGGGATTGAGATAGAGGATGCCTTCTGTTTCCTCGCAGGCCGGCACATGCGTATGGCCATGCAGCAGAATATCACCGCGGTGCAGCGGCGGCAGGCTGCCGGTATGATAGCGATGGCCATGGGTGGCGAAGATCAGGTGCTTGCCCATGCTGATCAGGCAATATTCTGCCTGAATCGGAAAATTTAGCAGGGATTGATCCACTTCTGCTTCGCAGTTGCCGCGCACACAGAGGATATCGCTGCTGATTTCGTTCAGCAACTCAGCCATGCTCGGCGGGCCGTATTCTTCCGGCAGGGCATTGCGCGGTCCATGATAGAGCAGGTCTCCGAGCAGCAACAGGCGATCTGCCTGCTCGCGGCGGTAAGCAGCGATCAGCTGCGCACCATATCGTGTTGAACCATGCAGGTCGGAAGCGATCATATATTTCATTCCGATCATCCTTTCTTCAAGCGTTCATCTTTTGTGTTGATGCGGTGGTATTGTTTCGGTTTGCTGTTTCGATTGTACCGCGAAACGGGCGTTATGGCAAGTCTGGCTGCAGTTTGTTTTGCTATGCCGCTATGCCGATACGTCCGGCCTGGGCGTTTGACTTGACCGGGGAGGCAATGCGGTGTATTGTTTGCTATCGGGAATATGGAGGTGATGATTTTGCGGCGGGGAAAAGGATGGATGCTGGCTCTGGCCTGCATGCTGGTGGTCCTGGCAGGCATGACCGTCTGGCAGCGCAGCGAGCGCAGCTTTGCCTCTCTTACCGGTCTGCAGCCGGATGACGGGTTCCAGGGCTGTCAGCTGTCGATCAACTCCGAAGGCTTTCAGCGTGATGATATCGGTGAACTGGTCGCTTTTTTTGCTCAATATCGTTATCAGTGGATGAGCTCTGCTCAGTTTGATTTTGTCGCCCGTTATCCGGAAGGGCTGCGGACATATTCGATCACCATTCATCCCCAGGGGCGGGATTTGGTCTTCCTTCTCCCGATGGAGGATGAGATCGTGATCGGCGATACGCTCTACCGTGTAGTAAACGGGCCGCTGGATTTGGATTTCCTGCATGCATATTATGCAAGGGCTGTAGCGGAAAAAGGAAATAAAACGTAAGCGGGTAGCCCCGGAGTGAGAAAACCGGCTGAGAAGAAGATGCCGGGATAATCTCTGGGCGAGCATGGCCTGGTCAAGACAGATATCGCGGGCGGGGAAATGATTCCCCGCCCGTTGACGTATTCTAGCGATAAGAACGAAAAATATTTTTGATTGTCGGCGAGAAATGGGAAAAGCAGGCAGGAAATCTGCATTAAATTTGGAATTATTTATAAACATGGCCTGGTGCCTGATCTGTTCGGTCTGTATTTCAACTGCATCAGGAGCTTTTTCCGGCCTGGCGGCAGAACGCCGTGCCGTGTAAAATGAAAAGGAGGACGATAGTATGCTTGTGAAGGAACACATGAACAAATTCCCAATCTGCATCGGCAAACATGAGAGCATCGACGCCGCCGCCAAGGTGATGCATGACAACAATATCCGCCATATGCCTGTGCTGGATGATGGGAAGCTGGTCGGCCTGCTGTCCAATACGGATATCATGCGCGCCATGCCCTCCAAAGTGACTACGCTGGAAAAACGCGAAGCTACTTACCTCTTTAGCATGGTGAAGGTGAAAGATGCCCTGCCGGATCATCAGGACGTGATCACGATCAATGATGATGCTTGCATTGAGGAAGCAGCGTTGTTGATGCGTTCCTATAAGATCGGTTGCCTGCCGGTATTGAATAATGGGAAGCTGGTGGGCATCATCACGGAATCAGATATTTTTGATCTCTTCTTGGATCTGCTTGGTGTGCGCAATTCCGGCAGCCGGCTCAGCGTTCGCATCAGCGACGAGCCGGGTGAGGTGGCAAAGGTGGCCGAGGTCATCCGCAGCTTTGGCGCGAATATCACCAAGCTGGCCATGTTCCCGATTGCAGGCCCGCCGAAATGCTATGATCTGATTATCCGTACCGATGCGCGTGAGATTCAGCCAATCGCAGAAGCGCTGCGCGTCAACGGCTTTTCGGTGGATTCTTCGGCAGAATACAGCCAGGTGTTCAGCCATATTCATGGATAAGCAGTTTAGCCTCAGCAAAATATCCCCTGTACGGCCGCCGGTCTCCGGCGGCCGTTTTGCGGCAGGCATTTCACAGCCGGCATCTGCATGGCATGACGATAGCCGAGAGTTTTCGCCAGGAATTCACAGAAAAAACATTTGCCTTTTTTTATATAATATGGTATAAACATGATAAACTAGGGGGTGGATGAATACGGAGGTGAAAGGATGCGTGCGGAGCAGTTGCCTTACCTGATGGCGTTTGCCAGCATGAACAGGCTGCGGACAGCTGATGCTCTGGCGATCCTTGCACGATTCGGCGGCGATGCGATCTCTGCCTGGCAGGCTGTGCAGGAATGGCCACATATTGTGAAGCTTTCTCGCCAGGCGGAGGAGGATCTGCTCGCTGCCTGGCATCAAATTGTGCCGGAAAAGCTCTATACCCGCTTTCTCGCTGCAGGCTGTGGCGCCGTCTGCCTGGATGATGCGGACTATCCGCCGCGTTTGCGCCAGATCTATGACCCACCGCTGCTTTTGTTCTACCGCGGGAAATTGCCTGATGCCAGAAAGATTGGCCTGGCGATGGTCGGCTCCCGCCGGGCCAGCCATTATGGGATGCAGGTCGCGGAACTGCTGGCGCGCGATCTGGCGGCGCAGGGTGCAGTGATCATCAGCGGAATGGCGCGCGGCATTGACAGTGTTTGCCACCGCAGCGCGCTTGCCGCCGGTGGCGAAACGGTCGCCGTGCTTGGCAGCGGGCTGGATATTATCTATCCGCCTGAAAACGCGAAGCTGTACGGCGAGATCTGCGAGCATGGCGCTGTAATTAGTGAATTTCCCCTGGATATGCCGGCAATGTCGCTCAATTTCCCCCGCCGCAACCGCCTGATCAGCGGACTTTCCCATGGCGTGATCGTCGTGGAGGCCGGCGAGCAAAGCGGCACTTTGCATACGGTGGGTTTTGCGCTGGAACAGGGCAGGGATGTTTTTGCTGTACCAGGGCCGTTGACCAGTTCGACCAGCCGTGGTGCCAATCGCTTGCTGGCGGAAGGGGCGAAGATTGTGCTCTCGGCGGAAAGCGTTTGGCGGGAGTATAGCGACGCACCGTTGCGCAAGCCGCGACAGCGGCAGAAGGGAACGGTCAGCGGCAGCTTTTCGGCAGAAGAAAGAAAGCTGTTGGCACAGCTGCGAGAGCCAAGACAATTCGAAGAGCTGGCAGCCATGCCCGACCTGGGTATGGACGCCGCCGCGCTCAACGCCAGGCTGACCATGCTGGAATTGCGCGGCGCTATCCGGCAACTGCCGGGAAAATATTTTCAGGCCGTGGCCAAACATCTTTAGCGGCTGCGGGATAAATGCATACTGAGCTGGAGGAAATAACCGATGAGAACGCTGATCATCGTGGAATCCCCGACCAAGGCAAAGACCATCGAGCGCTTCCTGGGGCGTAATTATGTGGTGCGTGCCTGTATGGGGCATATTCGCGATCTGCCCAAGAGCACGATGGGCATAGATTTTGAACATGGTTATGCGCCGCATTATATCACGATCCGTGGCAAGGGCGATATCATTAAGGGTTTGCGGGATGAGGCAAAAAAGTCAGACCGCGTTCTGCTTGGTTCAGACCCGGACCGTGAAGGTGAGGCGATCGCCTGGCATTTGCAGCAGCATCTTGGTCTGCCGGATGATGACTGCCGCATCAGCTTTAATGAGATTACGGACAGTGCGGTTAAAAAGGCCGTTGCTTCGCCGACGAAGATCGATATCAACCGCGTGGAGGCGCAGCAGGCAAGGCGTATCCTTGACCGTCTGGTCGGCTATAAGATCAGCCCACTGTTGTGGAAAAAGGTGAAAAAGGGCCTTTCTGCCGGCCGTGTGCAGTCGGTGGCCGTACGTCTGATCTGTGACCGGGAAGAGGAGATTCGCAGCTTTGTCCCGGAAGAGTACTGGAATCTTTATGCGCGATTGCAGGCTGGCGAGCGCGAAATGACGGCTAAGCTGATCCGGATCGACGGCAAAAAAGCGCATTTGCCGGACCAGGAAAGCACTGACGCACTAATCACCAGGCTGCGGCAGGCGACTTATCTGGTGGATACGGTGACGAAGAAGGAAAAGCGCAGCAGTGCGCCGCCGCCGTTTACCACGTCGATGATGCAGCAGGAGGCTTCGCGCCGGCTGAGCATGGTTGCGAAAAAGACGATGCAGACGGCGCAACAGCTTTATGAAGGGATTGAGATTGGTGGCACTGTGACCGGTCTGATCTCCTATATGCGTACGGATTCTGTACGGATCAATGAGGAAGCACAAGCCAAAGCGCGTGAATTCATCCGCGAAAAATATGGAGCCGCTTTTGTGCCGGCGAAACCGAACCAGTTCAGCGCAGGCAAGGGCAAGGCAACCGTACAGGATGCGCATGAAGCGATCCGTCCCACTTCGGTAGAGCGTACGCCGGCTATGCTTAAGCCTTATCTTTCCGCGCAGCAGTATAAGCTGTATAAGCTGATCTGGGAACGCTTTGTCGCCAGCCAGATGGCGGCGGCGCTGTATGATGTGACCACGATCGATGTTGCTGCGGACAACTGCCTGTTCCGCGCCAGCGGCCAGATCCTGCGCTTTGCGGGCTATCTGCAGGTCTATAATGAAGGCAAGGAAGAACAGGGCGGCGAAAAGGATGAACTGATCGCCATTGCTCCGGTGGATGAGGGCGAAAAGCTCCCCCTGCGCGAGCTGGCGCCAAAACAGAATTTTACCCAGCCGCCGGGACGCTATACAGAGGCCACGCTGATCAAAACGCTGGAAGAGCTGGGGATCGGCCGTCCATCCACCTATGCGCCGATTATCGATACCATCCTTAGTCGCTATTATGTTGTGCGGGAAGAGAAGCTACTCTACCCGACAGAGCTGGGCACTTTGGTCGTCGATCTGATGAAGGAGTATTTCCCGGAAGTAATCGACGTTGAATTCACCGCTTCGATGGAAGATAAACTGGACGCGATCGAGGACGGCGATATGCCGTGGCAGCAGGTGGTAGATGATTTTTACCAGCCTTTTTCCGAGATGCTTGCGCATGCTGAGCAGGAAATTGAAAAAGTTGTGATCAAGCCGGAGGAATCCGGCGAGATCTGTGAAAAATGCGGCAGGCCGATGGTCTACCGCCTGGGGCGCTATGGCCGCTTCCTGGCCTGTTCTGGTTTTCCGGAATGCCGCAATACCAAGGCGATCGTGGTCAATACGAATGTTAAATGCCTGGCTTGTGGCGGCAATATCGTGCAGCGTAAGAGCAGGACTGGCCGGATCTTTTATGGTTGTGATCATTATCCGGATTGTAAATATATCTCCTGGGATCCGCCGATCGAAGAACGGTGCCCAGTTTGCGGTACGCAGCTGGCGGAGCGCCAGGTACGGGGTGGCGGCAAGATGAAGATCTGCCCCAACCAGGAGTGCCCAAGCCGCGGCCAGGAGAGAAAAGGCCGGAGCGCTACGGGAAAGCGGAGCCCGGCTGCGACTGCAGCAGGCACGGCAAAAACCGATGCAGCCAAGACATCCCGCAAGAGCAGCACCACCGCTGGCAAGAGCGGCGGCGCCACGAAGAAAAAGACTGACACTGCAGCAAAGAATCGTGCAAAAGGTGGCGCGCAGGCCGGGAAAAAGGCAGCGGATGGCAAGGCTTCCAGCACAACGCGGAAAAAACCTGCGGCCAGAAAAGCAGAAACCGCTGCAGATGAATAAGACAGAGAAAGGCAGGGCGCTATACCGTTGGCAGACGAAAGCAGGAGGATACCCGAGATCACAATTATTGGCGCAGGACTGGCTGGCAGCGAGGCCGCATATCAGCTGCTGCGTCGCGGCATCGCCGTTCGTCTGCTGGAGATGCGGCCGGCAACGCTTACACCGGCGCATACTGGCGGTGGCTTTGCCGAACTGGTATGCTCCAATTCGCTACGTTCAGATCAGCTGGAAAATGCAGTTGGTTTGCTGAAAGAGGAGATGCGGCGGCTGGATAGTCTGATTCTGGCGGCGGCAGATGCGACGCGCGTACCGGCCGGCAGTGCGTTGGCCGTGGATAGGCATGCTTTTTCTGCTTGGGTGGAACGTCGTCTGCGTGCATTTCCCGCATTGACAGTGGAGCGGCGAGAGGTGGACGAGCTGCCTTCCGGCCCTCTGCTGATCGCAGCCGGGCCGCTTGCCTCTCCGGCGCTCAGCGCGCGCATCGCAAGCCTGACCGGTACGACGCAGCTGTATTTTCATGATGCGATCGCGCCGATCGTCGATGCGGCGAGCATAGATATGGATATCGCCTTTTTCGCCTCGCGCTATGGCCGGGGCGATGCCGGGGATTACCTTAACTGCCCGTTCAACGCTGAACAGTATCAGACGTTTTACCAGGCATTGGTAACAGCGGAGCTGTATCCGCTGCATGATTTTGAAACAGAGAAGCATTTCAGCGGCTGTATGCCGCTGGAGACGATGGCGCGTTTTGGTGAAGATGCGATTCGCTTCGGCCCGCTGAAACCGGTCGGCCTGCCGCTGCCCAATGGCGGCGAGGCATATGCTGTTGTGCAGTTGCGGCGGGAAAATGCGGCTGGCAGCATGTATAATCTCGTTGGGTTTCAGACACGCCTGCGCCGTGGGGAACAGGAGCGCGTGTTCCGGATGATCCCCGGTCTGCAAAAGGCAGAATTTCTACGTTATGGTGCGATGCACCGCAATACTTATCTTCATGCACCGCGGCTGCTTGATGGTGCGCTGCGGTTGAAAACAGAGCCGCGCATCCGCTTTGCCGGCCAGATTACCGGCGTGGAGGGTTATGTGGAAAGCGCTGCTTCCGGCCTGATGGCTGGAATCTTTGCCGCCAGTGAACTGCGCGGCAAGCCGTTGCCGGTATTCCCGCGTGAAACCGCGCTGGGCAGCTTGCTTGCCTTTACGCAGACGGAAAAGGCGGATTATCAACCGATGAATGTCAATTTCGGCCTGATGCCTGCAACGGGGCAGCGTTTCCGGAGCAAAAAGGAAAAATACGCTGCATTGGCGGCGCGCGCATTGGCGGCAATCGACAGGTTTAGGGGGGAAACAGAGTGAAGACCAGCGTTCTGCTGCGGCGTTTTCTGCCGTATTTCAAAAAATATAAATGGTGGGTAGCGCTTGATCTGTTTTGTGCCAGCCTGACTACGCTTTGTGAATTGGCCTTGCCTAAGATCGTCAGCTTTATCACGGATACAGGGGCAAGCAACCTTTCCGCGCTGACCACAGAAGTCATCCTGCGCTGCGGGTTTCTCTACCTGCTGTTACGCATCATCGACAGTGCGGCGGCATACTATATGACAGCGGTCGGCCATATTCTGGGCGCAAAAATCGAGACAGATATGCGGCATGTGCTCTTCGGCCATCTGCAGCAGCTCAGCTTTTCTTATTATAGCAGTACGAAAGTTGGGCAGATCATGGCGCGAATCACCGGCGATCTTTTTGAGATCACGGAATTTGCGCATCATTGCCCGGAAGAATTCCTGATCGCCGCGATCAAGGC
Organism: uncultured Clostridia bacterium; assembly: GCA_944390945.1. Lineage (GTDB taxonomy): Bacteria > Bacillota > Dehalobacteriia > UBA4068 > UBA4068 > CALXSV01. Next base: position 84,676 of record CALXRV010000060.1, read on the forward strand.
CGTCGTTTCTTTTATCATCATCGCCAATATGGATCTTTCGATGGCGGTGATCTTGTTTGCTGCCTTGCCGCTGATGCTGGTCATTGTCAATTATTTCAATAAAAGGATGCGCCGCGCCTGGCGCGAACTGCGCGTGCAGGTGGGCGAGATCAATGCACGGGTGGAGGATAGCCTGCTTGGCATTCGCGTGGTGAAATCCTTTGCCAATGAACCGCTGGAAGAAGAAAAATTTGATGTTGGTAACGAACGTTATCTGCTGTTGAAAAAACGGATCTACCGTGCGATGGCAGGCATGAACACGACGACGCGCACATTTGACGGTGTGATGTATATTGTCGTGGTCGTGTTGGGCGCATTCTATATGGTCGCCGGACGGATCACGCCGGGGGATTTGGTCGCGGCCCTGCTCTATGTTTCAATGCTATTGACCACAATCCGGCGGATTGTGGAATTCGCCGAGCAGTTCCAGCGCGGGACTACCGGTATCGAACGCTTTTTGGAGCTGATGGATGCGCCGGCAGAGATCGTGGATGCGCCGGATGCAAAAGAGCTGAAGGACGTGCAGGGCGATATTCGTTTCGAGCATGTCAGCTTTTCCTATCCGGACGAGCCGGATATGCCGGTGTTGCAGGATATTAATTTGCATGTTCGGCCAGGGGATAATGTGGCGTTGGTCGGCCCTTCCGGCGCAGGAAAAACGACGCTGTGTAATCTGATCCCCCGTTTTTATGAAGCGACGGCTGGCCGTGTGCTCGTTGACGGGCAGGATGTGCGGGAGTTGACGCAGAAATCGCTGCGCGCCAATATCGGTATGGTACAGCAGGATGTTTATCTTTTTGCCGGCACGGTAGCGGAGAATATCGGTTATGGCAAGCCGGGGTCCTCGCGCGAGGAGGTTATCGCCGCAGCAAAGCGGGCGAATGCGCATGAGTTCATCATGGCTTTGCCGGAAGGGTACGATACCTATATTGGTGAACGCGGCGTGCGTCTTTCCGGTGGACAGAAACAGCGGCTTTCGATCGCACGCGCTTTTCTGAAGGATCCGCCGATCATGATTCTAGACGAGGCGACCAGCGCGCTGGACAATGAATCGGAGCGCGTGATTCAGGATTCGCTGGAACGGCTTGCACACGGACGCACCACGTTCACGATCGCGCATCGGCTGAGTACGATCCGCCATGCGACGGTGATCTGGGTGTTGACTGAACAAGGTATCGCCGAGCAGGGGACGCATGAGGAGCTGTTGGCACGGGGCGGCGTTTATGCCCAGCTTTACCGCGCCTGAGGAAATAAGATGGAAGAGCTGCTCGCCAAATTTTTTCGCTATCTGCAGGTGGAGCGCAACGCTTCGCCGCATACGCTGAAAGCCTATCGTCACGACCTGCTGGATTTTTTGGGTTTTGTGCGCGACCTGCATGAAAAGGAGAGCATAGACGCATTGCAGCCACAAGAGCTGGATTTGACGGCGATGCGCGCTTATCTCAGGATGTTGCGTACCTACCGCAAATTGAGCCGCTCCAGCATGCAGCGTTATCTGGCTGCGCTGCGTTCTTTTTGTTCTTTTCTCTTGCGGGATCGGTTGATTGAGGAAAATCCGGCTAGGCTGCTGCCGCTGCCCAAGCGGGAGAAACCGCTGCCGAAATTTCTTTATTATGATGAGCTGCTCGCCGTCTTGGATACACCGGACGATACGACGCTGAAAGGACTGCGCGACAGGGCGATCTTGGAAACGTTTTATGCAACAGGTGTGCGCGCGGCAGAGATGGCCGCATTGAATTGCGGTGATGTTGATTATGCGCGCGGCTATCTTTCCATCTATGGCAAAGGCGGGAAGCCGCGCATCGACCCGATCGGCAGCCGCGCCCTCACTGCGCTGCGCGCTTATCTCGCCGCACGGGAGAAAGAAGGGCAGTCTGCTGCAGACGATATGCCGCTATTCTGCAACCTGCGCGGCGGCAGGCTCAGCGTGCGCAGCTACGGCAATATCCTGGATCAGGCGGTACGGCAGGCAGCGCTGATCAAACACATCAGCCCGCACAGCCTGCGGCATACTTTTGCCACCCATCTGCTGGATAACGGCGCGGATATTCGCGCTGTGCAGGAGTTGCTTGGACATGAAAACGTATCCACGACGCAGATCTATACGCATGTCAGCAGCAGCCATCTGCAAAAGGTTTACGACGCCACCCATCCACGCGCCCGTTTGGCAGGCCAGGGGAAGGAAGGCGATGCGATAGTTCGACTGGAAAAGGAGGATCAGGATGACGGAATTGAGGGGAACGACGATCGTCGCTGTACGCCGCAACGGTAAGACGGCGATCGCAGGCGATGGACAGGTGACGATGGGGCAATCCACAGTAATGAAGCATGGTGCACGCAAGGTGCGGCGCCTGTACCACGATCAGATGGTCGCCGGCTTTGCCGGCAGTGTGGCCGATGCCTTTACGCTGTTTGAAAAATTTGAGGCGCGGCTGGAAAAGTGCAATGGCAACCTGGAACGGGCAGCCGTGGATCTGGCCAAGGAATGGCGGACAGATAAATACCTGCGTCAGCTGGAGGCCTTGCTGATCGTGGCTTCTCAGGATAAGCTGCTTGTGCTCTCCGGCAATGGCGAGGTGGTGGAGCCGGATGATGATATTGCGGCGATCGGCAGCGGCGGCAATTATGCCCTGGCTGCGGCGCGCGCTTTCGTGCAGTGTGATGATTCGCTCAGCGCGGCGGAGATTGCGGAACGCGCGCTGCATATTGCAGCAGATATCTGCGTTTATACCAATCATCATATCACCGTTCTGGAGCTGGATTGAGGAAAAGAGCTGGATTGGGGAGGCAAAAAGATGAAAAGCATCAAGCCGGGGCGCGGCCCTTCCATGATGGGGGCTGCTGGATCGGTATTCGCCGGTATCTTCGGCGTAATCTGGATCATCGCTGCGGTCAGCATGGGTGCGCCGGCTTTTTTTCCACTGTTTGGGCTGATCTTTGTCGGCATGGCGATTGTGAATGGGATCTATCATTATAAAAACGCAACCGGAAAAAACCGCTATTCTGTAGCGGATATTGTGGACAGTGCAGCGGAACCGGACCCGCTGGCGCAGCACCTGGCTGCGGAGCAGGAAGCGCCGGCAGAGGAGGAAATGCAGCCTGCGGGCGCAGCTGGGATGGAAGACGGTTTCTGTCCGTATTGCGGCGCACCTGCAGCAGCGGATTTCATCTACTGTAAAAAATGCGGCAGGCGTTTGCCATAAAGGAGGCAACTATGGAAGAACAAAACATCAATTTTCAGATGGCGGATGAAACACAGCGTGCGCTGCCTGCCAGCGGCGAGCTGACCCCACGTCAGATCGTTGCGGAACTGGACCGGCATATCGTTGGCCAGAGCGACGCCAAGCGCTGTGTGGCCGTGGTGGTGCGCAACCGTTACCGCCGCCGCCAGCTTGACGAAAGACTGCAGGAGGAGATTGTTCCCAAAAATATCATCATGATCGGCCCGACCGGCGTTGGCAAGACGGAAATCGCACGCCGGCTGGCAAAGCTGGTGCAGGCGCCTTTCATCAAGGTGGAGGCAACCAAATTTACAGAAGTCGGTTATGTGGGGCGCGACGTGGAATCAATCATTCGCGATCTGGTCGAGACTTCTATCCGTATGGTTCGTGCGGAAAAGGTTGCTGCGGTGGAGGATCAGGCAGCGGCAGCGGCTGATCTGCGCATTCTTGACATGCTGCAGCCCCTGCCCGCTAGCGGTCGTGTCGGTACGGCGATCGGCAATATTTTCGGCGGCCCGGTCCGTCAGGAAACAGCAGAGGATAATAGCGAGGAGGCGCGCAACAAGCGCGACGAGATTCGCCGTCGCCGCGTCTGGCTGCGTGATCAGCTGCAGAAAGGTGCGCTGGACGATCAGTTGATCGAGATTGAAGTGGAAGAACAGGGGCCGAACGCCGGTTTTGGCATGGAAGAGATGGGCATTGATATGCAGGGCATACTCGGCAGTATCATGCCGAAGAAAATGAAGCGGCGCAAGGTGAAGATCCGTGAGGCTCGGCGTATTATGACGCAGGAAGAGGCGGATAAACTGATCGATGGTGACGAGGTAAACCGGCTGGGCGTGGAACGTGCCGAACAGAGCGGCATTGTTTTCCTCGATGAAATCGACAAAATTGCCGGCGGCGAGGGTGGCCATGGGCCGGATGTCAGCCGCGGCGGCGTGCAACGGGATATCTTGCCTATTGTGGAAGGCTGTACGGTGATGACGAAGTACGGGCCGGTCAAGAGCGACCATATCCTGTTCATCGCTGCGGGTGCTTTTTCGATGTCTAAACCGAGCGATCTGATCCCTGAGCTGCAGGGCCGCTTCCCGATCCGGGTGGAACTGGAAAACCTGAGCAAGGAGGATCTGCGCCGTATTCTGCTGGAGCCGGAAAATTCGCTGATCGACCAGTATTGCGCGCTGCTCGCCGTGGATGGCGTACATGTCCGCTTCACCGACGACGGCATTGATGCGCTGGCGGAAACGGCGGATCGTGTCAACCGCAATACGGAAAATATCGGCGCACGCCGCCTGCACACGATTTTGGAAAAGGTGTTGGAAGATCTGCTCTACGATGCGCCGGAAGCTGCCGTGGGCGAGATCGAGATCGACCGCGCTTATATCGAAGATAAGCTGGCGGGCATCGCACAGGATGAAGATCTGAGCCGCTTTATCCTCTAGCAGAGCCGTTACGCAGACGAAAGCAAAAAACGCTTGCATTTGCAGGCGTTTTTTGTTATGATATGTGATGGTTCAGTTTGACCAAATACGCACGTCGCGGATGGCCTGTTCGTTGCTGGAAACGGTGAGCAGGCTTCGAAACGGCGGAGGGTATTGAAAAAACAAAACATTTAGGAGGAAAGAAAATGGCAGTAATCTCGATGAAACAGCTTCTGGAAGCAGGCGTGCATTTCGGGCATCAGACCCGGCGTTGGAACCCGAAGATGGCCAAATACATCTTCACCGAACGCAATGGCATCTATATTATCGACCTGCAAAAAACCGTGCACAAGGTGGACGAGGCCTACCAGTTCATGAAGAGCGTGGCTGCGGAAGGCAAGAGCGTGCTTTTTGTCGGTACGAAGAAGCAGGCACAGGATTCCATCAAGGAAGAGGCGGAACGCTGCGGCCAGTTCTACGTCAATGAGCGTTGGCTGGGCGGCATGCTGACAAACTTCAAGACGATCCAGAGCCGTATTAATTACCTGCGCGATTTGGAACGTATGGAGGCGGACGGCACTTTTGAAGTGCTGCCGAAGAAGGAAGTTGCCATGCTTAAGGGTAAGAAGGAAAAGCTGGAACGCTTCCTGGGCGGCATCAAGGACATGAATAAGCTGCCGGGCGCAATGTTCGTCGTCGATCCGCGCAAGGAGCGCATCGCAGTGGCAGAGGCGCGTCTGCTGAAGATTCCGATCGTGGCCATCGTGGATACGAACTGCGATCCGGATGAGATCGATTATGTTATCCCTGGCAATGATGATGCTATCCGTGCGGTCAAGCTGCTTTCTGCTAAGATGGCGGATGCGGTGATCGAGGGCCGCCAGGGTGCCGATGCCGCTGCCGCCGCAGCAGCCGAGGCGCCCGCTGAAGAAGCAACAGAGCCGGAAGAAGTTGCGGTACAGGCGGAGCCTGCTGCGGAAACTGCTGGCGAATAATATGCGCGGATGCGCACGGAAGAATCGAGAATTTGAGGAGGATATAGCAAATGGCTGAATTTACCGCTCAAGACGTAAAGAATCTGCGCGAAAGAACCGGCGCTGGCATGATGGACTGCAAAAAGGCGCTGACCGAAGCAAACGGCGACACGGAAAAGGCGATCGACCTGCTGCGTGAAAAGGGTTTGGCTGCCGCGGCCAAAAAAGCTGGCCGTATCGCTGCCGAAGGTCTGGTGGAAAGCTATATTCATGGCGGTGGGCGTATCGGCGTGCTCGTTGAGATCAACTGTGAGACCGACTTTGTCGCCAAGACGCCGGAATATAAAGAATTCTGCCGCGATATCGCGATGCAGATCGCTGCATCCAGCCCGGAATATGTCCGCCGCGAAGAAGTGCCGGAGGATGTTTTGGAACGCGAACGCAATGTTGCCCGCCAGGCTGCAATCAATGACGGCAAGCCGGAAAAGATCCTCGACCGCATCGTGGAAGGCCGTATCGAAAAGTTTTACAAAGAGGTTTGCCTGCTGGAGCAGGTTTATATCAAGGACAATGACAAGACCGTACAGCAGGTGATCACGGATAAGATCGCTACCATTGGTGAAAACATCTCCGTGCGTCGTTTTGTCCGCTACCAGGTGGGCGAGGGGATTGAAAAGAAACAAAGCAATTTGGCGGAAGAAGTTGCTGCGATGAGCAAGCAGTGCTAAGCGGTATCATTCAGCGAAGGGTATGCCGATGGAGCCGAAATATCACAGATGTATCCTGAAGATCAGCGGAGAAAGCCTGGCTGGCAGCGCCGGCTTTGGCCTTGATCAGCCGACGATTGATGATATCGCCGCCCAGGTGGCGGAGATTAGCCAGCTGGGTGTTGAGCTGGCGATCGTAGTGGGCGGCGGCAATATTTGGCGCGGCCGCAAGGGCGCAGCTGACGGCATGGACCGCTCTACTGCCGACCATATGGGCATGCTGGCGACGGTGATCAATTCGCTGGCACTGGCGGATGCGATCGAACAGGCGGGTGTGGTGTGCCGTGTGCAGTCCGCCATCTCCATGCGCCAGATCTGCGAGCCGTATATCCGCCTGCGCGCAATGCGTCATCTGGAAAAGGGGCGCGTGGTGATTTTTGCCGCCGGCAGCGGTAATCCCTATTTCTCGACGGACACGGCTGCTGCGCTGCGTGCGGCGGAGATCCATGCCGATGTGATCCTGATGGCGAAAAAGGTTGATGGCGTATATGATGCAGATCCGGTGACGCATCCGGAAGCCAGGCGCTTTGCGCATCTGACGTATTCGGATGTGCTCAACCGGGAATTGCAGGTGATGGATTCCACGGCGGCTTCGCTCTGCCGGGACAACCATATCCCGCTGGTTGTGTTCAATATCATGGAAAAAGGGAATATGATGCGCGCGGTGCTGGGTGAGGATATCGGTACGACTTTGGACTGACGCCCTGCTCTGCAGTTGGGAAAATCTGGAGGTGCCAAAAATGATTAAAGATTTGCTGGACGACGCCCAAGACAGGATGGAAAAAGTAGAAAAGATCCTGATCAGCGATTATGCTTCCCTGCGCGCAGGCCGCGCCACGCCCGCTTTGCTTGATAAGATCACAGCGGAGTATTACGGCACGCCTACGCCGATCAACCAGATGGCGAATATCTCTTGTCCGGAACCGCGTCTGATCGTGGTGCAGCCGTGGGACAAAAATCAGTTGTCCACGATTGAAAAGGCGATCCTAAAATCCGATCTGGGCATCACACCGAACAATGATGGTACAGTCATTCGCCTGGCGGTGCCGACGCTGACGGAAGAGCGTCGCCGCGAGATCGTCAAACAATGTGGCAAAAAGGCGGAGGATGCCAAGGTTGCGGTGCGCAACATCCGCCGTGACGTGAATGACAGCGTGAAAGCGCTGGAAAAGTCGAAGGAAGCTTCGGAAGATGAAGTCAAAAAAGGCCTTGATGATATTCAGAAACTGACCGATAAATTCATCAAACGGGTAGATGAAATATTATCGCAGAAAGAGAAGGAGATCATGGAGGTATAGCGAATATTATTTTGGTTTCATCGACAGACGGTATTTCGATGTTTACATGATTGATAGAATATTGTGAGGAGGTGTAGTTCATGGCATACGTAATCACGGATTCCTGCGTGGCTTGCGGTACTTGCGCGGGTGAATGCCCGGCTGGCGCGATCGCTGAGGGCGATATCTATGTGATCGGCGATGAGTGCCTCGAATGCGGCGCTTGTGTTGATGCTTGCCCGGTTGGCGCTATCGTTGAGAAGTAATTTTGCTTTTCCCAGCATAAGCTGGTAGCGTGAGCAAATTTATCGCTTTTGGAAACGGCATGGCGAATAGCCATGCCGTTTTCTATGCTATACATGGGGCGCTATACATGGGGCGGCTCTGGATTTTCAAATATCTTAAATTGACCTTTCCCTGGTTTTATGCCATAATATATGCTAGATTTATTTATACGCTGGGCAGGAATGCCTGCCCTGGTGCGGAAGGGTGGAAAGATGAAGCCAGAACGCTATGATGATTTGCTGGCCCAGCTGGATCCGACGCGTCTGCCGCGACATATTGCGGTGATTATGGATGGTAATGGCCGTTGGGCAACCCGGCGCCATCTGCCGCGTTCTGCCGGGCATAAAGCTGGCGCCGAAGCTTTGCGCCGTGCAACCGAGCTTTGCCGGGAACTGCATATCGGTTGCTTGAGCGTGTATGCTTTTTCTACGGAGAACTGGAGCCGACCTGCGGAAGAAGTCGGATTTCTGATGCGATTGTTGGTGGAATATCTGCACAGTGAGCGCTCTTTGTTACGGCAGCAGCAGATCAGGCTGGGCTTTCTCGGCCGCCGCGACGGCCTGCCTGCTGAGGTGCTGCGGGCGCTTGATGAAACCTTGGCAGAGACGGCTTCTTACCAGGAGATGCAGTTGAATCTGGCGGTCAATTATGGCGGTCGTGACGAACTTCGGCGTGCAGTACAGGCTTTGGTTGCTGAGGCGGCGGCGGGTAGGCTGACGGCAGCGGAGGTGGACGAAGCAAAGATCAGCGCACAGCTGGATACGGCTGGTCTGCCGGATCCGGATTTATTGATTCGCCCTTCCGGCGAGCTGCGCATCAGCAATTTCCTGCTTTGGCAAGGAGCGTATAGCGAGTTATACTTTTGTGATAAATTATGGCCGGATTTTGGTAAGCGCGATTTGCTTGCTGCGATTTTGGAATATCAGAAACGGGATCGCCGTTTCGGTGCAGTCAAACGCTAAACGAAGGCGGAATGGGAGGGGCATGCATGAGTTCTGAAAAACAACGGGTGATCACGGCAGCGATCGGTCTGCCGTTTCTGCTGCTTTTTCTTTGGCTGGGCGGCGCTTGGCTGGCTGGTCTTCTGGTTCTGTTGGGGTTGATCGGCGGCTATGAATACTGCCGGCTGTTGCAGACGACGCGGATGCGTCAACCGGCGATGTGGTATCTTTGCGGTTTGGTTTATATTGCAGCGGGTTTTCTCGCGTTTTATGGCGTGCGTGTGGAGGAAGGCACAGCCTGGCTGTTGATCGTGATTTGGAGCACGGATATTGCGGCTTATGAATACGGCCGCCGGTTTGGCCGGCATAAGCTGGCGCCTACGATCAGTCCGCATAAGACTGTGGAAGGTGCGGTGGCGGGTATTGTGGCGGCAATCGTATTGGGTAGCGGTTATGCCGCGGTTGTAATGGGCATAAACTTTATGGCAGCATTTGCGGTCAGCCTGCTGATTTCTGTGCTGGGCCAGGTGGGTGATTTGATTGAAAGCCATGCCAAAAGGCTGGCTGGGGTTAAGGACAGCGGTAAACTGCTGCCCGGCCATGGCGGTGTGTTAGACCGTTTTGACAGCATTTTGTTTGCTTCCATGTTCATGTATCTGTTGCTGAAGATGCTCCGGAGGTAGGATTATGCGGAAACCATCAAAAGAGAATTTGATTTCCTGGCTGATCATTGCTGCAATCGCGCTGCTTGTCTGCGCCACATTTGTGCTTTTTTTTGAAAAGGGAGTTTATTGGCTGGGGAAAGTGGTACGCACGCTTGGTGTGTTGAGTTCGCCGTTTATCATCGCCTGGTTGGTGGCGGTGATCACGCGGCCGCTGACGCGCCTTCTGGTGCGGAAACTGCATTTTCCGCCTTCGCTCGCCGTGTTGATCATGCTGCTGTTATTGCTGGTTGTGGTTGTTTTGATGGTTTGGCTTGTTGTTGCGGTGGTTGGCGATGTGGTGGCGGATTTTTCGCTGTATGTTCATGATGTGGAAGTCTATACGGGTAAATTGCTCAATTATTTGAGCGATATTTATGAGCGGCTGGAATTGAACGATGAATCCCTGACCAAACTGTTTGGGCGCCTGGAGAATATGGCAGGTGGTTTGGCGCGGCAGGGGCTGGATGTTTTGTTCAGTACAACGGTTTCCGTCATTTCCGGCACGCCGGGCGTATTCATCTGGGTGCTGGTGACTTTGGTCGCCACCTTTTACTGGTGCCGTGAAGAGGAGGTCGTGCGCAATGCCCTGTTGCGAATCTTCCCCCGGCATCGCCGTGTACGGGTGCAACGCACCTATGACAGTATGTCGAATGTGGTAGGCGGCTATGTGCGCGCGCAGGCATTGCTGGTTTTCATTTCGATCTGTATCTGCATCATCGGTTTTACGATCATCGGTGCACAAAGCCCGCTGGTGATGGGGCTGTTCACCGGCGTGATGGATATTATCCCGATTCTCGGTCCAGGCACGCTGATTGTGCCCTGGGCGGCCTGGAGCCTGATCACGGGTGATTTTATCAGCGGCGTGGGGTTGATCATCATCTATGCCACAACAACGATCAGCCGGAATATTTTGGAGCCGAAGATCGTCGGTGATCGTGTTGGCCTGCATCCGTTGGCCACGCTGGCTGCGATCTTTATCGGTATGCGTATGTTCGGCCTGGTTGGCTTGATCCTCGGCCCGATCGTATTGGCGATCGGCATGGCTGCCTGGCGCAGTTACCGCAAAGGCACGCTTGCGGCGGAACAAACGCCGTCGGATGCGGAAGCCCGGAAGCCGCTGGAAATCGGGGAAAGCCCGGCAAAAGAGCAAAAGGAAAAAACAGAGAAAAAATGATGCGGATAGCGGCTTAATTCGCTGTTCGTCCGCTGTGGGATGAGAGACTATGTTGCGTTTATCGATCTTGGGTGCCAGCGGTTCAATCGGCCGACAGGCGCTGCAGGTGGTGGATCAGCTGCCGACACGGATACAGGTCGTGGCGATGACAGCGGGTAATGATTGGCGTTTTCTGGCCACGGCAGCGCTGCGTTACCGGCCGCTGTTGGTGGCGGTGGCGGAGGAAAGCTGTTATGTGCCGCTGCGCGAAGCATTGGCCGGCAGCGGCATTGCGGTTGCCGCTGGTGCGGAAGGTCTGGTTGCCGCTGCTACGCTGGCAGAGGCAGATATGGTGCTGGCTGCGATTTCCGGACTGGCCGGCCTGCCGCCTTTATTGGCGGCGATCGCGGCTGAAAAGGCAATCGCGCTGGCGAATAAGGAATCGCTGGTTGCCGCAGGCAGCCTGGTCATGCCGCAAATCCGTGCCCGGGGGCTGACCCTGAATCCGGTGGATAGTGAGCATGCCGCGCTCTGGCAATGCTTGCGCGGCGAATGCAGGCAAGAAGCTGCGCGGCTGATCCTGACGGCGAGCGGTGGCGCTTTCCGCGATAAAAGTGCGGCAGAGCTGGCGCAAGCTACACCGGAGCAGGCGCTGCGGCATCCGAATTGGCGTATGGGCGCAAAGATCACCATCGATTGTGCGACTATGGTCAACAAGGGCCTGGAGGTGATCGAAGCGCATTGGCTGTTTGACATGCCCTATGCGCAAATCGACGTGCTGGTGCACCCGGAAAGCATCGTCCATTCGCTGGTGGTGTTTCGTGACGGCAGCGTCAAAGCGCAGCTTGGCTTGCCGGATATGCGTTTGCCGATTCAATATGCGCTGCTGGGCGGCGAGCGTCCTGCAGGCGGGGTGGCAGCGCCGGATCTGGCAGCTGTGGGTGCGCTGCATTTTCGTCAGCCGGATGACCTGCGCTTTCCTGCGCTTCATCTTTTCCGCCGTGCCGGTGAAACGGGAGGAGATGCGCCGGCTTATCTTAATGGCGCGAACGAAGTATTAGTAGCAGCCTTTTTGCAGGAGAAAATCGCCTTTCCCGTCATCGCGGAGGCATTGGGCGAATTGAGCGCGCTGCATCGCGCAGCACCGGTCGTAACAGCGGAGGATGTATTTGCAGCTGATGCGGCAGGCCGGCAGGCGGCGCGGGAATTTATAGGAGGGAAACATTTTGACTGCAATCGCAGCGATCCTGGTATTTTGTCTATTGATCCTGAGCCATGAATTTGGCCACTTCATTGCGGCAAAGGCCTGCGGCGTATATGTGGAGGATTTCAGTCTGGGTATGGGGCCGCGGTTACTGAAATGGCAGGGAAAAGAAACACAGTATACGCTGCGCCTGCTGCCGATCGGCGGTTGGTGCAAAATGGTGGGGGAGGACGAGGACAGCGAGAATCCGCGTGCATTTTGCAATAAGAAGGTCTGGCAGCGCATCCTGATTGTTGCTGCCGGGCCGCTGATGAATTTTCTTACCGCGATCTTGCTTTTTGTCATCGTATTCAGCACTTATAATTCACCGGAAAATCTGGTGGGCCGGGTGACGGCAGATTCGCCGGCTGCAGTTGCCGGTTTGGAATATGGTGACCGTATCGTGGAGATCAACGGTGAGGAGATTGCCGACTGGGAAGATATCGGGGAAGCGGTGAACCGGGGCGAAGCGGGGCAGGCGCTCACGCTGACCCTAGAGCGCGATGGCGAGACGCTGACGACGATTTTGACGCCGGTATATGATGCGGAACTGGACCGTTGGTTGATCGGCATCCAGGCCTATCAGGCGCGGGAGAATATTTTTGTCGCTGTGCGCAATGGTTTTCTGCAGTCCTTTTATCTGCTACAGGCGCTGGTCAGCGCGATCGTCGGCATGATTGCAGGCTCGGTAGCGCCGGATGTCAGCGGGCCGGTCGGTATCGTCAACATGATCGGCGTTTATACTGAGGCAGGATGGAAATCGCTGGTTAGTTTTACCGGCTTCCTGTCGCTGAACCTCGGCCTGGTCAATCTGTTGCCCTTGCCGGCGCTGGATGGCAGCCGCATTGTCTTTCTCTGCATCGAGGGCGTACGCGGCAAGCCGATCAAGCGGGAGCGCGAGGGAATGGTGCATTTTGTCGGCTTGCTTCTGCTTCTGGGGCTGATGCTCGTTGTCACCTATCAGGATATCGTACGGCTAGTCACTTCCTGAAATCGAGGGAGATATGATGAAGGGATATGAACGAAAACGGACGAAGATCGTTACGATCGGCGAGGTAAAGATCGGCGGCGGTAATCCGGTCTCCGTCCAGTCGATGTGCAATACCAATACGGCTGATGTGGCAGCTACGCTGGCACAGCTGCATGCTTTGCAGGCAGCTGGTGCAGAGATCGGCCGGCTGGCAGTGCCGGACCAGGAAGCAGCGGATGCCTTGCCGGCTATTCTCAGGCAAAGCCCGCTGCCTCTGGTGGCGGATATCCATTTTGACTACCGCCTGGCCCTGGCTGCGATCCGTGCCGGAATGCATGGTCTGCGTATCAATCCTGGCAATATTGGCAGCGCCGAGCGCGTGCGCCAGGTGGCTTTGGCAGCCAAAGCAGCCGGCATTCCGATCCGCGTCGGCGTTAATGGCGGTTCACTGCCAGCGGATCTGCTGGACAAACATCATGGCGTAACGGCTGACGCATTGGTGGAAGCAGCACTGCGACATGTGGAGCTGCTGGAGGATAATGGCTTTCATGCGATCAAGATTGCGCTGAAAGCCTCCAGCGTACCGGTAATGGTGGACGCTTACCGCACGATCAGCGGATTGACGGATTATCCGCTGCATATCGGGGTGACGGAGACCGGCACGCTTTATCGCGGCAGTGTCAAGACTGCGCTGGGCCTGGGCGTACTGCTGCTGGAAGGCATTGGGGATACGTTGCGCGTCAGCCTGACGGATGACCCCTGCCGTGAGGCGGCATTGGGACGGGAGATCCTCTCCATGCTGGGCTTGCGGCCATGGGGCTGGGAATTTGTTTCCTGTCCGACCTGCGGCCGGACAAAGGTGGATTTGATCAGCCTGGCGCAGCGGGTAGAGGCTGCCCTGATGGACATCACGCCAGCAAAGCCGCTGAAGGTGGCGGTGATGGGCTGTGCGGTCAACGGCCCGGGCGAGGCAGCAGACGCAGATATCGGCCTGGCCTGCGGTGCGGATGGCGGTTTGATTTTCCGCCATGGGGAAAAGGTGGGCTATTTTGATCAGGCCGATCTGTTTGAAGAATTTATCCGCCGCGTGCGTGAGCTGACGACGGAGGGATGATAAGCGCGGCGCTGCCGGGCAATTTGCAGGAGGAAACGACGATGAGAATGTCAAGGCTTTTATTTGCTACATTGCGGGAAACGCCGGCAGAGGCGGAGATCGTCAGCCATCAGCTGATGCTGCGCGCTGGTTTGATCCATAAGGTATCGATGGGCATCTATACTTATATGCCGCTCGGTTACCGCGTGCTGAAAAAAATCGAACGCATTATTCGGGAAGAGATGGATGGCCAGGGCGCGCAGGAACTGTTCATGCCGGTAGTGCATCCGGCAGAGCTGTGGATGGAAAGTGGCCGCTGGCAGGTATATGGCAAAGAGCTGATGCGTATGCAGGACCGGCATGGGCGCGATTATCTGTTGGCGCCAACGCATGAGGAAGTGATCACCAGCATGCTGCGGCAGGATGTTCGTTCCTATAAGCAGCTGCCGCAGCTCGTCTATCAGATTCAGACGAAATTTCGCGATGAGCGCCGGCCGCGTTTCGGCGTGATGCGTTGCCGCGAATTTGTGATGAAGGACTGCTATTCTTTTGATCGCGATGAAGAAGGCCTTAGCGTCAGTTATGAAAAGATGGCGCATGCTTATCATAATATTTTCAGCCGCTGCGGACTGCATTATCGCCCGGTGGCTGCAGACAGCGGTGCGATCGGCGGCAGCGGCAGCCATGAATTCATGGCGCTTTCCGAAGTGGGGGAAAGTGCGATCCTTTTCTGCCATAGTTGTGATTATGCGGCGACGGATGAGATTGCGGCAGTGGAGCCTGTGCCGACCGGCGTAGGGGAAGAATTCCGCGAGATCGAGACGGTATGGACACCGGACTGCAAAACGGTGGAAGACCTGGCGCGCCTGCTCAAGGTGCCGGCTGAGCGCACGGTGAAAACGCTTTGCTATATGGCGGACGGGCAGCCGGTGGTGGTGTTGATCCGTGGCGACCGGCAAGTGAACGAGATCAAACTGCAGAATACGCTTGGTTGCTACGAGCTGGGTTTTGCCAATGATGACGAAGTGCGCGCGATGGGGATGGAGCCTGGATATTGCGGTCCGGTCGGCTTGCGCAGTGAGATCAAGGTGGTGGCGGATCGTGAAGTACCGCTGATGGTCAACCATGAATGTGGCGACGGCCGCAAGGATTATCATCTGCTCAATGTCAATTATCAACGCGGGGATTATCGTATCGATGTGACGGCAGATATCGCGCTGGTGGAAAAAGGGGCCAAGTGCCCGGTCTGCGGCGCACCGCTCGATCTGGCGCGCGGCATCGAAGTGGGGCAGATCTTCAAGCTGCATACGAAATACAGTGAAAAACTGGGCGCACGCTATGTTGATGAAAACGGGGACGAGCATGATATGGTGATGGGTTGCTATGGCATCGGCGTTGGTCGTACGATGGCAGCGATCATCGAACAGCATCATGATGCGCATGGCATTATCTGGCCAATGTCTGTTGCACCGTTTGAAGTAGAGATCGTACCGGTCAATGACAAGGATGACTGGTTGATGGCAGAGGCGGAAAAACTTTACCGCGAATTGCAGCAGCGCGGTGTAGAGACGCTGCTGGACGATCGGAAAGAACGGCCGGGGGTAAAATTCAATGACGGTGATTTGCTGGGCTTTCCACTGCGTGTGGTGATGGGCAAAAAATGCCATGAGACCGGTCTGGCTGAGGTGAAGGTGCGTGCAAGCGGCGAGGTGTTTGAAGTGCCGTTGGCAGACCTGGCTGATCGTGTCTGCGCCTTGAAACAGCAGATGATGGCGGAGCTGACTGCGCCGTATGGCTGGGAGGCGGATATTTGATGCTTCAGGACTATAAGGGCATTTCGCCGCAGATTGGCGAGCAGGTATTCGTTGCGGAAAGCGCGAGCGTGATCGGCGATGTGCGGCTGGCAGATGAGAGCTCGGTGTGGTATAATGCCACCCTGCGCGGTGATGTGGCAGAGATCGTGATTGGTGCGCGCAGCAATATTCAGGACAACTGTGTTTTGCATGGTTGTCATGCGCTGCCGGTGATCCTGGAAGAGAATGTGACGGTAGGCCATGGCGCGATCATCCATGGCGCGTATATCGAGCGGGATTGTCTGATCGGCATGGGCGCGGTCGTGTTGGATAACAGCCATATCGGCCATGGCAGCGTGATCGGAGCCGGGGCGGTGGTGGCGCCACGCAGCATTATCCCGCCGCTTTCCCTGGTGATGGGTGTGCCAGGAAAGGTGGTGCGCACGCTGGCAGCGGAGAGCGAGCAGGAGCGCATCGCACATGCAGCCGGCTATTTGAATTTGAAGGATGATTATCTGTAAACAGCAGGATAATCGGGACAGGCCTGGCGCTTTGCGGCGCTGGGCCGTATTTTACCGGCAACTGTGATAACATTCTTGGTAGGGATAGAAATTTTTTCAGGGTATTGCCAAAGCGGGAGAAATCAGGTATAATATTTATCGAACATATGTTTGGTAAAACGGGGAGGGCATCACGATGAATGATAAGGATAAACTGGCTGCATTAGACGCTGCACTGGCGCAGATCGAAAAGCAGTTCGGCAAGGGTTCGGTGATGAAGCTGGGCAGTTCCGGTATCACTACAGTTGACGTCATCCCCACCGGGTCGCTGGCGCTGGATTTGGCATTGGGCGTCGGCGGTGTGCCGCGTGGCCGTGTTGTGGAGATATATGGTCCGGAATCTTCCGGTAAAACAACTGTGGCGCTGCATATTGTGGCGCAGGCGCAGAAAGCCGGCGGTATGGCAGCTTTTATCGATGCGGAACATGCCCTGGACCCGGTTTATGCAAAGAATCTTGGTGTGAATATTGACGAATTGCTGATTTCGCAGCCAGATACCGGCGAGCAAGCACTGGAGATTGCGGAAGCGCTGGTGCGCTCCGGCGCGCTTGATGTGATTGTGGTGGACAGTGTGGCGGCCCTTGTTCCGCGGCAGGAGCTGGAAGGGGAAATGGGCGATGCGCATGTTGGCCTGCAGGCGCGCCTGATGTCGCAGGCGCTGCGGAAGCTGACCGGCGCAGTGGCAAAATCAAATGTTTGCTTTATTTTCATCAATCAGATTCGTGAAAAGGTTGGCGTGATGTTCGGTAACCCGGAGACGACTTCCGGCGGGCGGGCATTGAAATTTTATGCTTCTGTACGCATTGAAGTGCGGCGGGCGGATGTGATCAAAAACGGTTCGGAAATGGTTGGCAGCCGCACGAAAGTAAAAGTGGTGAAGAACAAGGTAGCACCGCCTTTCAAGCAGGCGGAATTTGATATTATGTATGGTAAAGGCATTTCGACAGCCGGCAATATTCTTGATATCGGCGTGGAGATGAAGCTGATTGACAAGGCCGGTTCCTGGTTCAGCTATCAAGGCGAGCGGATTGGGCAAGGCCGGGAGAATGCCAAGGATTATTTGATGGCCAACCCCGCGGTGATGGATGAGATCGAAGCGAAGATCCGCGCCAAAGCAGCCGGGGCTACTGAGCCGATGCTGGAGATCGGCATGCCGGAAGCAACTGAGACAGCAGAGCAGCCGGAGGCATAAACGATGGCTGGCGGCAGAGGAAAGCAAGATTTGGCAGGGCAGCAGGGAGAGGTGTATCCTGCTGCCCTGCGCTATCTTGCGCGGCGGGAGTATGGCGAGCAGGAATTGGCAGAACGTTTGCTGCGGCGCGGCGCAGAGCCAGCTGTAGTGGAGGAAACGTTGATGCGTTTGCGGGAACAGGGCTACCTTTGCGAGGCGCGTTTTGCCGCCAGCCGGGTACGGCAGCGCCGTGATTTTAATCGGCGCGGCCGTAGTGCGATCCGGGCAGAATTGTACAGCTTAGGCGTGGATACTGCTGTAGTAGAACAGGCGCTGCAGGAAGAATTTGATGCAGAGACGGAAAAACAGCTCTTGACCAGCCTGGCAGAAGCGGCGGCGGCAGAGTTGACACGGTTGCCAGATGCGCAGGCAAGGCAGCGGCGGCTGCAATCTTTACAGCGGCGTTGGTTAGCCCATGGTTTTCCGCCCGGCGATGTATATGAGGCAATACGGGCAGCAGCTGCGGCAGTGTCTGAAGAAGAGTAGGCCTGGTATGCGCTTGCCTGCCGGGCATCCTGACTTGCCTTAGCAGCAGCAGAATGCCGATAAATGTCGCGGAAATCCAGACCGGGCTGGCAAATATCATCTTGACAGGCTATGGCAACTATATTAAAATATTACTGTTAAGACTTTATTTTGGATTCATTACTGAATTCTGGATTATAGATGAAACTGAGGCGGATCAGTATATATCTGGCTTTGCCATGCTCTGTTTTATGTGCAGAGATATATATGTCTTTTTTCGGGTAGAGGCTCCGGATTGGCTTCATCTATAAGGGATTCAAAATCGAGTTTTATACTCGATTTTCTTTTTTACCAGCGGTTTGCGCTGAGAAAATATAGGAGGTGTGAGAATGCATTTGGGTTGGGTGATCCTGATTGCGCTGCTGACTTTGGTCGGCGGTTTGCTTGCTGGTTATTTGATAAGAAAAAACCTGGCTGAAGCGAAGATCAAATCCGCGGAAGAGGCTGCGGCAAAGATATTGATCGATGCCAAAAAAGAGAGTGAGACCAGAAAAAAAGAGGCGTTGATCGAAGCGAAAGAAGAGATACATCGCCTGCGCAGCGAGGCTGACCGTGAGAATAAGGAGCGGCACAGCGAATTGGTGCGGCAGGAAAAACGCCTGCAGAAAAAAGAAGAGGATATCGATCGCAAACTGGAGGGCATTGAGAAAAAAGAAGAGGCGATCCGTAAAAAGGACGCGGAAGTGGAAATGCGTCGGGCTAAAGTGACGGAGTTGCAGCAGCAGAAGCTGCAGGAGCTGGAAGAGGTTTCCGGCTTGACCGTAACCGAAGCCAAGCAGGTGCTGCTGAACAGCATAGAGGATGAAGTGAAGCATGAAGCCGCTATCATGGTGCGCGATATCGAAAATACTGCGCGCGAAGAGGGCGAAAAACGCGCGCGGGAAATCGTGGCGGCAGCGATCCAGCGTGTGGCTGCAGATCATGTGGCAGAAACGACCGTATCGGTAGTGGCTTTGCCAAATGAAGAGATGAAAGGCCGCATTATTGGCCGTGAAGGGCGCAATATCCGTACATTGGAAACGCTGACGGGTATCGATCTGATCATCGACGATACGCCGGAAGCGGTTATTCTTTCCGGTTTTGACCCGGTGCGGCGCGAAATTGCCCGCGTGGCGCTGGAAAAGCTGATCCTGGATGGCCGTATCCAACCGGGGCGCATCGAAGAGATGGTTGAAAAGTCCCGCAAAGAAGTGGAGCAGCGCATTTGGGAAGAGGGCGAACAGGCGACATTTGATACCAATGTGCACGGCCTGCACAGCGAGCTGATCAAGTTGCTGGGGCGTCTGAAATTCCGCACCAGTTATGGGCAGAATGTACTCAAGCACTCGATCGAAGTGGCGCATCTTGCCGGGGTGATGGCTGCAGAACTGGGCGCAGATATTACTTTAGCCAAACGTGCCGGCTTGCTGCATGATATTGGCAAGGCAATCGATCATGAAGTGGAAGGCTCGCATACGCAGATTGGCGCGGATATCGCGCGTAAATATAAGGAAAGCCCAGAGGTCGTGCATGCGATCATGGCACATCATGGCGATGTGGAAATCGCTTCGCTGGAGGCAGCGTTGGTGCAGGCTGCGGATACGATTTCTGCCGCCCGGCCCGGCGCGCGGCGCGAGACGCTGGAATATTATATCAAACGC
>CALXRV010000061.1 GCA_944390945.1 uncultured Clostridia bacterium
GCGGTTTCACCTTCTTTCCGAACCTTGATCATCCACAAGAATCTCGTTACAAAGAATAGTATAACAAATTAAGCTTACTGGAGTACAAGCTGAAGTTTTTACAATCTACCCCTTTATTTAGAGTTAACTATATTTATTCTGCAAATATATTCTGCATAATATATATTCAACAAAACGGAGAAAGAAAATAATCTCCCCTGTTTATTGCATTAATATAGACAAAACAAAGCGTGATGCAGAGCAGATTATTTATATGAGAAACAGCATAGTTTATTGCTTGGATGATGGCCTCAAAAATGCGTCCCTTGCGGCTGCGGATGTCATTTCGCGCCGTCTGTACACAGTTAGTGCGATCGTCTTAGGGACTGGGCAATGATGCAAATGCTTGACAAATCTATCGCGACAGCATAAAATAAACAGGTTAAATAGAGGATCGTATCTCAACCGAAAGGTGGCAATAGCATGAGTGAACAGGATGTGCTGATGACCAAAGAAGGTCTGCGGCAGAAAGAAGAGGAATTGGAAAACCTGAAGACCGTGCGTCGCCGCGAGGTTGCGGCGCGGATCAAGCAGGCCATCGAGTTCGGCGATATCAGCGAAAACTCCGAATATGAGGATGCCAAAAACGAGCAGGCTTTCATCGAAGGTGAGATCCTCAACCTGGAGAAAATGCTGAAAAATGCCCGCATCATTGATGATGAAAATGTTAATGTCGATGTGGTCTCGGAGTACTCGCATGTTACGGTGTTGAATACAGCAAGCGGGGAAGAGATGCATTTTCAGATTGTGGGCAGTGTGGAAGCAAATCCGTTTGAAAGCAAAATATCCAACGAAAGTCCGATCGGTGCGGCAGTGCTTGGTCATGCCGTGGGGGACGAGTTTGATGTGGCCGTTCCTTCCGGCAATATTCATCTGCGCGTCCTTTCCATTCAGAAATAGCAGATACAGGAGTGAAACAAGTGGCGGAATTTGAGATGAATGAACAGATGCAGGTGCGCCTGGCAAAGATGAAGGAGTTGGCCGCGCACGGCGTGGACCCCTATGGCCACCGTTTTGCGCGTACCCATACCGCGCAAGAAATTTTGGATGGGTTCACGCAGCTGGAAGGGCTGGAAGCCGTGGTCGCCGGCCGGGTGATGGCGATTCGTGGGCATGGCAAGGCCAGCTTTATCGTGATTGCTGACCCTTCCGGACAGATCCAGATTTATGTGCGCGAAGACGAGGTGGGGGAGGAAGCCTACAGTCTCTTCAAGCTGTGGGATATCGGTGATATCGTTGGTGTACGCGGTGAGGTGTTCCGCACGCATCGTGGCGAGATATCGGTCAAGGCAAAGGAGCTGACCTTCCTGACGAAAAGCCTGCGGCCCTTGCCGGAAAAGTTTCATGGCCTGCAGGATGTAGAGCTGCGCTACCGGCAGCGTTATCTGGATCTGATCATGAACCGCGAGGTGAAAGACGCGTTTATTGTGCGCAGCCGCATCATCCGTGGCATTCGGAATTATCTGGATAACCTGGGCTTTCTGGAAGTGGAGACGCCGGTTTTGCACAATATTGCCGGCGGCGCGGCGGCGCGCCCGTTCATTACGCATCATAATGCGCTCGATATTGATCTTTATATGCGCATCGCGCTGGAGCTGCATCTGAAGCGGCTGATCGTCGGCGGGTTGGAGCGCGTTTATGAGATCGGTCGCGTGTTCCGCAATGAGGGTATCGATATCCGGCATAATCCGGAATTTACTTTGCTGGAATTATACCAGGCGTTCAGCGATTACCACGGCATGATGGAGCTGTGCGAGAATATGGTTTCCAGTGTGGCGCGGGAAGTTCTGGGCACGGATACCGTTAGCTATCAGGGGGAGGAGATCTCACTGGCTGCCCCCTGGCGGCGTATTACCATGTTTGACGCGATCCGCGAATATGCCGGTGTGGATTTTGACGCTATCCTTACAAATGCAGAGGCGCGTGCAGCTGCTTCTGCTGCTGGTCTGGAATTTGCAGATACCGCGACGCGTGGGGATATCATCAATCTATTCTTTGAGGAAAAGGTGGAGCATAATCTGATTCAGCCCACTTTTGTCATGGATTATCCGATTGAGGTTTCTCCGTTGGTTAAGCGCAAGCATGATGCACCGGAGCTGGTCTATCGTTTTGAAGCGTTCATTTACGGCCGCGAGCTGGCGAATGCCTATTCTGAACTTAATGACCCGATCGATCAACGGGAACGCTTCCAGCGCCAGATGGAGCTGCGTGCTCAGGGCGATGAGGAAGCAAATGAGACCGATGAAGATTTTCTGCGGGCATTGGAATATGGGATGCCACCGACCGGCGGCATGGGGATTGGCATTGACCGGTTGTGTATGTTCCTGACGGATGCGGCAAGCATTCGTGACGTGCTGCTGTTCCCCACATTGAAACCGCTGGACCCGAAGCGGGGGGCGAGCCGGAATGATGTTGCGGCTGCAGCAGGAAAAGAAGCGGAAAAAGTTCCTGCGGCGATCGATTTTTCCAAGGTGAAGATCGAACCCCTGTTCCAGGATTTTGTGGATTTTGAGACGTTCAGCAGATCTGATTTTAGGGTAGTGAAAGTTTTGGCCTGCGAGGCGGTACCGAAGAGCAAGAAGCTGTTGAAATTTGTCCTGGATGACGGAACGGGTACAGATCGCGTGATCCTGAGCGGCATCCATGAATATTATGAACCGGAAGAGTTGGTTGGGAAAACGCTGATCGCCATTACCAACCTGCCGCCGAGGAAGATGATGGGCATTGATTCCTGCGGTATGCTGATCAGTGCACTCCATCAGGAGGAAGGGGCGGAAAAGCTTCATCTTTTGATGGTGGATGAGCATATCCCGGCCGGCGCAAAGCTGTATTGAGATGGTTTTGGGGCCTGGCGCCTGTGACGAGGATCTGGCCTTTGCGCAGGAAAACTGTATAAATACAAGATGGGCAATCCTGCTGCAGGGGGTTGCCCTTTTCTGTGTTCTACCCCAGGCGCGTAAACCCTGCGATCGGTATATGTTGCTGAAGTGTGCGCTTCCTTTGTATGCCGCATTTCGCTGTGCTTTTCGCGAGGCCACCAGGATTGTGCAGAGTGTGAATCGGCAACATGCAGCAGGAGGATGCGGGACTATTTCATGCCGGCAGCGCTAATCGATAGCAGTATATCCTAAATGGCAAGAATCTGTTTTGCGGGATGCTGCCGTTTCGGTAATGTGGATAGGGGTTTGGCCGCTGCATTTTACCATTGCTGGTTGCAGTTGGGGGTATGGATATCCAGCATTTTGGGCTAGCGCCATGCGGCTGTCGGGAATCCACGGTGATCTGGCAGCCATATCGTTTGCAAAAGCCTGCATAAAGAAGGTCTAATGGGAAAACGGTTGTTTTTCGGCGTTTTTTCGGGTACAATGAATTCGTCTTGGCGGATAATCACCAGCAGCTGGGATCACCGCGGGAAAATTAAGCTATACCAGGATCTGTCGTAAGACTATGACAGATGTATTCAGGTAAAGGTATATGCGAAAACTATGCAGCGCTGGTTTTGCTGCTTTGCTTTGTCGTTGTCTTTGCCGGCTGTGCGGAAGCAAAGGATTTTGATATCGCGGCGGTCGGGTGGATCAAGCTTCGCTCAGGAATGGATGGTACTGCAGTTATGGTTATGGCTGCAGAAAGTATCGAGCGGGTGGCGGATGACGGAGGCGATCTGCCTTTTTGGGGATATTTGCTGGCGGGCGAGAGGAGCTGATGCTCTCCGCATAGTTCCGAACAGACCGGCCTATGGAGACTGCTGCGCAAGCGGGCAAAAAGGAAAACCAGGCAAAGAATAATTAGACCGAACCCTGCATCAGGAGGATGGAAAAGCATGATATTGATCGTAGATTGTTGCATCAGAGGAGAGGCTTCTATTACCCGGCGCTATTATCAAGCTTATTTGGAGACTGTCCCGAATGAAGATATCTGTATTCTGGAACTGGCAGGGCTAAGGATCGCACCGCTGGATAACGATGCCTTGCAAAGACGGGATGATTTATGCCGGGAGAAACGCTTCGACCATGAGATGTTCTGTCTGGCACGGCAATTTCGTGATGCAGATGAGATATGGATTGCCGCACCGTTTTGGGATCTTTCGTTTCCCGCTTTGTTGAAGGTATATCTGGAGCAGATCATGGTCAGCGGGCTGACTTTTGGCTATGCGCAGGATGGGCGCTGCATCGGCTATTGCCGGGCAAAACGGCTGCGCTATTTTTCTACTTGCGGCGGCTATTATGGCGCACAGCATTTGGGCTATGAATATGTTAAGGCGCTTGCCGCCATGCTGGGGATCGAAACCTGCATACCATACATTCTGGAAGGGTTGGATATTGACCCGCAGCGCCGGGAGCAGATCTTGCAGCAGGCGATTGGCAATCTGCAGCAGCCAGGCTGTGTGCAGGAATGATTGCCGGGCCGGGAGATGATCCGGCCGGTCGGCAAGCTGGCCGTAGGGAGGAGCAGCGCTAGCGACTGGCTGTGGTGTGGAATTATGGCTAGCCTCTGCTGTCAACATGATCTACAGGAGGACCAGAGCGAAAATGCTGTTGCTGAACAGAACATTACTCCGTATGGCCAGAGGGCTGTGGGGATGGATACTGGCCATAACCGGGCTGAAATTGGCCACTTTAGTCGCTACGGTGGAATTTGCCGGCATCATCTCCGGTTTTTTGGGAAATATCGCTTCCCCGGCGCTTACGGTCGCGGATGCCAGCCATGCGATCCTGTCTGCTTTTGTGACTGCGCTGGCGATGCTTGCCGCTGAACTGCTGAGTGGTGAGGCCGAATATCGCTGTACGGCAAAAGCTCGACTGTCTCTGCGCCAGGGTATTTTTTCCAAAGTGTTGGAACTGGATGTGGGTAATATTGAAAAGATCGGACCGGTTTCTGCGATCACCTCTTCTGTGGATGGGGTGGAGTCCATGCAGATCTATTACAGCAAGTACCTGCCGGGGTTGCTTTACAGCCTGCTTGCTCCGTTCTATCTTTTCTTTCGCATGCGGGAAGTATCGCTGCTCCCGGCAATGCTGCTGTTCGTCGTCTCCTTCGTCCTGCTGCCGGTAAACAATGTATTTCGGCACCATCTGGAAAAACTGAAGAGTGAATACTGGCAGCGGATGGAGGAGATGACCGGATATTATCTGGAAAATGTGCGGGGGCTTACCACATTAAAGCTTTTTCGGCGTGATGAGGACCGTACGCAGGGTCTGGCGGAAAAATCGCAGAGGTTCAACGAGAAGATCATGGATGTTATGCGAGTGAATTTTTCCTCCTTTTTCCTTACGGATGGGCTGATCTACGGGGCGGTGACTGCTGCGACTGCTATTGCGGCCTGGCAACTGTTCAGCGGTGCAATATCCTTTTCCAATGGGCTGATGGTGCTTCTGCTTTCCTTTGGCTTTTTCAGTTCCGTGCGCCAGCTGATGAACGCTACCCATTCCGCGCTGGCCGGTGTCGCTGCTGCGGATAGGGTGGAACAGCTGCTGGCCATAGATACTACGCGGCCATATGCGCCGGATATGGCTGTGGAGAAAGAACCATTTGACGGCATCCGCTTGGAGCATGTATCCTTTGCCTATCAGGGCAGAATGGCGGCGCTCCGCGATGTGACGCTGGATATTCCACGCGGACATGCGATTGCTCTGGTTGGGCTTTCCGGCAGCGGAAAATCCACCATCGCCAGCTTGCTGATGCGATTTTATGATCTAGAACAGGGGCGGATCCTTTTGGAAGGGCGGGATTATATCAGCTTTAAGCCAGAGGAATTACGGCGGCGCGTGATCATGGTTCCGCAGACCGTGAGCCTGTTCAGCGGAACAATCGCTGAAAATTTGCGCATTGCCGCTCCGGATGCCACGGATGATGAGCTGCTGGAAGCGGTGAAAGAAGTCCGGCTGGCCGATTGGCTGCGCAGTCAGCCGAACGGTCTGGCGACCGAAGTCGGCGATGCCGGGGGCAAGCTTTCCGGTGGGCAGAGACAGAAGATAGGTATTGCCCGGGCATTGCTTTGCCGTGCGGAGTATATCATCTTTGATGAAGCTACCTCCAGCGTGGATATGGACAGCGAGCGGGAGATCTGGAACTGCATTGAGGAGCTTGCCCAGACCCGCACGCTAATCATCATTTCCCATCGCCTCTCAACCATCCGCAATGCAGATCAGATTTATGTGCTCAGTGAGGGCAGGATTGCGGAAGCCGGGGACCATGATCAATTGATGCAGGTGCACGGCCTTTATCGTCGTCTCGTAGAAGAACAGGCGCAGTTGGAACGCCTGGGAGAGGAGGGGCTGTGCCATGGCTAAACGATTCCGCTATTCCATCAGAGAGATGACCCGGCGTTTACTGAAGATTGCAGCTCCGGTGCGTGGCACGTTGCTGATCGCCACTTTGGCAAGTGTGGTCGGAAATCTGTTTCAAATGGGATTGATGGGGGCGGGTGCACTGTTGCTGCTATCCTGTGCGGGGATGATTGGCGGTACGCCTTTGCTTTATGGCGTTTTGATGCTCCTTTCGGCAGTACTGATCGTTGTTGGACGGTATGTGGAGGGCGTTTATTCCCATGCAGGCGCCTATCAGCTGCTGGCCAGCATGCGGATCCATCTTTACGAAACGATCCGCAGGTTGGCGCCAGCTTGTCTGATGGATCGCGAAAAAGGGGATATCCTAAATATTGCCGTTTCGGATATCGAGACCATTGAATACTTCTTTGCCCACACCGTGGGCCCGATGTTTACCGTGATTATTCTGCCCTGCGTCACGCTCGGACTTGCCATCTGGTTCGATCCGCTGTTTGCCGCGCTGCTATTGCCGGTCTATTTGATCGTTAGTGTCTTGCTGCCTTTGCTCGCGGTGAAGGCCGGCCGCGGGGTAGGGATGCGCTACCGGGCGCGGTTGGGAGAAATGAAATCGCTGGTGTTGGAAAGCGTTTATGGACTGCGGGATATCCAGATCTTCGGTGCAGGAAGCCGGCGGCTGCATATGGTGCAAGAGAAGAACCGGGCAGTCAACCGGGCTGCGCATGGGTTGACTCTGCACCGGCAGACAGTATCTTCCGCACCTACCTTTTTTGTTTATCTTGCCCGCATCCTGATCATCGGCGCTGCTTCCTTTCTTGCCGCTTCCGGTTCTCCTGCGCCGGTGGGTACGGTGATCCTCTCCTTTGTGGCAGCGGCTTCCTTTTCTTCCACGCAGTCTTTAACCGTGGTCGTCTCCAGTTTGCTAGAAACATATGCGGCGGCAGAGCGGCTGTTCTGCATTGAGGATACCAAGCCTGCGGTGACGGAAGCACAGCAGCCGAAACACTGCGGCGTTATCCGTGAAGTGTCGTTTGAGCACCTGACGTTTGCGTATGGCGACGGCAGGGAACCGATTCTTCAGGATTTTAATCTGACGGTTTCCGCCGGGGAAAAGCTGGGAATCATGGGGGAGAGCGGCATTGGCAAATCTACGGTTCTGCGCCTGCTCCTACGTTTTTGGGAGGTGGAAAACGGCCAGATCCGCATCAACGGCATCCCCATCCAGGAGATCTCGCTGACAGAATTGCGGGAGCGGATTGCCTTATTGGAGCAGGATACCTTCCTTTTTGATGCCAGCATTGCAGAAAATATCGCCCTTGGCAAACCGGATGCCAGCAGCGAGGAGATTGAGACCGCCGCCCGACGCGCCGGCCTGCATGATTTTATTATGACCCTGCCGGAAGGCTATGCCACGCAGATGGGGCAGATGGGCGCGCGGCTTTCTGGCGGCGAGCGGCAGCGGCTGGGCATCGCCCGCATTATGTTGACGGATCCGGACATGATCGTTATGGACGAGCCTACCAGCAGTTTGGATGTGCTGCATGAAAAGGAATTGCTGCAGACCCTGGCAAAAGAATGCGGGGAAAAAATATTGATTATCGTTTCCCATCGTCCCTCGACGCTTACTGGTTGCAGCCGCATTGTGCGTTTGGAAAACGGCAAGGCAACAGAAATCTGACCTGCGGATCAAATATGATCTTGCATATCAATGGCGGGTGGTGACAACAGGACGGAAGCATGCGATATGGATAAAGGGGAAGCTGCTCCTGTATCTTTGTTCTCCTTTCGTGCATACTAATGGCAGGAAGGTGATCCTTTTGTATCTGTTCGCGGTGACAATCCTGTTTTTTCTTGCTTTTTTGCATGAATATCGGGTGGCATTGAAGCTGGAATATCGGGAGAAAGTACTGCGGCTGTATTGGCTGCCGCGAGTTTGTTGCGGCTATGCGGCCGCAAGACCGTTGCGCCGACGTCGGCAGGAGCATGGCGGCGGTCGATGGCCTTTGCGTAATGTGATACGTTTTTTACGACGGGGCGTAGTGGAAGAGCTGGATTTCCTTTTCCTGCCCGGCTGCCCGGGCCATTTAACGTGCATATTCAGCCTGCGATTCGGTGATATTATCCGTATCGCGATCCCGCTGCTGGTAGAGCGGCAGGAGAAAAGGAGGGATAGCAAATGGCGAGCGAAAAGGAGATCGAGGCGCTGATTGAAACAGCGATGCGGAGCCTGCGCGAGATGATGGATGTCAATACCATTATTGGGGATATCATTGAAAGTGACAGTGGCGTGACAGTCATCCCGGTATCCAAAGTCAGCTGCGGGTTTTTTGCCGGCGGTGGGGAATACGCACAACACCGGGAAAAGCTGCCTTTTCTAGGCGGCAGCGGCGCCGGCCTGAACGTGCAGCCGGTAGGCTTCCTGGTTATCCACGGCGAGCAGATCCGCCTGATTCCGGTCTGCGGTGCAACTCCGCTGGATAAGGCGATTGAAGCGGTACCGCTGATCGCGGAACAGCTGCAGAACCTTTTGGACCGGAATAGCGGCTGCCAGTAAAGAAGAAGAATCTGATACGGAAAAAATAATCCTCTTAAAAGGAGGATTATTTTTTCTTTGCCGTGAACTAATAAAGCAGAGTTTTCCGGGAAGGAGGCGCGTTCGTGAAGCGATACGCATTCGGGCTGTTTTTACTGTGCACAATCCTTTTCGCCTGCGCGGTGCCGGCACAGGCGTTGACCTTTGAAGAGGGGACGATCAAGTCTGCAGTATTAATCGAGGTGGAAACCGGTCAGGTGCTATTTCAACATAATGCGCATGAAGCTTTAGCACCGGCCTCCACAACAAAGATACTTACTGCGCTGCTGACGCTGGAAAACGTGGAAGATCTGAGCGCGACGGTTACTTTGCCGGATGATTTTGCCAATGTTGGGGAAAGCGGCATTATGCTTGAGCCAGGGGAGACGCTGACATATGAGGACCTGCTCTATGCATTGATGCTTTCTTCGGCGAATGATGCGGCGCAGGCGTTGGCGATCGGTGTGGCGGGTAGCGAAGAAGCTTTTGCCGAGATGATGAATGCCCGTACGGCTGAACTGGGACTGAGCGACAGTAGCTGGGAAAACCCGCATGGTCTGGATGGCCCAACACATCTTGCTTCTGCCTATGATCTGGCGATGATTACGCGTGAAGCGATGAAATATGATATGTTCAATACACTGTGCAGTACGGTTAGTTATACTATTGAGCGTACAAAAGATGGGGTAACAACAGAACGTGTTCTCTATAATCATAATCAGTTCTTGGATCGTTATGATGGAGCAGACGGGGTTAAGACGGGTTATACGTCACAATCCGGTTCCTGCCTGGTTGGCTCGGCGACAGTCAACGGCCTGCGCTTGATTGGTGTGGTGCTGAATGCGGACGATCATTATGAAAAGATGGCGCAGCTGATGGATTATGGATTTGGCCGTTATCAGGCGCTGGAATTGGGGAAACAAGGGGATATCGTGGGACAGGTGCGTGTGATTTCCGGCGATATTGATCTGGTCGATGTGGTATTGGGCGATGACATCAGCATTCCGATCGAGCTGGGCTCGGATTATGTGCCTGAAGCGGTATATGATTATCCGCTGGCGCTGGACGCCCCGTTTGATGTCAGCGAGCCTGTTGGTACGGTTTCCTATGCAGACCGTCTGGGAAATGTGGTTAAAACCGATCTTTATCTCGCCCGCGGAGCAGAACGCTATACGTTTGGTACTGTCCTACAGGAGGTGTGGCAGCGCTTTCTCGTCGTTTTCCTCTGATCGGCCCTTGTACGCGCAGACATGAAGAAGGAGTCACCCGCATAGAGATATGTGGGTGATTTTTTATGTTAAACTGGGTTTGGTTTGGCTTGTTGGCAACCGGTATGTTTTTTGCCGCAGCTGGCGGTAATATGGAGCAGACTACGGCTGCGGCTTTCAGCGCGGCTTCTGATGCCGTATTGCTGATCCTGGAGATCTGCGGCTTGCTTTGCCTGTGGATGGGCATGTTGCGTATCGCAGAACGCTCCGGACTGGTGGATGTGTTGGCCAGGCTGATTTCCCCATTGGCACGGCGTCTTTTCCCTTCGGTGCCGCCGCAGCACCCGGCCTTTTCGGCGATCGTGATGAATATTGCCGCCAATCTGCTTGGTTTGGGTAATGCTGCTACGCCGTTCGGCCTGAAAGCGATGGAATATCTGCAGACATTGAATCCGCAGCCAGATACTGCTTCTGCGCCGATGATTACATTGCTGGCGATGAATACCTCTTGCATCACTTTGTTGCCGACTATGGTGATCAGCCTGCGGCTTTCTGCCGGTTCAGCTGAGCCGACCGCGATCATCGGGGCAACGATGCTGGCTTCCAGCATCGGATTTGTTTTTGCTTTGCTGCTCGACCGTGCAATCCGCCGGCGCGAGCAGCACAGAGGGAGGTAAGGGTATGCTGCGGCAGTTATCTTTGTTTATGGTGCCGCTGTTGCTGGTCGGCATCCCGTTGTATGGCGTATTGAAAAAACAACCGGTCTATGAATTGTTTGTGGAGGGCGCGGCAGAAGGGGTGCAAATGGCGCTGCAGATCCTTCCTTATCTGCTGGCCATGTTAGTTGCCATCTCGGTTTTTCGCGCCTCCGGCGCTTTTCAGGCGCTGGCTGGTTTGTTGACGCCATTGACCGATGCGCTGGGGATTCCTGCCGCTGTATTGCCGCTGGCATTGATGCGCTCATTCTCCGGCAGCGGTGCCTTGGCGATGGCTGCCGATATCCTGCAGCAGGAAGGGCCGGATAGCTTTACCGGTCTGCTGGCCTCCGTATTGCAGGGCAGTACAGATACTACGTTTTACATCCTGGCCGTCTATTTTGGCGCGGTGGGAATCAAAAAATACCGCTATGCATTGACCGTTGGACTGGCGGCAGACGCGGCCAGTTTCCTTAGCAGTTTTATCATCTGCCTGCTGTTATTCAGTGGCTGAGCACAGTCTGTAATTTGACTTTCCTGCTGCTCTATGGTAAAATATTTCAGCTAATGCTGGAATAACCGGCAGCAGGAGAACCAAAATGAAGATTATGCATTTTGCCGGCGGTGGCGATATCGGTGGTGCAAAGACGCATATCCTGTCTTTAGGACAGAAGCTTTCCGCGCATAATGAATTCTATCTGGTCAGTTTTCGCGCCGGTGCTTTTGCGGAAGAAGCAAAAGCATTGGGACTGCAGGTGATCGTGGTGGAGCATGCCTGGGATCTGATCTCCTGTCTGCGCGTTGCGTTGCAGGCAGTGGACCGGTATCAGCCGGACGTTATCCATTGTCACGGTGCAAAAGCGAATATGATTGGCGTTCTGGTAAAAAAGCTGCGGCATAAGCCGCTGCTGACAACCGTTCATTCCGATCCGAAGCGCGACTATATGGGCACCCCGATCAAGCAAGCCATTTTTGGCTCGATCAATGCCTGGGCGCTGCGTCGGATGGATTATTATATGGCTGTGGCCGGCCGGATGGAGACAAATCTGATCGAAAACGGTGTGGACCCGCAGCGAATTTTTGTCATTCACAATGGTCTCGATTTTGCGGCGGCCAGCGATACGCCACGGCCAATACCCGCTGCGGATGCGGATATTGTTGTCGGTATTGCTGCGCGGTTGACACCGATCAAAAATATCGCAACCTTGTTGCGTGCTTTTGCTTTGGCCTGGCAAAAGAATCCGCGATTACGCTTGAAGATCGCCGGCATTGGGGAAGAGCAAGAGGACTTGAAGGCGCTGGCAGAACGCTTGCATATCCAGGACCGTGTCGATTTTGTCGGCTGGGTCACCGATATGCGAGAGTTTTTTTCCGGCGTGGATATCAACGTGCTCTCTTCGCTTTCCGAAACTTTTCCTTATTCTTTGTTAGAAGGCGCATATCAGCATTGTGCGGCCATTGCCTCATCAGTCGGTGGTATTCCGGAATTGATCGAACATGAAGAAACCGGATTGTTGTTCTCACCGTTGGATGTTGAGACGTTTGCCGACCATATTTACCGCCTTTCCGTAGAGGATGCATTGCGGCAGACGATGGCAGAGCGGCTTTATTGCCGGGCTCGCGAGCAGTTTTCCCTGGAGCATATGCGGGAAACACAGGAGGCGGCATACCGCACAGTCCTGCGGCGCAGCAGGGATGAGATGGCACGGCATGGCGCAGTGATCTGCGGTGCTTATGGCCGTGGCAATGCTGGTGATGAGGCGATCCTGCAGTCGATCGTGGCACAGATGCGTGAGATCGACCCGGATATGCGCTTGACCGTGATGAGCCGTGACAAACGGCAGACACGGCTGCGTAATAAAACGAATGCTGTTTATACGTTTAATGTCGTCGGATTTCTGCATCATCTGTGCCATTCCCGTCTGTTCATCAATGGCGGCGGCAGCTTGATCCAGGATGTGACCAGTTCCCGTTCGCTCTACTTTTATTTGTTTACCCTTTATGCCGCGCGGATCTGCGGCTGTCGGGTTATCATGTATGGCTGCGGCATTGGTCCGGTTTACCGTGCCCGCAACCGCAGAATTGCTGCGCGTATTCTAAACCGCAATGTTGAAGTGATCACTTTGCGTGACAGTATGTCAGCTGAAGTATTGCGCCGGATGGGGGTGGACAAGCCGCAGATCCGTTTAGCGGCTGATCCGACTGTTAATATTCAAAGGCCGGATGCGGTACGTATTGCTGCGGCCTTTCGACGCGCCGGTATTCCGGCTGAAGCACCAAAGATCGGCTTTTGTATGCGGCAATGGCCGGCCTTTGATGCAGCTGCAGCTGCAGCGGTTGCTGCGGCTGCGGATCATGCTTATGAAAAGTACGGGTATTTACCGGTATTTCTGCCGATCGAGCTGCCGAAAGATATCGAGGCTGCAGCTCGGGTGATTCAATATATGCATGCGCCTTCTCATGCTTGCCATGATCAATATGCGGTAGAAGATCTGGTCGGGATGCTGGGTTCCATGCGGATGGTGATTGGTATGCGCCTGCATTCGCTGATTTTTGCTACGTTGGGCGGTGCGCCGGTGATTGGCGTTTCCTATGATATGAAGGTGGATAGTTTTATCCACGATATCGGCTCCGATGCCTGTATTCCGGTTGCTGAGCTGACGGCTGACAAATTGTGTACGGAGATCGACCGCATTGCAGCGGGTGGCTGCGCGCGTGCGGATGCAGCATTGGAGCGCCTGCGCCAGGGCGAGGCTGTCAATACGCAGTCCGTTCGTCAGCTGTTGGCAAAGGAGGATTGAACCGGCTGCCAGCAGCAGCCGCATGATGGAGGTATTTATGAGATCATTGACAGTAAAAATGGAAAAGCTGTTTTTCTGGCTTTTGGTAATCAATCCGTTTATCGACGTGTTGGGCGGGGTTTGGATTTATGCCGAGATGCGGCAGATTGATCAGGACAACCTTTTTTTCAGCATGATCACGCCCTCCTTGATCCTGCGTATGTTGGTTCTGCTGTTGTTTGCAGCTTATGTGCTGCTGAAGCGGGATCGTCAGATCATAGCCGTTATTTTGCCGATGGGAATTGCCTGGCTGTTTACCGTTGCCGGGGAATTCCTGTTCCCGGTCAGCGAGGACTTTTCCTTCTTCCTGGATGCGCAATATATGGCGAAATTTATTTATAATATTGCTGTTTTGCTTGTTTATTGGCGTGTTTTTGCCGCCAGTGGTTTGACGCGTGAGCAGCTGTTGGAGAAGCTGAACCGCGTGTGCAGCTTTACATTGACCCTGTTTTCAACCATTATCATTCTTTCCAATATTTTTTCGACTGGCTTTAATACCTATGCGGATCGCTGGGGCTATCGCGGTTCGCGCGGATTTTTCTATTCTGGCAATGACATCACGGCGATTTTGCTGCTGTTGCTGCCGCTGGCAATCGCCTATTATCTGCAGTCTCCGGGCGGCCTGCGCCGTAGGGAGCGCCTTTTCCGTCTCTATGCGCCGGCCGCGACACTGGCGTGTTTGTTGGTGATCGGAACGAAAACCTCTTTCCTTGCCTTGCTGTTGCCATTGGGCGCATTTTATGTCTATAGTTTCCGGCAGCGCAGGCAGACGCCCGGATTGCCGTTGGTAAAACGGATGAACCGGCTGACACTGGCCTTCCTGCTTATCTTTGTGCTGATGATCCTGCTTTCGCAGGGCGCGGCTTTCTTTGGTCTGGCGTTGTCTATCGGCACATTAAAAGATATTATGGATGATATGGGGCTTGGCGGGATGCTGCTTTCCGGCCGGGGTGCCAAGTTAGCTTGGGCATTTGAGCAATATGTGGCTGGCGGCCCTTATAACTGGCTGTTTGGGATCGGCCGTGGCACACAGTTGCAGATTGTAGAGATGGATGTATTTGAGTGCTGGCTGTTTTACGGGATTGTGGGTGCGGTTGTCATGCTCTGGCTTTATTTGCGTACGGGGCTGGATTTCATCTCACGTTTCCGCCGGCGTGTCGATCTCACTGGATTGGCCTGCTTTATTTCTCTGGGTATGTGCGCCGGATACTCCATCATCGCCGGCCACATCATCTTCTCCGTCACATCCGGTTTCTATTTTTCGTTGATTATGCTTTACGCGCAGTTGCATTATGCTGCGAATGTACAGGCATTGCAACTTCTTGACTGGCCAAAATGGCTGGCGCGGCTGGCCCCATGCAGCGGCAGACAGGCATGATGCGGCGCGGGGATGTTTTTGAGCTGGAGATCGACGGCATTGGCGCCGCGGCGGAAGGCGTGGGCCGACAGGAGGGAATGGCAGTATTCGTTCCCGGCACCTTGCCTGGCGAAAGGGTACGGGTACGCGCCGTTCAGGTGAAAAAGAGTTTTGCCCGTGCAAGGCTGCTGGCGGTTCTGCAGCCCAGTGCAGGGCGTGTGCAACCGTGCTGTCCGCATTATGCATCCTGCGGCGGCTGTATGTTGCAGCATGCAGAGGATGCTCTGCAGCTTGTCTTAAAGCGTGATATCGTTTTG
The DNA here is from genome assembly GCA_944390945.1 of uncultured Clostridia bacterium. GTDB lineage: Bacteria > Bacillota > Dehalobacteriia > UBA4068 > UBA4068 > CALXSV01. The sequence goes on from CALXRV010000061.1 coordinate 15,313, forward strand.
CAGGCGCTTTCGCGCATCGGCGGTAGCCGTTGCGTGGTCGCGCCTGTTTTGCCTGCGGAAAAACGTTTGCAGTACCGTAATCGCGCCGTGCTGCACTTGCCTGCAGGGGGAGGCGCAGGGTTTGGTTTCTTTCATGCCGGCAGCCGCTGTGTACAGCCGCTGACCGACTGTCTGTTGTTGCGGCCGGTTTTACGCGGATTCTTGCCACGGCTTTCCGTTTGGCTGGGGAAGACTGGTAAGCGCATTCCGGGGCTGCGTGCGCTTGCGCTGCGCTGCAACAGTGCGGAAGAGGGAATGCTGTGTACCCTGATCTTGGATCAGCCACATCCGGCTGCCAGGGACGCGGCAGTGGAGCTGCTGACTGCAGAGCCACGACTATGTGGCGTCTGGTCCTGCAGTGGGAAGCCTGTTTATGGCGCTTATGGAGCAAAGTGGCAGCTGCTGGCCGGTAAGGGACAGCTGATGGATATGATCGACGGCATTCCGCTTTCCCTTTCCCCGGCTTCCTTCACGCAGGTGCATCCTGAGCAAACGGTTCGCTTGTATGAGACAGTACGGCGCTTTGCTGCGCTCAGCGGCCGGGAAACTGTGTTTGACCTCTATAGTGGGATTGGCTGCATCGCGCTTTCCATGGCAGGGAAGGCAAAAGAGGTGATCGGCGTAGAGAATTATGCACCGGCCGCTGCGGATGCTGCACGGAACGCGGCTTTGGCCGGGATTGGAAATTGCCGTTTCCTGGCGGAGGACGCAGCGCAGGCGCTGCCCAGATTAGCAGCAGAAAACATACAGCCGGATGTGGTCGTGCTCGACCCACCGCGTGCAGGCTGTAGCGAGGCAGTGATCGATTCGGTGGTGCAGGCTGTGCCGCAGCGTATCGTCTATGTATCCTGCGACCCCGCGACCCTGGCGCGTGATGTCCGTCGCTTTGCCGCCGCCGGCTATTTGCCGCAACAAATCCAGCCGCTCGATATGTTTCCACAGACTTCGCACGTCGAATGTGTAGTATTGATGTCAAAATAATAAGACAAAAACATGTATGTAAATTATGTGTTTTATTTGTTTGGATATTCTTTCAGAGGGAATTAAAATGAAGAAGAGTACAAAAATCATATTAATTACATTAATCGTTATCTCAATCTTATTTGTTGGGATGTCTTGCTTTATCGGAACCCAAGTTTTTGCCGCCTCTACGCAATTAGTCACCTGTGAAGACACCGCAAATGTGGAGGATGGTTTTTGGAACAAATATAATATGGAATATGAGAGCTTTTGTAACACATACACAATTGAAGAAATAGACATCACTTCAACGTTTGACTCCCATATCATTCCTGCGGATTACATATATGCATCAGGTTTTGAAGGAAACAAAGACAATAAAACGGTTATTCTTGTCCATGGCCTTGGCGGCAATAGATACACAAATTATCCAATAGCAGAAATGTTTTTGGAAAAAGGATATAATATCATAACTTATGACCAAAGAAGCTCCAATGAGAATACAGCACAATATACAACTTTTGGATATTGGGAAAAATACGACCTTATCGATTATATTAATTATGTGAGCGAACAAGCATTAAAGCAGGAGATCGGGATCTGGGGAACCTCGTTTGGTGGGGCTACTGCCGGTTTGGCAATGGAAAACAAGGAGATCGAAAATAAAATTGATTTCTTGATATTGGATTGCCCGATTAGTGAAATGAAATGGATGATTGAAGAGGAAATGAGAAAAATGGATATTGGCTTGCCGATATCTTATATGACATTCTGCGGAAATATTATTAATAAGATGAAATTGGGATTTTATTATGAGGATGCAAATGTTTGTAATACGATCCGGGATAGCCAAATTCCCATATTAATCATCAACAGCCAGGTGGATAAAATAACGCCTCAGTTTATGGGGCAGGATATATATGATTCCATTTCTTGCGAAGAGAATAAAAGCATCTGGACGGTAGAAGACAGTCAGCATACTGAAATGTGGTTAGACCACAATGAGGAATACAGGGAAAAAGTTGAACGGCTCTTAAGCAAAAGTTCAGCATCCAAGTAATCATTTTCGGTTTACCGGCGGGAAAATTTACGCCAGCAGACAAGTTACCGTGGGTTCCTGCTTTTCGGCGAAGGGGGACGGTTGATGCGGAAAAGGCTATTGCAACAGCTTCCTGTTGAACTGCCGCAGGAACTGCGGCAGTTTGTTGCCAGGGCGAAGGTTTATGACAGCTCCTGTTCGCCGGAGGCAAAGGTATATTTTATCGACCAGGGAGAAGGGTATTATTTAAAATACGCGGGCAGGGGAATGCTCGGAAAAGAGGCCGGCATGGCCGGCTACTTTCATGCTCGGGGGCTTGGACCGGAAGTAATATGCTACCTTTCTGATGATCACGACTGGCTTCTGACCATGGCCGCTGCAGGTGAGGACTGTCTGCATGAAAACTATCTTTCGCAGCCGCAACGCCTCTGTGATACGATCGCATATGCATTGCGAAGACTGCATGAGATGGACCATAGCGGTTGCCCGGTTCCGGACAGGACGGCAGAATATCTTGCTGCTGCGGAGAATAATTACCACACGGGTAATGATGACCGGTCGCTTTTTCCGCACAGCTTTGGTTACCGCTCGGCCGAGGAAGCACATACGGTGCTGATGAGATACCGGGACACATTGCAGGACAGGGTCTTGCTCCATGGTGATTATTGTCTACCCAATATCCTGCTGGATAACTGGAATTTTTCCGCTTTTATCGATGTCGGCCGCGGCGGCGTTGGCGACAGGCATATCGATATTTTTTGGGGTGCCTGGACGCTTTGGTTTAATCTGAAGACGAACCGCTACCGTGAACGTTTTCTTGACGCATACGGACGGGACGAGGTAGAGCTGGAGAAGTTGAGGGTCATTGCCGCAGCGGAGGTTTTCGGCTGAGTATCCCGCAGCGGTATGCATGCAGAAACAAGCTGATCCCACGGTGATGCGCTATCCAGCTGCTGCCGTACCGTTTACAAACGATCGCACCATATCATCAGGAGGCGGCATATCCAGGCGATGGTAAGCCGGCAGCCTGTTTTGTTTTGGTTGAAAATGTGTTCTTTCTCAGGCTAGGTCAGGCCGGGCATTTTACCGGCCGGCCTGGCCGCGACCGCCGGCTGGCCCCGGTTTTGTTTTGTGGAGATACAATTTGACACAAAGAATACATATGGATGCGGTAAGATACTGCCGGGCTGGGAAAATAGCCGTAGAAGGGAATCCCGCCAGGCAAGTGCGCGGCAGAAATACGAGCTGCGGTAGAGGCCATAAAATAGATCTTCTGCATGGCAGTAAGGAGATAGCTGGAGTGTGAAAAGGATGAGCTGGAATAAAAGACTGCGTTCCACCACGGCGGTCACCGGGCTGCTGGCAGTTGCCATCTTTGGCGTCTGGTTCGTTGCCATGCTTTGCTTAACGGTGGTGACGGCGCAGGAGATCTATGACGATTTATACGAAAAAAGTCAGGATTTTGCTGATGAGGTCAGCCGCAGCGGCATGCTGCCGGATTTTTATGACCGTGATTTTTCCCGCTATGGCCTACAGTATGAAAAACCGAGTTTTCTACAATACCTTATGCTCCGCGCCATCTCGATGAATACAACTGCTTCCTGCCGTAGTGAGGGGCACTATGGAGACGGTGAACGCAGCAAGCTCATCCGTGATATCGAATACCCCATGGAGGCCGCGGTGCTTTTTTATGATGCCGAAGGCAGACTTCTGTACAGCAGTGCGGATAATATCATGTTTTTTGATTACTACACGCAGGCGGAATGGGATGCAGGGATGGATACCACCGCCGGGCTGCATTATGGCTGGATCGATATCAGCCAGGGAAAGGATGCAGCGGAAGGGCGGGAAGATCCCTATCTTCGCTTTCGCAACATGTTTGCACAAAGCGGGAATCTCCGTGAGATTGCGGCAATCCGCGTTACCGGTTTTTTTGAGGGGATGGAGCTGCATCCTATCGTCATGCATGAGGTAACGGAGGCGCAGATCCGGCAGGTTCTGGAAAGCACGTCACAATTCTCCACCGGCGAGGGCAGCTATTCCTACATCATTTCTGATTTGGAGCGAACTGGTGAGTTGGAATGGCAGCTGCAGTTTGATCATCGCGCGGAATACGCGGGAGACGGCCTGGTTACGGTATACATCACCGATGCGGATATGTGGGATGCTGCCGCGACTGCCCTGAACAATCAGGGAAAAGAATATGCCAGCCTGGCTGATCTGACGAAAGAACTGGATCTTCCGCTGCAGGATAGCAGCGTGTTGCGCGATAAGAGCATATTTCAGCTGAATGAGCTGCTGGTATTCAGCAGGTGGATCGGTGCGGATTTTAGCAGCGCTGAATATCTGAATAGCGGCGAAACTACGATCGATTTTTACTTGATTGCCGCTCTCCGCAGCAATCCGCTTGCCTGTGCGGTCCGCGCACTGCGCAACATTTATTTTGTAACTGGAGTGCTGGCGTTGATTCTGCTGCTGACCGCGCGCAGCAGAATTCGGGAGCGTTTACTGCAGCCGGTTGCTGATATTGCCAATGCCATGGCGGAGAACTGGAAAGAAATATATCGCGCAGAGGGACTTCCAACGATGTGGCTGGAGGCGGAAAAGCTGGACACCTGCTTTCGGCAGGAGCAGGATCGGCGGCGGATGAAAGATCAAGAGATCATCCGTCTGCGGACAGTGCTGGAGTATGCAGAAACCGCTGAGCTGAACCGCCGGCAGATGACATCGAATATTGCGCATGAACTGAAGACCCCCTTGGCAGTCATTCACAGTTATGCCCAAGGGCTGAAGGAGCATATTGCGGAGGAAAAACGGGATAAATATATTGATGTAATCCTTTCGGAGGTGGAGCGCACCGACGCTATGGTATTGGAAATGCTGGATCTTTCCCGGCTGGAAGCAGGGAAGGTGAAGCTTTCCCGTGATGTCTTTTCCCTCTGCGCGCTGACGCAGGCTGTTTTTGCAAAGCTGGAGATTGCGCTACAGGCAAAAGGGCTGCGAATCGATTTTCTGCTCCCGGAGGAATGTCAGATTGTGGCGGACGAAAGCCGCATGGGGCAGGTGATTGAAAACTTTGCCACCAATGCCATCAAGTATACGGCAGCAGGCGGGCATATCCAGGTAAAGATCCGGAAAAACGGCAGGGAAGGCGCTTTGTTTACGATTGAAAATGAAAGCGCGCCGCTATCAGCCGAGGCACTGGAGAAAGTATGGGATACGTTTTACCGGGATGATCGCGCCCGCACCGGCAGCGGCAGCGGGCTTGGCTTGGCGATTGCCAAGAGTATCATTGAGCTGCATGGCGGCAGATGTTTCGTACGCAACACAAAGGATGGGGTTGAATTTGGTTTTTCGCTCTAGCCTCAGCTACAGCCCCAGCCACAGTACATACCGCAGCTTAGCGCAAAAACCACAAAGTCAGAAAAGTATGCTTCCATGCCGCTGACGAACCCTATTGCCCGCTAGAACTACGGAGCCATGGATGATTTGACTAAACAATACGGGCAAACACAAACGGACGCAGCCGGAGTGCGCCGTGCTTGTTCGCTGTTTTTCCTTGCCCGCCGCTGGTCTACTTCTATCTATACGATCATTAAGACATTATTTGAAGAAAAATTGACGAAGAGGCTATGCAAGTTTAATCATCATATGATATTCTAATATTATCGTGGGGAAATTTAGAGTTGAAACGCGACCGAGGAGCAATCACCTATGGATATCTTTTCAGTATTTACCTTGTGCGGTGGCTTGGCATTTTTTCTCTACGGGATGTCGGTAATGTCTGCTGGCCTCGAGAAAATGGTCGGTGGCCGGCTGGAACAGATGCTCAAACGTCTGACTGCCAACCCGATCTAAAGCCTGGCATTGGGAGCGGGCATCACCATCGCGATTCAGTCCTCTTCTGCGATGACCGTCATGCTGGTTGGGTTGGTCAATTCTGGAATAATGGAATTGGGACAGA
>CALXRV010000062.1 GCA_944390945.1 uncultured Clostridia bacterium
CATAGTAATGGGCAGAAGTGCAAATGGAAGAACGGAATGGAAAACCCGGGATAATCGGTCTCTAAAATTCTTCGAAGAAGAAGAGCTGCGCTGAAATCTACGCACTGAAGTTATATTAACATAACCGCGCCAATGCGTTGAACAATATGCGGAGCATGCTTAATGGAAGAAAAGAGAGCTAACTGACGAATCAAAACCAGTTAGCTCTCTTTTTATGAATAATGAAAAAGTGTTGCCAAATCGTTGCCACAAAGGGCCTTAACCCCTCAAAAACCCAGTAACTACGGGCTTTTCCGGGCCTCTGAAATCATTCCCACTCTATGCTTGCCGGTGGCTTGGAAGTGATATCATAGACGACACGGTTGACATGCCGTACTTCATTGACGATGCGGCGGGAAATCATATCCAACGTATCATACGGCAGGCGAACCCAATCCGCGGTCATAAAATCGTCTGTCTGCACCGCACGGACTGCCACCGTATAGTCATAGCTGCGTTCGTCACCCATCACACCAACGCTACGCAGTCCGGTTAATACACTGAAATACTGCGCCGCCGCACGTGCCATGCCAGCCTTTGCAATCTCTTCACGCACAATCGCATCGCTTTCACGAACGATCTCTAACTTGTCCTCGGTAATCTCGCCAATAATGCGAATTGCCAGCCCGGGACCGGGGAAAGGCGGGCGCCAAACCATATGTTCCGGCAGGCCCAACTCCAGCCCAAGTGCGCGTACTTCATCCTTAAACAGCGGGCGTAACGGTTCGACGACACCGCAGAAAGGCAGATCTTTCGGCAGGCCGCCGACATTGTGATGACTTTTGATCACCATGCCGGTAGTCGAACCGCTCTCCACAATATCCGGATAGATCGTCCCCTGTGCCAGAAAATCCAGCTTGCCCAAGCTGCGTGCAGTTTCAGCAAAGACTTCCACAAACTCACGGCCGATGATCTTGCGTTTTGTTTCCGGATCGCTGACGCCCGCCAGCTTGCTGAGGAAGCGCTGCGAAGCGTCAACCGCAATCAATTTATCGCCAAGCCGCGGGCGAAACACCGCCTCCACCTCTTCCGGCTCATTTTTACGCATCAGCCCATGGTTGACAAATACTGCAGTCAACTGCTCGCCCACGGCGCGGTGCAGCAGCGCTGCCACTACCGAGCTATCCACACCTCCGGAAAGGCCGAGCAGCACCTGTTTATCCCCCACCTGCTCACGAATGGCAGCCACCGCTTCTTCCGCATAAGAATTCATCTGCCAGCTGCCGCTGCAGCCGCAAATGTGATGTAAAAAGTTAACCAGGATATCCTGCCCCTGGTCGCAATGTGAAACCTCCGGGTGGAACTGCACACCAAAAAAACGTTTCTCTCGATTTTCAAATGCGGCAAAGGCGCAATGCGCCGTATGCGCCGTGGAACGAAAGCCCTGTGGTGGCTGTGTCACCTGCAGGGTATGGCTCATCCAGGTCTGAATCTGCGGCTTTACCCCTTGCAGCAGGCAATCCGTATCATCCACCGTCACAATAACACGACCGTACTCACGCTCATCTGGCGTTTCTACGGTGCCACCCAACATCACCGTCATCAGCTGCATGCCATAACAGATGCCCAAGACCGGCACACCCAGCTCGAACACACCGGCATCGCAGCGTGGTGCGTCAGCATCCAGCACTGAAGCTGGCCCGCCGGAAAAGATAATACCTTTCGGCTGCCTTGCAGCCAGCTCGGCAGCAGGCGTATGATACGGCAGAATCTCGCAATATACATTAGCAGCGCGCACGCGCCGCGCAATCAGCTGCGCATATTGCGCGCCAAAATCCAGCAGGATGACAAGCTCTCTCTTTTTTTCCATCCTTCGCTCTCCTGTTATCTTTTCGTTCAACAACTTTGCTGCAGATTTCTACTCTCGCAATCATTATACCTGTTTCACCGACAGATTTCAACATCCGCATCCGTCTGCCTTTGCCTGCCGCCACTGCAGCACCTTCTCTACCAGCAACGGCTGAATCAGGGGGTAGGTATATTCCATAGGCAGGGCAGTCGGGGGGAACAGTTCTACCGTGGTGATTTCAAATGGTGGCAGCACGCCAAAACGTGTGATTTCGGCATAATACAACATCCCATATGTTTCCACTTCACCATTGCGCACAGAATAAGCGGCAACCGGCTGCATGGTAAATTCCGTCGCTCCGCTTTCTTCCCACAGTTCACGCTCTGCCGTACGGCGAATATCCTCGCCCGGCTCCCGACGTCCGCCGGGCAATTCATAACCGGCATGCGACTCATGCCGGCAAAAAACAATGCGTCCGGCATAGACGGCTACGGTCACTGCAAAACGGAACAAGCTGTCTTCTGCCTGCTGATGGAAACGGACTTCCACTGCCATATGATCCAACTCCCCCTTCCGCGTTCTTTCTCTGCTGCACGATGCACCGGTGGATGAACCATCAGCCATCCGCGCGACGGCAAAGCAGGGGGCCATACAGCCCCCTGCCCAATTTTTTTAGCTTATTCCACTGTAGTTTCGCCGCTTTCGCCATTCGTTTCCGTGTCGGCAGCACCATCCTCAGCGGTCTCAGTTTCTTCTGCCTCAGTTTCGCCGTTTTCCTCCGTCGCGGCTTCACCGCTTTCGTCTGTCGCGGCTTCACCGCTTTCGTCTGTCGCTTCAGCGGCAGCAGGATCATAATACCGGAAATCGGTCATCTCAACGATCTCCGCCGTTTCCAGCTTTTCGCTGATCATGGTATTCAATTCAGCCTGCACTTCTTCATCACTGACCGTCTTCATGCTGTCCATGATATATTCCTTCGAGGCATCAAAGCCTTCGCGGATATCATCGAGCTTGATAATATGATAGCCGGCCGAGCTCAGCACAGGTTCCAGCGTAAAATCGCCAATATTTTCCAGCGCAAAGGCCGCATCCACATATTCGGTATAAAGCGAACCGCTGCCATCGACGATATTGGCATATACATTGACGTAAGAATCGATCTTGCCGCCATCTGCCGCGCTGCCGTCATCCGAATTCTCCTGCGCCAGGGTAGCGAAATCTTCACCAGCCTGCAGGCGTTCGATCAAGGCGATCGCTTCTGCATAAGCCTCTTCACGGGCAGCTTCATCCGTTGTATCGAACTTCAGCAGAATATGCGAAGTAGAGCGGCTGTCCCAGGCTGCCGGGTCTTCCTCATATTTTGCGCGGGCATCTTCATCGGAAATGGTGAGCGCCTCCAGCATCTCTGCCTGCACGGCATAAAAAAGATCATTGTAAACGCTGTTGATGATCAAATTGCGATAGCTCGCATAATCGAGCACATCTTGTAAATAGTAGGATGGCTCTTCGATTCCATAATCCTGCGTAGCGATCTGACGAATCGCTTCCATGTTCAGCATTTCCTGCCAGGCGGCATATTCCATATCAGCAAGCAGGCTTTCTGCGCTCGCCTCATCCAGCATGTCGATCCCATAATAAGCCTGGAACATGGAATAGTAATTCTGGAAATAGCTCATGAAATACTGCGAGAAGTAATAATCGAACTCATCCCGGTAAAGGTCGACGCCATTCAGGCTGCCGACGGCTTCGCCGCTCGGTGCGCCCGCCGTATCCGCCGGAGAATCCGTCTCAGCACAGGCAGCCGCAAAAGCCAGTACCACTACAAGCACGACAACAAGCAGGACCTTTTTCACGATATTCATCCTTTCCGACCCATAGAGCTGATCGCCGATTGACGGCTGATCGCAAAACACTTTGACTATTATACCATACACCTATTCTGTTGAAAATGAATTTTCGCTGAAATTTATGATTTATTTTCTGCATCCGCCGCAGCCGGGGCATCGTCTACACCCACAGCAGAAGCAAGATCCGACAACATCCGCAGCAGAAGCTCCACCCGCGCACGGTCCTCGCGGATACCAGTTGTGGAAAGCCGGAGGAAAAAGCCCTTTTTATCGGAAAAAGTCACCCGGCGTTCCCATTTGGTCAGCAACTGCAACAGATGCTCTCCCCGCACCGGATTCTGCTCGGCAAATTTGATTTCAATCAGGCTGCTTTTCTGCAGAATAGCCAGCATACCCAGGCGCTGAGCCAGCAATTTAACCCGACCGATCAGCAACAAGTTCTGCACCACCGGCGGTAATGCACCATAGCGGTCAATCAGCTCAGCAGCCAATGCATCGATATCCTCCATCCGTTCCGCCGCAGCCAGGCGTTTATAAATTTCCACCTTGAGTACAGAATCCTCGACAAAGCGGTCTGGAATATAGGCATTGATCGCCAATTCCAGCTGCGTGGAAATCGCCTCTGCCTTTGGCGCCAGACCGCGCGCTTTCTCCATCTCTTCAGCCAGCAGTTTACAATAAAGATCAAAGCCGACGGAAGCGATATGGCCATGCTGCTCCGGCCCAAGCAGATTTCCTGCGCCGCGCAGCTCCAGATCACGCATGGCGATCTTGAAGCCAGCGCCCAGCTCTGTAAAATCCCTGATTGCGATCAACCTTTTTTTGGCCACCTCATTGACCACATGGTCCCGACGGTAGGTAAAATAAGCAAAAGCCTGCCGTTCAGAACGGCCGACGCGGCCACGCAATTGATACAGCTGCGCCAGACCGAACATATCCGCATCATCCACGATCAGCGTATTGACGTTCGGAATATCCAACCCGCTTTCAATAATTGTCGTGCAGACCAGCACATCCGCTTCACCGGCGACAAAATCCAACATCACCTGTTCCAGCTCACGCTCCCGCATCTGGCCATGCCCCACCGCTATCCGCGCTTCCGGCAGGATGCGCTGCAGTTCTTCCGCCACATCATAGATATTGAATACACGATTATGCACATAGTAGACCTGCCCGCCGCGGCCAAGCTCGCGGGCAATCGCATCGCGGATCAGCCGCTCATGGTACTCCACCACATAGGTACGCACCGGAAAGCGCGCCTCCGGCGGCGTACTGATCAAGCTCATATCGCGCATCCCGGTCAGCGCCATATGCAGCGTACGCGGAATCGGTGTCGCGGAAAGCGTCAGCACATCCACTTGCGTTTTAAGCGACTTGATCCGCTCTTTATGCGCCACGCCAAAGCGTTGTTCCTCATCCACGATCAATAGGCCAAGGTCCTTGAAATGCACATCTTTGGACAGCAGACGATGTGTGCCAACCACAATATCAATATCCCCTGCCGCCAGGCGGGCAAGCAGCTGTTTCTGCTCTTTGGCAGAAGAAAATCGCGAAAGGCAACCGGCTTTTACCGGATAGCCGCTAAAACGCTCGAGCACTGTATGATAATGCTGCTGTGCCAGCACGGTCGTGGGCACCAGAATCGCCACCTGCTTGCCATCTACCACTGCTTTGAAGGCGGCGCGCAGCGCGATCTCGGTTTTGCCATAACCAACGTCGCCGCAGAGTAGTCGGTCCATCACACGATGGCTTTCCATGTCCGCCTTAATCTCCTCCGCAGCGTTTAGCTGATCTGGCGTCTCCGTATAGGGAAACGCATCTTCAAATTCACGCTGCCAAGCGCTGTCCGGAGAAAAGGCATAACCTTCCGCCTGTTCACGCGCAGCATAAAGTTTTACCAGCTCTTCTGCCATATCCCGTACAGCGGCACGAACTTTGGCCTTCACCCTGCCCCATTCGCCGCCGCCCAGCTTATTCAGTTTCGGTGTCGAGCCTTCACCGCCGATATATTTCTGAATCAGATCCAGCTGGTCGACGGGAAGATAAAGCCTGTCTTCCCCTGCATATTGAATCAGCAGGTAGTCACGCTCCGTATCACCGATCGTCAACCGCTGCACGCCCAGATAGCGGCCAATGCCCTGCGAAATGTGAACGACCAAGTCACCGCTGCGTAGATCCAGAAAGTTTGCGATCTTCTCGCCGCCTTTGTGAATGCGGCGACGCCTTTTTTTCGTCTGCTGCGCAAACAATTCATGTTCGGTGATCACAGCCATTTTCAGCTGCGGGCTTTCAAAACCCTGCGTAAAACCGGCCTGCAGCAGCCGCGCTGGCGGACAGCCATTCTCCTGCAGGATATCTTCCATCCGACGTAAGCGCAACGGCGAACTGGCGCTTAACACCATCAGATAATGCGCCTGCGTAAAACGCCGCAGATCTTCGCTGAACGCCGCCGGGTTCTGCGCATAGGCGGGCAACTCCCTGCCGATAAAGCTGCGCTGCCATCGCGCCTCAATATCACCACTTTTCAAACTGAGATGACAAAGCATCAGCAGCCGCTGCGCAAGAAAAGCCGGCCGCAGCTCGTCATAAGAAAGAAAGTTATGATAAAACGACGGCAAAAGCCGCCCGCTGTCCAGCAGATCAAAGTAACGGCTGTCCCGTTCTTCGACCAGCGAAAGTGCGGTCTCCTTGATATTCTGTGGTTCGGAAAGGATGACGGTGCCATCGCCAAGATAATCAAATAAACTGCCGGCATCCGGATAAAAACAACGCATCAGCGCTTCCATCCCGCTGTCCCAGACGCCAGTCTCCAGATACTCCAACAGCGGTGCATAACTTTTCTCCAGCTCTTTTTTTGCCGTCCCCCGCAAAGCATCATAGGTTTGCCGATATTCCTCCTGCAGCGCCTGGCGTGCACGCATGCGTGCTGCATCATCTACAGGCAGCTCGCGTGCCGGTGTCAGCAACAACTGTTCTGCCGCAGCACCAGAACGCTGCTCCGCAGCATCGAAGTATCGCAGCGAATCGATCTCATCATCGAAAAACTCCAAGCGGCAAGGCTGCTGCGCTGTGATCGGAAAAACATCGACAATACTGCCACGCTGACTGAATGTGCCGGGAATCTCAGTCAATGCCACACGCTCATAACCCATATCTGCCAGCTGCCGCGCCAGCTGCGCTGGTTCAACAACATCACCTGCGCGCAACAAAAGGTGATGCGCCCGCAGCACCGCAGGTGGCGGCAAGCGGCGTGAAAGCGCATTCACGCAGCTGACCACCAACATCCGCTCTCCGCGTACCAGGCCGGACAGCACCCGCATCCGCGCGGCGACCAGTTCAATGTTATGCGCATAAACCTCAAAAGGCATCAGTTCCAAAACGGGAAAAAGTTGTACTTGCTCGCCGAGCAATGGCCGTAGATTATCCGCCAACGCCACAGCTTCTTCCTCGTTCGCGCAAAGCACCAACATCTGCTGCGGCAGATCGCCATACAGTGCTGCCGCCAGCATAGCGGCTGGCAAAAGCGGCAAACCGGCATAAAGAGCCGGCTCTTTCCGCTGCAGCGCAGACAGCAGAGAGCCATAATCCTCCTGCCGGCGCCAAGCTGCGATCATTTTCTGTCGTTCATCCGCATTTTGCATTCCCCATATCTCCCATTCCAACTATCCACAGGCAACACATCCGGAGAACATGCACAAGCACGCCCGGCTGTTGCCGCGCGGGGTATCCGTTTTCTGAACTTTTGCTGTTTGCCTGAATCTACAGGAGCTGGCTTTATGCCAGCCGGCGCAAATATTTGCCTCTGCACCAGTCTGCCAGGCAAGATATCCTCCTATTTTTCCCCACTTTCCTCCGGCATACGGTTATAAAGATTCATCGCCGCCTCTATCCCTTGCCGCGCCCAACAAAGCGCTGCATCTGCAGCGCGTGCAAAAGCCGCGGCAAAAAGCGGCATCTCCTCCCGTTCAAACGGCGTTGTCACATAGAGCGCCGTATCATAAGGCGCTGCACCAATGCCGATCTTCAGCCGGTTGATGCGATCCGTACCGCTCTGCGCAATGATCGATTTCATGCCGTTATGCCCGCCATCACTGCCGCCGCGGCGTAGTCGCAATTGCCCCGGCTGCAGGCTGAGGTCATCCAGGATGACGAGGATATCATCATAACTCACTTTATAATAGGCGCACAGGCGCGTCAAGGGGAACCCGGAAAGGTTCATATAAGACTGTGGCTTCGCCAGCAGGATGCGTTCGCCGCCATCATGCGCCAGCGCAATCTCATTATCAAGTTCCTTTTTCCCGAAGCGGCAACCCAGCTTATCCGCCAGCTGATCCAGTGTCAGAAAACCGCAGTTATGCCTGGTCGCTGCATAGCGCAGACCCGGATTTCCCAGGCCGAAAATAATCTTCATCATTTCTCCCCCAGCAAATATCTAACTGTTTCATTTTAGCATAATCCCCTGCCTTTGCAAATACATTTTATTACAGAAAAGGGAGGGATATACGATGACAGAAAACAACTGCGTTGCGGAACGCGCGCGCGGCGATATACTGGGCATGCCGGTGATCAGCATCCAGGATGGTCTCGTTCTTGGCCGCATCCGGCAGCTTCTGATCGACGGCAAAACCTATCAGGTACAGGGTTTCCTGGTGGAAAAGCGCTATGGCAGCAAGGAAGATCGCATCCTGCCTTTTCCTGCAGTAGCCAGCTTCGGTACGGATAGCATTACCATTGAACGCCCATCTCTGCTAGAGCGCAAGGGGGCAAGCCACCAATATATCCGTGCGTTGCGCCGTCCACTCGCCATCATCGGTAGCCGTGTCTTTACCACAGATGGCAAAACGCTGGGGAAAGTGGAAGAATACCGATTTTCAACGGAAAGCGGAACAATAACAGCACTTGAACTAAGCAGCGGCCTGTTCCGCGAACATCTGCTGGTCAGCGGTGCGCATATCATCGCCATCTCGCCGCAAACGGTGATGCTGAAAAGCGAAGCTGCAGCTGAAGCAGCAGCGATGGAAAACGCCCTGCTGGCCAATATGGAAAATGCGGCAGAAACCGTGCGTAGCCGCGCCGCCGCCTTTTATAGCAGCACAGCGGATGCAACCAAAAAGCTGACCGGCGGTCTTAGCGAAGCGGTTTCGCGCCTGCGCAGCCGCGATTCGGTAGGGCCAGCAAACGACATCGCATACGAAAATGAGAACGGTGCCGAAATACCGCCGCCCCCCAGCGCCGCAAAGCCGGCAGGCGAATCCGGAGACGAAGAATCATCTTTCCCCGCGCCCTCCTGCGCAGCAGATGGTACAACAGACAGCAGAGCAACATCTGACGGGGAATCTGCTAAAGACGAATTAACCGAGGACGAATTAGCACAGGAAACATCTTCCCAGACAACACGATCGCGGACAGCATCATCCCAGACCGCATCTACTCAGGAAACAACGCCCCGGGAAGCGTCGCAGCCAGATCTGTCCGCTGCAGGAAAAGAGTGCAGCGACGAAACAGCGGTCCAGGCCGGGGAAGTGGTGTTTACCGCTACCTCGCTACTGGCTGACAAAGGATCAAAAGTTGAACAACCGCAGCAACCGATAGAAAGAAAATGAACAGCCAGGAGCGCAGCCGGCAGCTGCGCTCCTTTCTTTCTGTTCAAGATCTCCCTTTGCATTCGCTTCAGACATAAGGCATTGCCATCAACCGGACAGTATGGCAGGTCACTCCACGATGCCCTGGCCGTAGCGCTCCGCAATGCGGAGCAAAATCCGCACCACGCAATCCATCGCCTGCGCAGAAGCAAATTCCATTCGTCCGTGGTGGTTGTGACTGCCTGTCCCCAGATTTGGACAAGGCAACCCCATATAAGACAGACGCGAGCCATCCGTACCACCGCGCAATGCGCCGTGCCGTGGCGTAAGCCCCTCCGCGCGAATCGCATCATTAGCAATCTCCAGCAGATGCGGGTGCTGCAGCAATACTTCATACATATTGCGGTAGCTCTCTTCGATCTCCAGCTTCACCGTATCCGCTCCGTATTTCCGGTTCAGATAATCTGCTGCATCACGCGCCAACGCAGCACGGCGTTCCAACAGAGAAAAATCATAATCACGCAGGATATAATGCATAAAAGCCCGCTCTACCTCGCCGTTCATCCAATGCAGATGGAAAAACCCTTCACGGCCTTCCGTATGTTCCGGCCGGTCTCCTTCCGGCAATAACGCATCGAATTCCAACGCCACCCGCTGCGCATTGATCATCTTGTTTTTGGCTTCACCAGGATGAATTCCCACGCCGGTAACCGTCACATTCATCGACATTGCACTGAACGTTTCGCTACCGACTTCTTCCACATCCGCACCATCCAAGGTATAAGCAAAGTCTGCGCCAAAACGCGCTACGTCGAAATGGTCTGGTCCGCGGCCTATCTCTTCATCCGGAGTAAAGCCAAGCATAATCTTGCCATGTTTGATGCTGTCATCCTGCAGCAAAGTCTCGGCCATTGTGACGATCTCGGCAATGCCTGCCTTGTCATCCGCGCCAAGCAGGGTCAGGCCATCTGTCACGACCAAATCATCACCGATATACTGCTGCAGTATCGGATTCTCCTCTACCGTCATCACGATATTTTCTGCGGCGTTGAGCAAAATATCGCCGCCATCATATTTTTCAATCAGCTGTGGCCGTACCGATTCAGCCGGAGCATCTTCTGAAACATCCATATGGGCAAGGAAGCCGATCACCGGACCCGGATGGTCCGGGATATTTGCAGGCAGCGTGGCGAAAAGATAGCCGTTTTCATCCAGCGTGACATCGCTGAGACCGAGTTCGATCAGCTCCTTTTGCAGCTCTTTGGCAAAAGCAAGCTGATGCTCCGTGCTCGGGCAGGTCGGGCTGGCGGCTGCAGAAGCCGTCGGGAATTTGGCATAATGCATCAGACGTTGATAAGCACGCATCCTTTTTTCCTCCTTTTCTCATCCGGTCCGGCAGTGCGACCATACAAAAATATAACGCTGCAGCAGAATTTTTGTCTTGTTGTGCTGCAAGCCGGTCCATTGGTAATAGTATACCACTTCCCCCCCTTGGTTTTCAATCCGCTGCTGCAGGCCCGGATTTGCAGTAAAACAGCCTACGCCTACTATCGTTGTGCGCTGGGGTTTCGCTTCTACGAACCGTCACAGCCGACGTCGTGGCTGTGTTGCAGATGGCGCTATTGCCGCTACAATGACCAGGGAAGAGGCAAGGCACCCAAAGCCGGTTCACATTTTCCGTCCTCGCGTGCCGATATTTTTATATCATCTCCTAGCGGATTATGATATACTGAGGTTATCCGGATATTTCAACCGAAAACCGCCTGGCGCGGAAGCAGACCCACAGCTTTCAGGAGGAATACAGATGAGTTTACAATTTGACCAGCAGGCGGCCGCCGCAGGCCGCGATAAGATCGACTGGGTGGCATCCTATATGCCGCTGCTTAACAGGATCCGTAGCGAGTTTATCCGTGAGCAGCCATTTGCCGGCAAACGGATCGCCATCTCCATTCATCTGGAGGCAAAGACCGCTTTTCTGGCGGAAACGCTGGCTGCCGGAGGCGCGGAAATGCATGTTACCGGCTGCAACCCGCTTTCTACACAGGATGATGTTGCCGCTGCCTTAATTGCAGCAGGCATAGACGTTCATGCGCGCCACGGCGCAAATATGGCGGAATATGAACAACACCTGCGCGATACGCTGGCATGCCATCCACATGTGATGATCGATGACGGCGGCGATTTCACTCAGCTGCTGCATGGCCCCTGCCGTGAACTGGCATCAGACCTGCTGGGCGGCTGTGAAGAGACGACGACTGGCATTCTGCGTCTGAAAGCGCGCGAGCGTGCCGGCGCGCTCAATTTTCCGATGATCTCCGTCAATGATGCGGACTGCAAGCATCTGTTCGACAATCGCTACGGAACCGGCCAGTCCACGCTGACGGCGGTGATGGCCGTGACGAACCTGACTATCGCCTCGCGTACAGTAGTAATTGCCGGCTATGGCTGGTGTGGGCGCGGCGTAGCCATGCGCGCTGCAGGTATGGGCGCGCGCGTCATCGTCACGGAGATCGACCCAGTAAAAGCGATCGAGGCGGCGATGGACGGATTCACCGTGATGCCGATGGATGAAGCCGCCGCGCTGGGCGATATTTTCATCACGCTCACCGGCTGCCGTGATGTGATCACGGCGCAGCATTTCGAGCGAATGAAAGATGGCGCCATCCTGGCCAATTCCGGACACTTCGATGTAGAGATCAGCAAGCCAGATCTGGAAGCCGCCGCCAAGCGGATCTGGCAGCGCAAGCCGGATATCACCGGCTATCAGATGGCGGATGGACGCATCCTCAACTTGCTGGCCGAAGGCAGACTGGTCAACCTGGCTGCCGGTATGGGCCATCCGGCTGAGATCATGGATATGAGTTTTGCCATCCAAGCCAAATCCCTTGCCTATCTCGTTGCCAATGGGAGAACGCTGGAAAACCGGCTATATCCCGTGCCGCGTGCAATCGACGAGGCAGTAGCGCGGCTGAAACTGGATGCGCTGGGTACATGTATCGATTCCCTCACCCCGGAACAGGAGCAGTATCTCTACGGCTATTCCGGCTGAAGCACCGGCATAGCCTGCGGCAAACTCTGCCCAACAAAAGCCTGCGCGGCAAAAGTCTGCTCACAGGGAAAGAAAAAGTACACCATCGCTAGCGGCGAATGCATCCGGCAATGTTCCACATAAACCACAACAGGGCTGCCCCTCCGGCAGCCCTGTATTTTTCCCTTCCAACCAGGTGGCAAACACTTATTGCTCCGGCTCGTTCCGGTGGTCAAATACGCGCTTTGCCTTGCCAATCTGCGTGCGCTCAATGGAATGCGGCTCTACTAACCGCACTTTGACATGGATGCCAAGAGTATTATATAACTTCTCGCGCGCATGCTCGGTCAGCGCCATCAGTTTTTTATAATTATCCAGCAGCGTATCATCGGTAAACTCCACCAACACTTCCAGATCATCAAGATGGTTCCGCCGGTAGACATGGATCTGATAATGCGGCCCAATGCCAGAAATGCCAAGCAATGCAGATTCGATCTGCGACGGAAATACGTTGACGCCGCGGATGATCAGCATATCATCGGCACGGCCGGATATCTTGCGCATACGTGCATGTGTGCGGCCGCAGGCGCAAGGCGTGTCATCGATCACAGAAATATCGCGCGTACGATAACGGATTACCGGAAGCGCCTCTTTATCGAGTGAAGTAAAGACCAGCTCGCCTTCGCTGCCTACCGGCAGTACCTCGCCGCTCTCGCTATCGATCGTCTCCACCAGGAAATGATCCTCTGCGATATGCATGCCGCAAAATTCCTCGCAATCGC
Organism: uncultured Clostridia bacterium; assembly: GCA_944390945.1. Taxonomy (GTDB): domain Bacteria; phylum Bacillota; class Dehalobacteriia; order UBA4068; family UBA4068; genus CALXSV01. The sequence continues at coordinate 13,068 of CALXRV010000062.1, forward strand.
CAGCCACACCAGGGCCGATCAGCTCACTCATTCCATAATTATCCGTCGCCTTAATATGCAGGCTGTTTTCAATCGCCCGCCGCATTTCTTCCGTCCACGGTTCGCTGCCGAACAAGCCGACGCGCAGCTTCAGCCGCTTCTCGATATCAATACCCAGCTCCTGCGCACGTTCCCCCAAATACAACGCATAAGAGGGCGTAGCGATCAATACGGTCGTACCAAAATCTTCCATCAGCATCAGCTGTTTTTCCGTATTACCGCCACCGATCGGCACCACGCCGCAGCCCACGCGTTCCAAACCATAGTGCAGGCCAAAAGCACCCGTAAACAGGCCATAGGAAAATGCGATCTGCGCCGTATCCCCCGGCATAACACCGGCCTGACAGACGATGCGTGCCATCAGTTCTGTCCACATTTCCAGATCATTGCGTGTATAACCAACCACGGTCGGTTTGCCCGTTGTGCCAGAACTGGCATGAATGCGAACGAGCTCCTCTTTTGGTACTGCAAAATTATGGAAAGGATAGTTATCCCGGAAATCCTGCTTCGTCATATACGGCAGCAGCTGCACATCTTTCAATGTGCGGATATGTTTCGGCTTCAGGCCGATCGCATCCATTTTCGCGCGATAATAAGGGACCCGCTCATAAACCCGATCTACCGTCCATTTTAGTCCCTCCAGCTGCAGCGCTTCAATTTCCCGGCGCGGCATAGTCTCCCGTTCCTTATTCCAGATCATACGTATTGCCCTCCTACCATATTTATTTGATCTTTCATTTATTGAAAAACGAGTGAAAACGCTTTTCTTTTCCAGCTAGATCAGCAGGCAACTATCATTGCTGCTCAGATGCAGCGTCAACCGCAGCCAACCAGTGCCGCAGCTCAACCAGTTCCGCTTCAACTGCCTGCGGCGCCGGACCGCCGATGCTACTGCGTTTTTTCATACAGCCGATCAGCGATATGGCAGCATAAATATCCTCCGCAAACAACGGGCTCTCCTTCCGCAGCTCATCCAGCGGCAATTCTTCCAGCGTTTTGCCAGCCTGCTCTGCCCGACGTACCAGCGTACCAGCTACGGCATGCGCTTCCCGGAAAGGCAGGCCCTTGCCCACCAGATAATCGGCCATATCCGTCGCATTGATAAACCCGGCGGAAAGGTCATCCTGCATCCGCTCCGCCCGAACGTGCAGCGTCTGCAACATGGGGATAAAGACGATCAGGCAGCCTTTCAATGTATCGACCGCATCAAATACCGGCTCCTTATCCTCTTGCATATCCTTGTTATAGGCAAGCGGCAACCCTTTCATCACGGTCAGCAACGCCATCAGATCACCATATACCCGTCCGGTTTTGCCGCGGATCAGCTCCGCCATATCTGGATTCTTTTTCTGTGGCATGATCGAGCTGCCGGTGCTGTACGCATCATCCAGGGTAATGAAACCGAATTCATAGCTGCTCCACAGCACGATCTCTTCGCAAAAGCGGGAAAGGTGCATCATCAGGATTGCTGCAGCAGAAAGAAATTCCAATGCGAAATCACGGTCAGATACGCCGTCCAGGCTATTGCGCGTCGGGCAATCAAAACCAAGCGCCGCCGCAGTCTGCGCACGGTCGATCGGGAAACCGGTACCAGCCAGCGCACCACAGCCAAGTGGTGATTCGTTCATCCGCACTGCAGCATCAAGCAGCCTGCCGTAGTCGCGACGGAACATCTCCGCGTAAGCCAGCAGATGATGCGCAAAGCTGATCGGCTGCGCTTTCTGCAAATGCGTATAACCGGGCATCACCGTCAGCGTATGCGCTTCCGCCAGATCAGCCAGAGCATGGATCAGCCTGCGCAGCAGTTCATGCACGGCAGCAATCTCACCCCGCAGGTAAAGCCGGATATCCAATGCCACCTGGTCGTTACGGCTGCGTGCCGTATGCAGTTTTTTCCCCGCCTCACCAATCTTTGCCGTCAGTAGCTGCTCAATATTCATATGGATATCTTCCGCCGCCACATCAAACTGCACCGCGCCAGCGGCGATCTCGGCACGGATTTCTTCCAGCCCTTGCACAATCGCTGCTGCATCCGCTGCAGAGATGATACCGCAGGCGGCCAACATCCGTGCATGCGCGATGGAACCGAGGATATCCTCTTTATACATGCGCTGGTCAAAACGGATCGAAGAATGGAAATCCTCCGCCAGCTTGTCCGTCGTGGCCGCAAAGCGCCCGCCCCATAACTTCTTATCCATAGCGCCCCCGCTTTCATCCATTTCGCGACGAACCGCAATAAGAAAACCGCGCAAAGGCGGTTTTCTTAACGCAAGTTCAGTTTTACCGCGCTTTACTCCTGATTCGTTACCGGTGCCTCTTCCGCTGCAACTTCAGCTTCTTCAGCCACTTCTTCCGCAGCCGGTTCTACCGCTTCCTCTTCAGCAGGCAAAGCAGCCTTGATCGAAAGGCTCATCCGCTTTGCTTCCGGATCCACGGAAAGCACCTTCACCCGAACGACATCGCCAGGTTTGACCACATCTTCTGTTTTCTCCACGCGATGGTTGGCCATCTGCGAGATATGCACCAGACCTTCCACGCCAGGTTCCACTTCCAGGAACGCGCCAAACGTCGTGGTACGCATCACCTTTGCCATGATCTCGCTGCCTTCCGGATATTTTTCAGCAGCGGTGGTCCAGGGGTTCGGAATCAGCTGTTTGAGGCCCAGGCTGATCTTTTCATTTTCCGCATCAACGCCAAGGATATACACGTCAAGCTCATCACCCTCTTTAAGCAGATCAGAGGGATGGTTGACACGGTACCATGCCATTTCGGAAACATGCAGCAGGCCATCGACGCCGCCGATATCCACAAAAGCGCCAAAGCTGGTCAGCCGGCGAACCACACCATGACGGGTCTGGCCCACAGCGATCTCAGCCCAAGTCTTCTCTTTCTGCGCCTTGCTGGCGCTGCGCAGTACCGCTTTGGCGGAAAGGACGAGCTTATTGCTGTGCTTATCGCATTCGATAATCTTCATCTGCAGTTCTTTGCCGAGATAGGTATTGAGATTCTCGACATAGCCAAGCGAAACGAGCGAGGCCGGCACAAAGCCGCGCAGGCCGACATCTACCAGCACGCCGCCCTTTACCACATCAGTGACCACACCGCTGACGATCGCCTTTTCCTGCTTCAGCTGCGCCATCTTATCCCAAGCAATATCCTGGTCTACACGGCGTTTGGAAAGCACCGGATAACCTTCCTGATTTTCCCGGCGCAGAATCAATACATCGATCTCATCACCAACATGGAAGCGTTCATGAATATTCTTGGCATCATCCGCAGAAAGCTCGGCGCTGGAAAGCACGCCTTCACTTTTACCGCCAATATCAACGAGCAGCTCGTCATCCTTCACCTGCACGACAACGCCCTTCACTCTGGCACCACGGCGGATCTCCTTCATATCGCCGTATTCCTTGGTGAACGCATCCTCCTCTGAAGTCTCCGCCTGCTCCACCGCTGCTTCAGCGGTTTCTGCAGCGGCTTCTGCGGCAGGCGCCTCATATACGGCTTCCTCAACAGGAGCCGACTGATCAAGAGCCACCGGCTCGGTCTTGTTTTCGCATTCAGATTCGTTTGTGCCACAACCGCAAGCACATCCACATGCTGCCTGCTCGGTCTCAGCCGCGCAATCCACTACGTCCACACAGTTCTTTTCCAGTTCACTCATTCTACTTACTACCTCCTCAATAATGTGTTGCGGTGTTGAGGCACCAGCGGTAATCCCTACCCGCCGGTACCTCTGCACAATATCACAATCCAACTCCGCGGCCTGTTCAATATGGTAGACGTCGATTCCTGCAGCGCTGGAGATTTGTGCCAGTTTAATTGTATTGGAGCTGTTTTTCCCGCCGACCACCACCATCGCGTCCACTTGACGCGCCAGCTCCGCAGTGGCCTGCTGCGCCTGCCCGGTATGTGTGCAGATCGTATTCTTTGTAATGCATTCAGTAGCTTTCTCCGCCATGACACGGCAGACTGCCTGAAAATTTTCTTCGCGCTCGGTTGTCTGCGCCAGCACAGCCACACGCGGCATAGACGGCAATGCTGCTGCTTCCTCCGCGTTTGCCACAACAATCGCGCGGTCCGAAGCCCAACCGCAAAGGCCGATCACCTCCGGGTGGTTTTGGTTGCCGACGATGATCACCTGATATCCTGCGTTCGTCCAAATGCAGGCTAAACGTTGTGCCCGGTTCACAAAAGGGCAAGTTCCATCAATAACGGTCAACCCGCGCTGCGCAGCCTGGTCAAAAACCGACGGCGGCACGCCATGCGAACGGATCAAAACCACATCTCCCGTTACCGCTGCCAGCGAATCCACAGCCTGCACGTTTTGCATCCGCGCCAATGCAGCCTGATTATGAATCAAAGGCCCCAGCGTACAGATCGCACCATACGTTGCAGCTGCTTTTTCTGCCAAGGAGACGGCGCGTTGCACGCCAAAACAATATCCGATTCCGCTGGCAATTAGAATTTCCATTCTGTTACTCCGGCCGCAGGATATACTGCGGCAATTTTTTTATTTTCGCCGTATAGAGGAGAAATCCTGCCGTCAAAAAGTTTTTTTCGCAAATATTTAGACAGAAGATAGCAGATATTTGCCGGCTTACCGCTTCTGCGAAGCATCCGCCCGTCCATGTGGCGGTTGCCGCATCTGCCGGCCTTCACGCGCCAGCTGCGCCTTCCCCTGTTCCACCAGTTCAGCCACACGTTCGCGATAAAGTGCCGTGTTCTTTGCCAGCAGTTCTTTATCCGGCTTTTCCCCTTGCGGTGGATCGATCGCTTCCCCGATCAGCACCAGCACATTTCGTTTCCAGAAGCGGAAAATATCTCCGGTATTCAATACTGCTACCGGCAGCACCCGTACATGCGAACGTTGTGCAATGTAAGAGGCCCCTTGCTTAAATTCTCCCAGCTCCTGGTTAAACCTGCGCATGCCCTCCGGAAAGATGGCAACCACATTTCCACCGCGCAGCGCGTTCATCGTCACGCGCATCGCCCCGAGATCGCTTTCTTCCTTTTTCAAAAAGACTGCGCCCAGAGCAGAAAACAGCCATCGTGTCAGCGGATTCTGCGCAAACCCTTCCTTGGCGATAAAAGTAATCTGCCGTGGAAAAGCCATGGCCAAGGCAGGCGGGTCGCCAAAACTGACATGATTACAGATGATCAGCAGCGACGGATCCTGCGGGATATTCTCCCGTCCGATAATCCGTGCGCCTCCCAGGCGGTAGATCGATCCCACCACAGCTCTTGCAAACCGGTAAAATCCATTCATGCGCAAGCCTCCGCCCATGCTATGATCTGCGCCACCACTGCGTCGATATCCAACGTGCTGCTGTCAAGAAAATGCGCGTCCGCCGCCTGCCGCAGGGGTGAATACTTGCGATTACTGTCGCGCGCATCACGTTCCCGCATTTCCTGCTCGATCTGCTGAAGATCAGCCGGGAGACCCTTTGCCTTCAGCTCCGCGGCGCGCCGTGCTGCACGAATCTGCGGCGAAGCAGTCAAAAACACCTTACAGGGGGCATCCGGCAATACCACGGTGCCAATATCCCGGCCATCCATCACCACTGGTCTGGATGCAGCCAGCTCCTGCTGCTGCCGAACGAGTGCCTGCCGCACGCCGGCCACTGCAGAAACAGGCGAAGCGGCATTGCCCACTTCCGGCAGCCGGATTTCTGTGCTGACATCTTCACCATCCAGCAAGACTCGACAACCCTGCTTCGCTGGGAGCAGGTCAATTTTCGCCCGCTCGGCCAATGCCGTCAAGGCGGCGGCGTCATCCAGGGCCACGCCACGCCGCAAGGCAAGCAATGCCACAGCCCGGTACATCGCACCTGTATCGATATATAGCCAGCCCAACTGCTCCGCAATCCGCTTGGCAACGGTCGATTTACCGGCGCCGGCCGGGCCGTCGATCGCGATCTGCCTACATTTTCCCATCATAATTCCTCCACTGCACGATGCGCGACCGCAATCGCTACATCATCCAGATGGATCATGCCGATCGCGAAAAATACTGCCACACAAAGGTGTTCACCACAGCGGGCAACACCGATCTTGCCGCCGAAATTGAGCCCGGACGCCCGGGGAAGGACCTGCGTCAGCACTTCATGCGTAGCACCGGCCACCGCCCCACCTTCTGCATGATTATCGCGGATCACACCTTCTCGTTTTGCGCCAACTACAGCCCGTTCGATAATCTTCGATACCGAGCCGATTGCATCACCGCCAAAATCCATGGCAGCCATATGTAAGCCCAGCCTGGTATATTCCTGTTTCAGGCTGCGTTCCTCTTCACGGCCATTGCTGATTGCCATGCGGATTGCTGCCTGTGCAACGGATCGGCTGTCGCAGCCTCTGTTCATCTGCTCCATTGCTGTCCCCCGTTTCTGCCGGTCCACCCCAGATATCTCCGTTGCCGGCTTCCATTGCAAACAGTATAGCATGAGTGCGGTCATTGTGACAACTAATGGAAGACAATAATTCCAACATCCGCAACATCACCATAGCTGATCACCTCAGCGCGCAGATAATTGCTGTCAATCGAAGCAGAGGTCTCCACAACAAAAAATATCAGTTCCCGCTGGTAGGCGCTGGCGTCAATCTGCAAGATATCCCCGGGCCGAACGCGAACGGTCAGATAACCCTCACGGAAATCGCCACTCTTCATGCCGTTGATCAGCAAACAGGCCTGCGCAAGGCTGATTTTCTCCTCCGCTTCGATGCAGATATTGCCGAACAGATTTCCCGCCGCTGCCGGCAAAGCAGCCTGCTGCATGGTTTGCAGGCTTTCTGCCTCTGAATAGGCTATATCCTGCGGCTGCCGCAACCGCTCTGCCAGCGGCCAGAAAGCCAACAGATCAAGCAGCAGCAGACTGACCAGAATCCGCTGTACGGTTTGAAAATAACGAAGCTGCCGTGCTGCTTGCATGCCGCCCTTCCTTTCTCTCCGCCGTTACCTACATTATGTACGATTCAACGCATCCTCATACCCATGCATGCGCTGCGGTAAGAAAAAGGTTGGGCAAGCCCTGTAACCAGACGCAACTGTGGCAAATAAAGACTGCAGCTGACAGGGAAATGCAGACGGCTAAAGCGAAGCGATAAAAATGACCACACCATTTGGTGTGGTCATTTTTATGGAGCGGGCAAAGGGATTTGAACCCTCGACTTCGACCTTGGCAAGGTCGCACTCTACCACTGAGTTATACCCGCATATTGGTGCCTCGGGGCGGAGTCGAACCACCGACACGGGGATTTTCAGTCCCCTGCTCTACCAACTGAGCTACCGAGGCATTTGGCGACGCAGAAGGGACTCGAACCCTCGACATCCAGCGTGACAGGCTGGCACTCTAACCGACTGAGCTACTGCGCCATGCTTGGTGGGCGATGACAGGCTCGAACTGCCGACATCCTGCTTGTAAGGCAGGCGCTCTCCCAACTGAGCTAATCACCCGCAACATGCGATGATAAGTATACCGAAATTTCGACAGCTTGTCAACAACCCTTTTAAATTTTTTGCCCCGATGCTGCTCTGCGTTGGTAGAGCAGAATGATTCAAGCGATCAATCGTATCAGCGGCAGCGAAATTATTATAGCTTAACCGCCCCGCAAAGTCAATAGTTTTTTATAAAAAATCAACTGCTGGCACCGGCAGCCATCATACCAGCTACAAAGCCACTGGACCATGCAGCCTGCAAATTATAGCCACCAGTAAAGCCATCGACATCCAGTACCTCGCCGGCAAAATAAAGTTGCTTTCGGCAGCGGGATTGCATGCTTCGCGGCTCCACCTCACGCGTGCAGACCCCGCCGGCTGTCACGATTGCCTCTGCCAGAGGTCGCGGCCCTTTCACCGTCAGCGGCAGATCTTTAAGCAGCCCACCGATCCGCTGTCGCTCCACCCGCGTTAGCTGATTCGACGGCTTATCTGCAGCAATGCCGCTCAGCCGGATAAATACCGGGATCAAAGAAGCAGGCAGCAGTTCAGCCAGACTATTGCCAAAATGCTTGCGGCTGAATTTGATGAAATTACGCTGCAGCCTCGCATCGAGCTGTTCCGCAGTGAGCGCCGGCTTAAGGTCAAGCGAAAGCGTCAGCCACTTTCCCTGTTCCTCCTGTGCGCAGACCGTCTTTGACAGCGAAAGTACGATCGGCCCGGTTACACCGAAATGCGCAAACAGCATCTCGCCAAATGCGCTATCCAACAACTTTTCTCCGTCATAAACATGCAGGCTGACATTTTTCAGCGTCAACCCGCTCAACTCGGCCGGCCAATCCTCCATCGTTTCCAGCGGCACCAGCGAACCGCGTGGCGAGACGATCGTATGCCCAGCCTGTTCTGCCAGCGCATAGCCGTCGCCGGTTGAACCAGTCGCCGGATAGGTGACGCCGCCGCAGGCCACGATCACAGCATCGGCCATCGTACAGCGCCCGGCTGTATCGACCGCGCCGCTAACCGCATCGCCGGAAAACAGCAGACTTTGCGCCCGCCGTTCAAAACAAAGCTGTACACCCGCTGCTTCCAGCTGCCGGCGCAGAGCGTCGACCACATCCTGCGCCCGGTCGCTGACCGGAAAAACGCGTCTGCCACGCTCGGTCTTCAGCGGCAAACCGCATTGCTGTTCGAAAAAATTGATCGTATCCTCTGCTGAAAAACGCGAAAACGCACTGTAAAGGAAAGCGCCGTTACCCGGAATATGCCGCACCAGCTCTTCGTTGGTGGTATGATTCGTAATGTTGCACCGTCCCTTGCCGGTGATCGCCAGCTTCCGGCCCAGCGAACGGTTGCGCTCCCACAGCGTTACCGCAGCGCCGCGTTCTGCTGCGCTAAGCGCTGCCATGATACCGGCCGGCCCACCGCCGATCACCAATACCTGCCGCCTTTCCGTTACCATCAAAATTCGATCCCCTTCCGCGCCTGAATCCCTTTCTGATAAGGGTGGCGGATCTCACGCATCTCCGTGACCAGGTCCGCCGCTTCAATCATCGCCGGCGTCGCATTACGGCCGGTGATCACCAGCTCCTGCGTTTTCGGCCGTGCAGCGATCAGCGCCAGAGTATCCGCTTCACTGACCAGATCAAAATATACGGCGTTGCTCAATTCGTCAAGAATTAGGATATCTACATCAGGATCTGCCATCAGCTCGCGTGCCTTTTCCATCGCCGCGGCCGCCAGAGCCAGATTCTCCGCATCCGGTGGCGTACCTTTCTTTAAAAATTTATCGCTGCCGAAAGAATATACCGCGACTTCGGGCAAACGAGCAAAAGCGCTGATCTCGCCGTACCACTCGCCTTTTTTCATGAATTGGACGATCGCCGTATGCATGCTGCATCCTGCGGCGCGCAGCGCCAGCCCAAATGCCGCCGTGCTCTTTCCCTTGCCATTGCCAGTATAGATCTGTACCAGCCCTTGCCGCGTCTCCTGTTTCATCGTTCATTCCTCCCCCGGATATTTCCTGTACAGATCGCCTGTAATTCCGCGACCTCCTCGCGGCGCAATTCCCGCCAGCAACCGACCGCTAAACCAGTCAAATCCAAACCGGCAAACCGTGTCCGTTTCAACCGTAACACCGGATGGCCAACCGCCTCCAGCATCCGCCGCACCTGCCGGTTACGGCCCTCATGGATGGTCAGCTCGACCAAACTGCCGGCTGTATCCCGCTGCAGCAAACGCACGGCAGCCGGCGCAGTCATACCATCTGCCAGCCGAACTCCTTGCCGCAACCGCATCAGCGCTGAACGATCCGGGCAACCGCGCACCTCTGCCAAATAAGTCTTGTTCACCTGGCCAGAAGGATGCAGCAGCCGCTGCGTCAACGCGCCGTCATTCGTCAGCAGCAGCAATCCGGAGGTATCATAATCCAGACGGCCAACCGGATAGATGCGCTCCTGTACGCCGGAAATCAATTCCAGAACCGTACGGCGCCCACGATCATCGCGCACGGTACACAGATAGCCGGTCGGTTTATGCAGCAGGATATAACGCAGACGCGGCTGGCCATGCAGCAGCACGCCGTCCACACAGACGCGATCACGCCCTGGCACCACCTTTGTTCCCATTGCAGTAACGGTCTCGCCATTAACCGTCACCCGGCCGTCTGCGATCATGCCCTCAGCTGCACGCCGGCCAGCCAACCCCTGTTCAGCCAAGTATTTCTGCAGGCGAACCGCCTGCTTTTCCGTTGCATTCTTTTCCATGCTCTGATTATACCATATGCGCTGCCAGACTGTCATTATCTTCCCGGATTTCCTCGCTGCCGGCAGGAAAAAGCTGCGTTGCGAAGAAAGGTATATGAAGTATGATTTGCGCAAATCCTGTCGCAGATCTGCAAAACGCCAGAAAGGGCGGCGAGAATATGGCAAAAAAAAGTATCTTCACCCGCTACAGGCTGCTGCCGCTGATCGGCGTCGGAATCATTTTCTTTATCCTTTTCATCGCCGTCGCCCTGTTGTTGTGGGGGTATATTGCTTTTCGCGCCCGGCTGGAAGTCAGCACTGCGGCCGTATTCCCGGCCATCCTTTATCTGCTCGGCGTTTTTCTTGCTTCTGCGCTGATGACTTTTCTCATCCGCGGTGGCACGGTATTTCCCGCAGCCATCGTTTCCATCGTCGCAGCTGCTGCAACTCTATTGCTGGCAGCTCCGGAAGCCGTCACCTTTGGCAATGCGCTGGGAAAAATCTTACTCACCCTGGTCAGCGGGGTACTCGGGTTTACGCTAACCAAACTGTACTTCGTTATGCGTCGTCCACTGCGCCTTAGCAATGACCGCGACCTAAGCAAGCTGCGGCTGAACGAGCCGGAACAACCCGCGCCGCAACCGCCCACACAGCCATCGCCGGATAAAACCGCGGCAGAAGGCCCCGCCTGATCTGCATTTTCTGGGAAGCCATAGCTATCCCCTGCAATTTATTTAATCCACGCCAAAACAAAACAGGGTGGCTTTGCCATCCTGTTTTGTTATTTTATGTATAGCTCTTTTTCCTGGCCCGTGCAGCCAGCTGCTCCGCAGGATACTATGCCTGCTTTTTCCACAGGCCGTGCAGATTGCAATAAGCATAGGCCGCTACCACTGCATCGTCATCGCAAATCATAAAGCAAGCTTGCGGTGCTGCGCCCGGTTTCAGCTCCTTACGCTGATTACCCTGCTTGGTCTGCAGAGCGATCCACTGGATAAAATGTTCTTCCAGCATCGGATGCGCCACCGAACCCACGCTGACCGTCACCTTTTGCCCTTCCTGCACAATCACAGGCACATGTTTTTCCTGCGCAGCATCTGTCGTATTCGGCTCCAACCGCTGCATTTTTTCCCCACAGCAGACAACAGGTACCCCTTTGTTCTCCGCGTAAGCGATGATATTGCCACAATGTTTGCAAATGAAAAATTCCATGTCCCTGACCTCCTGTCTTCTTTTTGCTATCAGTTTTTCTTCTTAATATCATAGCTGGCTTTCCGCCACCTGTCAAGCGGAAATAGCCGCAAAGACATCCGAAACAGCAGCGAAACGCAACCGCAGCAGCTTCCTGATGCGCCTTCAGCCGAGCGTAACGAATCAGCAAGGTTAATCCATATCCCGCTTATCCACCAATGGATTTGCCGTGGCAAAGAGCATCGCCTTGTAATGCATCTCAAATGCCAGCACATCACCCACCTGATAATCGCAACTGCAATTCTCCACATCCAGAATCAGATGGTCTGAACTGGCGCCCAAAATCTGTATCGACGGATCACAGGGAATCAGCTTATCGCAGTCACCAAAGTCAAACACGCCCATTGCCAGGAGCACACGTTTGCGCCAACCCAGATCGCGGTATTGCTTGACATTGCCCAGAGCATCGCGACCTTTCTCCCCTACCGGCATCGTCGGCTTACGCGCCGCTTCCACTACCTCGCCTTTAAGAATCAACGTATGGTTGGAAAGGCCGGGTATCCGGCATTGCCAGTAATCAAGCAGATCGCAAGGCACGATCAACCCCTCGCCCACGCGCAGATGGTTTATCCCCTCCGGTAACTCGCCGCGCTGCAGCAAAGGCAAGGAAGATGTGCTGCCGCCGGAGACAATCTCCAGCCTGCGGCCAATACGCTCTTCAATCGCACGCGCATCTGCCACAAGCACTGAGAGGTTCTCCCGCGTTGGGATCACCGAACCGTAACAGGTCAGATTTACGCCGATACCGCGCAGATGCAGATGCGGCATGGTATTTTCCACCTTTTCCGCCAGTGCGCGGAACGCGGCACTGTCAAAAACCCCCTCGCGCAAATCACCGAGATCCCGCATCAGGATGACATGATGTACCTTTTCCTGCCGTGCCGCTTCCCTGTCCAGCGCCTGCAGGGTCACCCATTCGGAATTCAGGCTGATATCCGCTACCCGCACCAGCTCTGGCAGTTCAGAAAGCATCGGAATACGCAGAGCCAATGTCTCCACAGCATATCCCTCCGCCTTCACCGCAGCCAGGTGGGGCAAACTGGCGCTGCCCAGCATGGAAAAGCCAGCCGCCACCTGCGTGCGCACGATGGAAGGATGCGCATGAAAACCCTTGATCACCGCGCAGACGGAAACGCCCTGTGCAGCACAATAACGGCGGATCGCCACCGCGTTCTGATAAATCGGTTGATGATGTATTTCCAACAATGGATAGCCCATCTGCAACCCTTTCATTCCATAAATTTTTTGTCGATTCAATTTCTGTTGATTCAACAATGGCAATGCCAGCTGCGGATGGCAGCGGTTAATCAAGCAGAGTCAGAATCAGCGGCGGCTTACCTTCACGCACCATCACCGTATGCTCGAACTGTACGACCTGCCGACGGCGCGGCGTCTTCAACGTCCAGCCATCCGCCATCTCCTCCACATAATCATCGTCCGCGCAAATAAACGGCTCGATCGCAATGACCAGGCCCGGTTTCAAGATGCGCCGGTCGCGGCGCTCATAATAATTATATACGCTATCCGGATCATCATGCAGCGTATGCCCGACGCCATGCCCACAAAGATTGCGGATCGTCTTCAGCCCATGACGATGCGCCTCCTTTTCCACCGCCAGTCCCACCATGCTAAGCGGCTGCCCGGCAATCGCTGCTGCAATCGCCTTGGCGCGTGCACTCTGGCAAACATCGAGCAGCTTCTGCGTTGTATGTTTGACCGGCGGCAGAGCATAGCTCCGCCCATTATCAGAGAAAAAGCCATCCTTCACCGCACTGACATCAATATTGACCACATCGCCCGGCTGGATCACACGGTCGCCGGGAATGCCGTGCGCCACCTCATCATTCACACAAATACAATTATGCCCAGGGAAATCATAACAGGAGATCGGCGCAGAAACTGCACCATGCGCGGCGAATACCGCAGCGCCGATCGCGTCTAGCTCGCGGGTGGTGATGCCCGGCTCCAACGCCTCACCCATCGTTTTTAATGTCAATGCGCAGATATGGCCGATCTCACGCATCGCATCCAGTTCTGTTTGCGTCTTAATGATCATACCGTCTTACTGCTCCTCTCTGCATAGGAAACAACTTGATCCGATTTAGAAGGATTCGCAGAGGATAAAACATATCCTCCTTTTTGCGAAGATTATTTTATCCCGCAGCGTTGGCCGCCGCTGCAGCGTATCCATGCCGCCCTCTCCGCGAAGCATGTTTGCATGCACACTCCATTGGGGCATTTCCACCAGCTGCAAAGCAGACCTGCGCGGGATGGGATATCCCGCGCAGGTCATTGCCTTCTCGGCACCGGCTGCCTCATGCCGTATCGCTGTCACTTTCCTTCTTCGCCTTTGCAGCAGACATTTCTTTCGGCAGCCTGCCCTCACGCCGCAGCGCCTCACGCAGCAAGAATTCAATATGTCCGTTCACGCTGCGCAAATCATCGGCAGCCCAGCGTTCCAGCGCAGCAAACAGATCTGCATCCATCCGCAGCGGAAAATTCTTCCGGCCGGCCATAATCAGTACATGCTCCCGACATTGATCACCGGCTGTGAAGAACGATCCGTAATGATCGAAACCATCAGATTATTGATCATGTTCATCTTTCTTTCCTCATCCAACTTGCAGCCGCTATCCTCTTCCAATTTCACAATCGCCATCTGCGCCATGCCGACAGCGCCGTCCACAATGATCTGCCGCGCGGCAAGGATAGCTGCAGCCTGCTGCCGCTGTAACATGGCGGAAGCGATCTCCGTTGCATAAGCCAGGTGCGTCAAGCGTGCTTCCATAATCTGAACGCCAGCCACAGCCAGGCGTTCCTGCAGCTCAGCCTGCAGCTGGGCACTTACTTCATCGCCATTGCGGCGCAGCGAGATGCGGCCTTCATCAAAATCGTCATAAGGATACTGCGCCGCGACATGGCGCAGCGAAGTTTCGCTCTGGATCTCGACGAATTGCTGATAATTGTTGACGTCGAGCAATGCCTTTGCTGCATCCGTCACGCGGTAGACAACAACGGTCGCGATTTCAATCGGGTTGCCGCTCTCATCGTTGACCTTCAGCTTTTCGCTATTAAAATTGCGCACGCGCAGCGACACCTTTTTTGCCGTGGAAAACGGCGTCACCAGCCAGATGCCATCATCCCGGATCACACCCTTATATTTACCGAAAAACATGATCAGCGCTGCTGTGTTCGGCTGTACGATCACCAGGCCGCAACAAAGTACGAATGCTGCACAGAAAAGGAGAATCCCCAGGACGATCAGCCAACTGCCACCAATAAAGCAGATCACGCATAATACGAGCAAAATCAATATCGCAAGCAGAGCAAAAAACCCGCTCATCTTGGCTGCCGCGTATTCCGTCGAACTACCGCGGATCTCCATTTCCGGCAATGTTTGATGTTCCATCATCATCTCTCCTCTCAATTTTCCCCGGTTTTTAAGACTTTTTTATATCAATATGATATCATATTAATATTACTCCGTCAAGTAAAAAAGAGAACGGCCCGGCCGTTCTCTTTTGCTTTCTGTTTTCAGATCTTTCTACGCGGTCTCTATTGCGACTGGCATCGGCAGGCAATGCAGCACAGCCAGCAGATCCTTACGCGCAGCCGCAGCAAAACGCAGCGCGATCCGTCCTAGGGATGAATCGAGTGTTGTAACGAGCGCCAGATTGTCATACCCTTCCAACAGCTTGTTGAACAGATCGATATCGCGCGGTGCGACGCGGCAAACCAGCGTCTCGCCTTGATCCTTTTCCATCTTCATTCCTCCGCTTCAGTAGACCAATTCAACCGGCGCTTTCCCCTCATGCAGTTACATGCGGGGTAAATCCCCGGCAGAAGAGCCATTTCGCCTTTCAACTGTTGTCCAGGCAGATGAAAGGCGTTCCGCCTGATCCCATCGGGCTCAACGATGACATTTCCTGTCTGCGCCCACAAGGCCCTTCTGCCGGATATTATTTTTCGACCTTTGCCTGCAAAACCCTTTTTTCGTATCAATAATTCCAAATAAAGGGCAACTGTTGCTTTTTCGTCATTTAATTATCGGCTTCTATCCGCGCTGCGGCAGAAGATGCCGTCCCAGCGGACGCAAACACCGCGAACAGCGCTTCGATCTCTGCCAGGCTTTCCGCCTGATTGATGCGCTGCCGCAGCTGCGCCGAATTGCGCAAACCTTTTGTATACCAGCCCAAATGCCCACGCAGCGAACGAATGGCAAGCGACTCGCCAGCAGCGGCAGTAGCCGGGCTTTCCCCCTCACGCTGCTGATACCAATAAACGCTGCGCGCGATATGCCGCCGCAAATGACGCAATGCAACCGCTGCGATCTCCGCTGCAGTTGGACGCGCTGGCGCCGCCTCGCCACGCAAAACGGCACGAATCTCAGCAAATAACCAGGGATTGCCCAACATCCCGCGGCCAACCATGACGCCGTCGCAGCCGGTCTCTTCCAACATGGACAGCGCATCCGCTGCAGAAAAGATATCCCCATTACCAACCACCGGGATATCCACCGCCTGCTTAACCGCACGGATGACCGACCAATCCGCCTTCCCACTGTAAAACTGCTGTCGAGTCCTGCCGTGCACCGCAAGAAAAGATGCCCCTGCCGCTGCCATGCGGCGCGCGAAATCCACTGCATTCCGGCTGGTATCATCCCATCCGGCACGGAACTTGCAGGATACAGGCAGCCCGGCGCTGCGCGCTGCTGATACCAGTTTTGCCGCTAATTCCGGTTGACGCATCAGCATACAGCCTTCATTGTTGCGCGCCACTTTTGGCGCAGGACAGCCCATATTAAGATCGATATACTGCGCACCCAGCATAGCGGCAGCCTCTGCCGCTGCCGCCACAAAATGCGCTTCACTACCACTAATCTGTACCAGACGCGGGCTCTGCTCACCTTCAATATCCATCAATTCCCAGGTGCGGCGATTACCATAACCCAGCGCACGCGCACTGATCATTTCGCCATAGGCCAGATCTGCACCAAATTCACGTACAATCTCACGAAAAGCGCGATTGCTGATGCCGGCCATCGGCGCCGCGCAAATCCGAAAGGGAAACGCCATCTTTTGCTCCTGTATCATCATTTCGTCTGCCTGATCTACCATGGGAAATAAGCCGCAGCGGCAAATATGGTCCCTGATCTATTCCATCTCCCGATCCAGCGTGCGGTATTGCACCGCCTCCGCGATATGCATCGCTTGAATTCGTTCTTCCCCAGCCAAATCTGCAATCGTCCGTGCCACCTTCAGTACGCGGTCATGCCCGCGCGCGCTCATCTTCAAACTGCGGAACACCTCGCCAAGCAAAATGCTGGCCTCTCTATCCAGACGGCAAAACCGCTGCAGTTCCGCCCGGCTCATCCAGGCATTGCAACGCGTCGGCAAACCGGCTAGCCGGCGCGCCTGACGTTCCCGTGCAGCCAACACGCGCTCACGGATCGTGCCAGAACTTTCCTCCCCGCCTTCGCTAGCCGCCAGATCATGATAAGCCACGCGCGGCACTTCGACATGCAGATCAATCCGGTCCAGCAATGGGCCGGAAATGCGTGCCAAATAGCGCTGCCGCTGATAGGGCGTGCAAGTACATGGTTTTTCCGTATCGCCCCAATACCCGCAGGGGCAAGGGTTCATTGCGCCGACCAGCTGGAAATCCGCCGGAAATTCCGCATGACCATTACTACGGCTCACTGTCACCACATGCTCCTCCAACGGCTGCCGTAATGCTTCCAGCACATTGCGCTGGAATTCAGGTAACTCGTCTAGGAACAACACGCCATGGCTTGCCAGACTGATTTCTCCTGGCCGCGGCCTGACTCCACCGCCAATGATGCTGGCGGCTGATGCGCTATGATGTGGACTGCGGAACGGACGCTCTGTCAGCAGCGCTGCTCCGCGTGGCAACATACCGCTGACGCTGTAAATCTTGGTCACCTGCATGCTTTCTTCCAATGTAAGATCAGGCAACAATCCTGGCAGCCTGCGCGCGAGCATCGTCTTGCCACCGCCAGGCGGACCGATTAAAAGCAGATTATGACCTCCCGCAGCAGCAATCTCCAACGCACGCTTCGCCGCATGCTGGCCGCGCACTTCAGCCATATCCGGCAGCGTGGCTGTCTGCGCAGAAGTAAATAAAGCAGCTACGTCTACCTGTTGCGGCGCAGCAGCATGGTTACCTTCCAGATCCTCTTTCAATTCAGCCAGGCAATTGACTGCATAAACATCAATCCCCTGAACGATCGCCGCCTCCGCCGCATTCTCCCGCGGCAAATACAGTCGTTCAATCCCCGGCTGCTGCGCCAGATGGCTGGAAATGGCAAGCGCGCCGTCGATCGGCCGCAAAGTACCGTCCAGTGAAAGTTCGCCGACGAAGGCGCTGCCGGCCAGCGGCGCCTTCTCTGAGATCTGCCCGGTAGCGGCCAGAATGCCGATCGCAATCGGCAAATCGAGCGAAGGCCCTTCCTTACGAATATCTGCCGGTGCCAGATTAACTGTGATCCGGCGTAGCGGAAAGGCAAAACCGCTGTTTTTCAGCGCAGCACGCACCCGCTCTCGGCTTTCACGCACCGAAGCATCAGGCAAGCCGACGATTTCAAAAGCGGAAAGCCCTGCCCCGACATCAACCTCCACCACCAGACGATAACCGTCCAACCCGTTCACTGCACAGCTCTTGATCATCGCCAGCATGCCGATCCCTCCAGTCTGGCCCTCCGGCAGTTCAACGATGCACCCGCTCCCAGATCATCCTCAGCCCCTCCAGGGTCAGTTGCCCGTCCACCACATCAATCGTCTCAGCAAACGAACTGATAAAAGAAGCCAGGCCTCCGGTCGCAATCACTGTCGCGTCGCAGCCGATCTCTGCTTTCATACGGCGCACCAGACCATCGATTTGGCCGCCATATCCCCAAAGCAAGCCAGAACGCAGACAATCCGCCGTATTCTTACCCACTGCAGATTGCGGTCGACGTAGTTCGATATTGGCCAGCTTCGCTGCACGTGCAAACAACGCTTGCTGCGAAATCTCAATTCCCGGACAGATTGCACCACCGATATATTCGCCAGCAGCCGTTATGCAGTCAAACGTAGTCGCGGTACCGAAATCAACAATGATTAGCGAACCGCTGTATTTTGCATGTGCCGACACCGCGTTGATGATCCGGTCCGCGCCCACCTCCGCCGGGTTGTCCATCAAAATCGGAATACCGGTATCTGTTTCATAAGTCACAAAGCAGTGCTCGCAACGCAGGTATTTATCCGCCAGCTTATAAAGGGCGAAATTAACCGCCGGCACCACGGAGCCAACCGCCATGCCGCTGATTTCCTGCAGAGAATGTCCATCCTCCGCCAGCAACTGCCGCAGCATGACCAGATATTCGTCTTCCGTTTTGCGCGTATCCGTGCTCAGCCTCCAGCTTCGCAGCAGCTTTTCCCCATCAAACAGACCGATCACCAGATGGGTATTCCCGCAATCTACAGCCAATAACATTCATCTCACCTCACTGGCATTATACCGGTTTTGACGCAAAAAGGCAAGCTTAGCTATCCCGGCATAGCGCAGCATGGCGCCCCGTATACCGGCACGCTTGACATCCCTCCGGCAAACTGCGATAATGAGGCTGAATATAAACGGGGAGGCAGCATAAGCTTATGCGTGATAAGATCCTGTCCATGCTGCAGGAAGGACAAGAAATCTCCGGCGAGGCGATCAGCTGTGCGCTCAATATCAGCCGTGCAGCCGTGGGCAAGCATATCCAAGTGCTGCGTGAAGCTGGCTACCAAATCGCGGCAGCGCCGCGCCGCGGCTACCGGCTGATCAGCGCGCCGGATCTGCTGAACCAGATAGAAATTGGCCGCTGGTTGCCGCCGGACAGCCCCTGGCGAATCGACGATTTCCCGGAATTGGATACCACCATGCGTGAAGCGCGTCGTCTGGCAGAAGAAGGCGCGGCGGAATATCGCGTCGTCATCGCCGAACGGCAAACGGCCGGTATTGGCCGGCTGGGCCGTCCCTGGTATGGACCTGCCGGCAGCGGACTATGGATGGCACTGCTTTTTCGTCCCCATATGGCGCCAACGGAAGCGCAACAACTCACTTTATGCAATGCTGTAGCCATCGCTGAAACGTTGACGGCCTTAGGCTTTCCTGTCGGCATCAAATGGCCAAACGATATCCTTTCTCTGCATCCGGATTATCCCCACCGCAAGCTTTGCGGCATTCGTACCGAAATGCGCGCGGACAGCGATCGTGTCGAATGGCTGATCTCTGGGATCGGCGTCAATATTAACATGACGGAGTTTCCACCAGAACTACAGGATATTGCCTGTTCACTCCGCATGCTGCAGCAAGGTCGTCCGCTGCGGCGCAGTCAACTCGCAGCAGCCTTGCTCCAACAGATCGAACAAACCTACCGCCAGCTCAGCAACAGCGGTTTCGCCGAACTGCGGCAGAGATGGCTGGCACATGCGGTCGGCATCGGCGAGCAGGTCAGCATCCATGCGCCAAACGGTATGGAGCGCGGTATTGCCACGGGAATGGATGAAGCAGGCTATCTGCTGCTGCTGCCGGAAGACGGCGGCCCGGAACGTCGCATTCTGGCCGGCGATATGGTGTTACGCACCTGAATTTGTGTCAGATTCATCGCTGAATAGCTAAATCTCCTGCTTAGTAATAAATCCTTACCGCACATTTAGGTATTCCGCTGGTAAATGGTGGCCAAGATGCGCGCCTGCTCTTTCTGATCGCTGATGATGATCGCCATCAGCTCACGCTGCTTCACGCAGTGCAACGCCTGGTCCAGCTGTTCATAATAATCAATGGTATCCAGCTTGTCGCGAATCATTACCTGCAGCATGGCGATATACTGTTTGGGCAAAGACAGCTGCAGCCGTTCCGGCCGATATGCTTTGCCGCTCAGCTCCTCGAAAATTCCTTCCAGCAGATAATAATGCCGCCGTTCTTCCCGCTGCATCGTGGCAAGCAGCCGCCGGTCCGGCGGCTGCGGCGCAACGGCCAGCATCATTTCATAAGCCTTTACCGAACGTCGCTGCTGCTGCAATGCATTTTTCAGCATCTGCAGCACATCCTCCTGTTCCGACATCCCTGATCCCCCCTTTGCCCCATCCTATGCGGCAAAGGGGAAAAAATATACAGCATGCAAAGGAGCTTATCCATGCCTGCTTTTGATTATGATCTTGTCATTATCGGTGGCGGTCCTGCCGGCAGTACGCTGGCACGCCTGCTGCCGGCAGATATGCGGATTCTTCTCGTGGAAAAAAACACGGCGCAGCCGCCTTTCCGCAAACCATGCGGCGGCCTGCTTTCCGGCGATGCGCAAAAAGCACTTTCGCGCTTTGAATTGACGTTGCCGGTGGATATTCTCGCTTCGCCACAGATCTTCGCTGTACGCACCATCGATCTCCACAGCGGCCTGGTGCGTCACTATCAACGGTTTTATATCAATACAGACCGCCAGAAATTCGACCTTTGGCTGCTCTCCCTACTGCCAGGACATATTTCCCGCTTCCGCGGCAGCTGCCGCAGTATCGAGCGCTTGCCAGAGGGCGGCTTTTCGCTCATCCTGAATGGGCGGGAAGGTGAACGCCATCTGCGCACGGCGGCAGTTGTTGGCGCAGATGGCGCGAATTCTCTGGTACGTCGCACGCTGTTCCCGCAGAAACGCCTGCATCATTATGTGGCTATCCAGCAGTGGTTCCCTGCTGCGCAGGAAAAACCGTTTTATTCCTGTGTTTTCGATCCCGAGACCAGCGATTGCTATTCCTGGGGCATTTCCAAGGATTCCTACTTTATTTTTGGTGGCGCCTTTGCCCCCAAAGGTTGCCGTGCTGCTTTTGAACGGCAAAAGGCAAAGCTGGCTGCCTATGGCTTCCGTTTCGGCGAACCAATCAGAACAGAAGCATGCCTTGTTCTGCGCCCGCGTAGCTTTGCCGATTTCTGCCTGGGTGCGGACGGCGCTTTTCTGATCGGTGAAGCGGCCGGCATGGTCAGCCCCAGCTCGCTGGAAGGGATCAGCGTGGCGATCAATAGCGCGGTCGCACTTGCGGAGGCATTAAAATGCACGCATCCGCACCGTGCTTATCGCCGCAAAACATTTTCCCTGCGCGCAAAACTGTTCCTCAAGGTGCTGAAATGCCCGTTCCTTTATCACCCTCTACTGCGCCGTCTGGTGATGGCCAGCCGTCTGAAGGCGGTCCGCATCTATCCGCAGCAGAACAGCAACTGAGGCAAAGCAGGCGGCAGGCAACAAAACAGCCGCCCCGAAGGGCAGTGCCCGTAAAACAGTAATATGCAAATTTCTTGGAACAGGCATGATTTCGGTCATGTCTGTTCCGCTTTTAGGTGTAACAACACTCTGCGATTTTCACTATAACAAGCAAATCCG
>CALXRV010000063.1 GCA_944390945.1 uncultured Clostridia bacterium
TAAAAGCATGACATTGCGGAGTATTGCCGGCATCGTCAAACCTGATCGCGGAAGAATCGTTGTCGATGGCAATACGCTGTTTGACTCTGAAAAGAAGATGAATCTTTCCCTGCAGGAGCGGCATACAGGGCTATTGTTCCAAAATTATGCGCTTTTCCCTAATATGACAGTATTGCAGAATATCCGCACGGGGGCAAGGCGGGAGAAAGATCCGGCGAAATGTGAGGCACTGACAACAGCGGTGATTGAAAGTTTTGGCTTGCGGGAGCTGGTGCAGCATTACCCAAGCCAGCTTTCCGGCGGTCAGCAGCAGCGTACTGCTCTTGCGCGAATACTGGTTTCTGCTCCGAATATTCTACTGCTGGATGAGCCATTTTCTGCACTGGACAGTCATTTGCGATTTCGCCTGGAACAGGAAGTACGAGAGGTTATACATGGGTTTGGAAAAACCGTAGTGTTGGTATCCCACGATCGTGATGAAGTATTTCGCCTTGCCGATAAAATCGCGATTATGCATGAAGGGAAAATTGAAAGATTTGGTAGCCGGGAAGAGGTTTTTGCCGATCCTGTGACGAGAAATGCGGCTATCTTGACCGGCTGTAAAAATATTTCACGACTCAAAAAACTGAGCGAGCGGCGCGTTTTTGCATTAGATTGGGGGGGTGAACTGGAAACTGCGCAGCCGGTTGGCGATGCTGAATATCTGGGCATCCGGATGCAGGATATCCGTTTTGGCCATGACAGCAATAGCCAATACTGCCGGGTTGTTGCAGAGATTGAAAATCCGTTTTCCTGGACGATTATGCTTCGGGCAGAAGGCTCAGAAGACGCCATTGCATTCGGTTGGGAGACGGATAAAGATACCTGGCGGAAATTGCGCTCTGATACCGTAGAGATTGGTTTTCCGCCCGCATCGTTGTTGCTTTTACGCCGTTAATGCCGACTGTTTCCGTAGAAATGCCGCGGCAGCCAGGGCGTTTTATCTTGAAGCACAGCCTTGGCTGTGTTGTTTTTGAAATGACAAGATTTTGATGGTATCGGTAAAATATTTTGGGGTAGATGATCGAAAGAAAGGATTGTAAATATGAAAAAAATTCGGCTGGAAGATGCGGTTGGCATGGAACTCTGCCACGATATTACTGCTATGCGGGATGGTTTCAAGGGGGCTGCATTTAGGCGGGGGCATGTTATTCGGGAAGAAGATATTCCCGAATTGTTAGATCTGGGCAAGCGCATGGTATACGTCTGGGAAAAAAACGCCGGTGAGATCCATGAAGAGGACGCAGCGTTGCGTATGGCAGCAATGGCACCAGTGGGTGGCGCGCATTATACGGATCCAGCGGAAGGAAAAGTGCTGCTGATTGCGGAGCGACGCGGCATGTTCCGTGTGGATATCGGTCTTCTGCGTGCGATTAATTCTATTGGTGACCTTACCATATCCTCCTTGCCGGATCATTATCCAGTGGAAGCTGGCGCAAGGCTGGCTTCAATGCGCATTGTTCCACTGGTGACGCAGGAAGAGCAGATCATCAAAGCAGAAAAGCTTTGTGCGAAAGGGCCACTATTTGCATTGCGTCCTTATCGTGAGATGAGAATCGGCGTGGTGATTACCGGCTCAGAAATCTATTCCGGCAGGGTGCAGGATAAATTTGAACCTATTGTACGTGCGAAGATGGCACATTATCCGGCGCAGATCTTGGGCGTGACGATTTGCGATGATGATCTGGATATGATTATAGCGGCGGCATGGAGTTATTTGACAGCAGGAGCAGATTTGCTAATCTTTACCGGCGGGATGTCCGTTGATCCTGATGATCTGACGCCAACTGCTATCCGTCAGCTGGGCGCAGAGATCATTACTCACGGCGTCCCTGCGCAGCCGGGGAATATGACTTTAGTCGCCTATCTTGGCAGCACTGCTATTTTAGGGGTTCCCGGGGCGGCGATTAGCTTGCCCACTACGATTTTTGATGTGTTGCTGCCGCAGGTCTTTTGCGGAGACAAGCTGGTAAAAGATGATCTGATCAGATTGGGAGATGGCGGCTTATGCCAGCTTTGTGCAAACTGTCATTTTCCAAATTGTAGTTTTGGCAGGTATTGACCGTGGTAATTTGTTTGAGGCCTTTGCGCAGAAGCCGGATGGAAAATAAAAGCGCAAAGCGGGATTTGTTTTAGTTTTGAAAGCGGATCGCTTGGGTATTGGCCTGAGCGATCCGCTTTTTGCTGTTTTTGCAATGTGCTTGTAAAGATAGAATAATAATAGCGCTGGCGTGGATAGAGATTGGGAAAAAACCTGGATGGCAGACGGATGTGATACCGACTGAAGGCGGAATGATTACTGGGAGAGATTGGCGCTCGCCGCATCCGCTTCAGCGGCCAGCTGATGGAAATATTCGCTGCGCGATTGCCAAAGTTGGGTATCGGCTGTGGGCGTATCCAATTCGAGTGTGCAGATTAAATGACCAAGGTAGGTAGAGAATTTTTCCGCACCGCGGTAATTGAAATGCAGAATATCAAAAAAATCTATACTATCGTCAATTCCGAGTGCGGCAAAATCATCGTTCATGTCGTAGAATATGGCATTGTCGATGGCGCGGGCATCCGCCGCAGCCAGATCCAGATATTTTTTTTCCGGCAGCCAGTAGCTCGGGGCGATATAAAAGATGACGGCAACGTCATGTTCTGTTGCATAGTCTGCAATCTGTTGCAGATATGAGAGGTTGTGCTCATAATTTTCCTGTTCAAAATCGATTTCCCGCGTGACGCGGCCCATTGTCGGCGTGCTGGTAGAAAGGAAGGTATATCCGGCCAGCGGGTCAGGCTCGTAGCCAAGCAGGGCATAGCGAAAATCTTCGCGCGTCAGCTCATCCCAGCGGTCGTGATAGGCACAGAAGGGAAGGAAAAGTGCGGGCCATTCCGAAACCGGAGCCGCCTCAAAGGTTGCGTGCAGGCGGTTGGCGGTCAGCGGCATATTACCGATATTTGCTTTCAGATAATCCGTATCTTGAGAATAAAACAAGCCGCTAATTTCCACGAAAACCGCTTGCGGGGATTGGTGGCGTAGCGCTTCACGCAAATAATAATAGGTTACGGCCAGCGGCTGTTCACCACCCGCCAGCACATAGGCGCTGTAGCCGGAATTTTCCCAAATGATGGCCGGCACGATATCGCAGTAAGCAAGCGAGCTGCCGAAAAACATAATATCGATACTGTCTTCTGCTTCCTGCAGAAAGGGGCCCCAGTTTGAACCAAAATCAGCCTGCTTTGGCTTGAGGATGCGTCCACCAATGAACAGGAAAGCGGCAAGCGCCAACAGAAGGAGGATTGCGGCGATAGATTCGCGTTTCTTTTGAGACATGGTTTCTCCTAAAATTGAAAATAGACAAACTCCTGCGGATCATAGCCTGGCCCATAGGAACCAAAGAGCAGAATTGCTGTGATCAGCAGAAAGTAGACGAGATAACGGCAGGCGATATGTTTGTCCAGTGCAGCGGCGATATCACAGTTCTTTCCGCGCAGATCCACAACTGCCAACAATAGAATGGCAGCAAAAATGACAAGCAGTTCTGGCCTCGTCAAACCAAGGCTGCCAAGACCGCGTGGCAGCAAGGTGCCATAGGCAGGAAGATCCAGAACCCTGTGCATGATGAGGAGCGCATCAGATATATTTTCCGCACGGAAAAGGATCCAGGCGAAGCAGACCAGGGCAAAGGTGAACAAGTAACGGAAAATCTGCAGTGCGGGATTGCTTTCTGCAATGTGCAGCCTGGCGCGCAACGCTTTGCGCAGAGGAAGAGTATGGCTGCCTGCAATTTGATACGCTCCGTTCAGTATGCCCCAGGCGAGGAAAGTCAGCGATGCCCCATGCCAAAGACCGCTGATGGCAAATACGATCAGCAGGTTAAGATCTGTGCGCAAACGGCTGCAGCGGCTGCCACCAAGTGGGATGTAGAGATAATCTTTGAACCAGGTGGAAAGCGAAATATGCCAGCGACGCCAGAAATCGCGGATGGAGACGGCAAAATAAGGACAGTCAAAATTACGCATCAAACGAAAGCCCAGCATACGAGCAGAGCCGCGTGCGATATCTGAATATGCGGAGAAATCGCAGTAGATTTGGATCGCAAAGCAGGCGGTGGCTACCGTCAACAGCCAGCCGCTATAATCCTGCGGCGCGGCATATACCGTATTGACAAGTACCGCTATCGGGTCGGCGATCACCATTTTTTTGAACAGACCCCATAAAACCGGTAACAGGCCCGCCTTGATATTTGCGTAGCAAAAACTGTGCTTCTCATGAAATTGCGGCAGCAGGTGTGCCGAGCGTTCGATCGGGCCTGCCACCAACTGCGGAAAGAAGCTGACGAACAGGGCATAGGTAATAAAATTACGCTCTGCCGGCGTTTCTCCGCGGTAAACATCGATCGTATAGCCAAGTGCCTGAAAAGTATAAAATGAGATGCCGACTGGCAGCAGAACATCAAGCCGCGGTGCAGCTACAGTTAGTCCGGCGCTGGTCAGCAGATGGCCAACCAGTTCTGCGGCAAAATTGAAATATTTGAAGAAAAACAAAACAGATAAGTTCAGCAGCAGGCAGATCGCCAGCCAAAGCTTGCGTTGGCGCAATGCTTGTGCAGATAGCAGGCGGGCGCAGAAATAGGTTACAAGGATCGAAAACATCATGAGCAGCGCATACCGCGGCACCCAACACATATAAAAATAGAAGCTGAGCACCAGCAAAAGCGGATTGCGCCAGCGATGCGGCAGCAAATAATAAAGCAGAATGGCTGCCGGCAGAAAAAGTAGATATTGCAGCGAATTGAAATTCACAGGTTACCCTCCAGAATACGATAGGTGGCTTGCTTCCGCATGGAAAAAGCCGCAGCTATTATACCATGAACAGCACGATGAGACAAGCACCGCTGCCGTATTGGTTCATAATATAGAAAGAAAGGTGGTGATGGCTTATCGCATTTTCCGATGTTGAGCTGCTGGCACGGTTGATTCAATGTGAAGCTGGCGGCGAAGGGGTGCTGGGCATGCAGGCGGTCGCCTCGGTGATTATGAACCGTGTCAATGCGCAGGAAGGAGAATATGCAAGGATTAGCGAAGGCGGATCTCTGCCGAATATTATCTTTCAGGAAGGACAATATGCCTGTGCGGTGACATCGAATGATGGCGTGGAGAATCCCCAGAATCTTTTCAACATGTCACCGGAGCCGATCCACTATGAAATCGCCGAATGGGCGATCAACGGCGGGCGGGTGACGGATTTGGGTGACGCATTGTGGTTTTATGCCCCATACGAACAGCCCTGCCGGGAATTTTTCCCCAATCAGAACGGGATTTGGGTTCTGCGTATCAATGGGCACTGTTTTTATGCACCAACAGAATCCTACGCAGAAACCTGAACGGGAAGGCTGGTATACAGATTGATAGACAAGGAGGAAAGCTATGGATATGATTTTCCGTCAAGCACGGCACATGAGCACAGCGCAGGGGAATCGCCCGGCAACACGATCTCTGCAGCAGCTGCCAGCAGAGGAGCGGGCAGCCCGAGACCCGGCCGCGACGCCGCCGTTTTCAGCAGCAGACGAAAATGAGCTTTATCAGGAATATGTTTCTCCACCGGCGAACAGCCAGGTAATGCGTGATTTACTCAAAGAATCGATAGGCTATTATGTGATCACGCAGCATCTGGTAGGGACCTCAGAACTTGTGGTGAAACAGGGCCTGCTCATCCGCGTAGAGTTGAACGCATTTGTGTTGCAGGATGGTTACGAATCTTTTGTTGTCTGTGATTACTATTCGTTGAAATTTTTCCGCCGTATGCCGGTGACGCAAATGCCGCATAACAGCGAATGGAGTCCGACTGCATCTTCTGCCGCAATTATGGAAAATGGCGAAGTGTGGCATTCCGCTGAATGAGTCGGGAAGGGGCGGCAGCCGCACAGATTGTGACAAATTGCGAATTGAACAGCAGAAATGAAAGCCCCCACAGCAGCGGGGGCTTTTTGTATATGGTTTTGCCGGCGTATCCGATAGATCATGATGGCGCCAGGGGCCTTTTGATGAAGACCCCTGGCGGTGCGGAATTCGCTCCAGTTTTCTGCAGCCAGGCTTTCGCTAACCGCTTGCGTCAGCTGGCCGTATGCAAAAGCTGAATACATCGTTCACCCTGGATTTAGCAGCTGGGACAACTCTTTTTGCTGTTGGCGCCACAGCCGCAGACAGTATCACAGTTGTCGATCAGGCTATTGCGTGCATCCCAGCAGTTTTCGTACTCGCAGACCGGCGTAGCCTGCCAGGTGTATTCACGCAGCATCGTCTGCTGCAGACAGGCGCGGAAGAGGATGCTGAGCGTGATGGTGACCTGATTGCCACAGATATCGCTGACTACAGCGCTGATTGCCAACGGGCGCGAGTTGTTCGTGGTCAGCAAAGAGCTGCCGGTGCAGCAGAGGCGCGCCGAGCGAATAACCGTAATATTGCGCACGATTGAACGGCTGCAGCACCCGCAGCCTTCATTGCCGTAGATGCGAACCGGGATGTTGAACCGAACGGTGGAAACGCAGACGCAGTCATCCTTATCGCGGTTTACTTCCTTGTAGGTGACATCGCCGGCCAGTTCAATATCGAGCACTGTACCAACTTCCAGTTCATCGGGATTGAAGATGTCCGGGCAGCAGAGCGTGATCTCCCGGCATACATCATCCGTTGTGCAGCAGGAATCAATCACCGTGTTGATCATGGCACGCACGGTCTGGGGCGCCGGCGTTGTTGCGCCGGCCGTACTGCCGCCGTTATCGCCGTTGCAGGTGCAGGTGCAGTTACAGGTACAGTTGCAGGTGACTGGCGTTGTTTCCGGGCAGACTTCCGTGCAGACGGTCGTGCATTCTGTTTTGCAGTTGTCGTTGCAGGTGCAGGCAGGCTTGCAGCTTTCAACGCAAGTGCAGGTCTTCGCTGGCCGGCAGCAGCCGGAGTTGAAGAAGAGACTCATGGGAAACACCTCTCATACAAATCGCTTTGTAGCCATCATATGCGGAGGTGCGGTGGTTTGCCAATCGGCATCAGTATTTTTCCAGCACTTCACCTGTGCGTGCGATCACTTCTGCAATGAAAGCAGGGTAGCCTGCTGCTAGTTCCTGTTGCATACGGCGCAGCAATGCTGCCATTGCCTTTGCATTGCCCTGATGGTGATGATGGCGAAGAGCAAACCCCAGGCATTGCTTTTCTGCCAAAGTATCTGCATCGACCGTTTCAATAGCAAAAATATCCGGTGTATTACAAAAAGCAGCGGCGATCCGCTCCTGCGGGCGGCCTGTATATGCAGAAAGCGTCTCTGCCGCCAAACGTATGGCTTTCTGGTCGCGCACGGCCGCCAGCAGACGATATTTCAATTCCGGGTGCGCTGCGTCGGTCAGCAGTTCGTAGCTCATTTCGACGAAATTATGTGCTTTCCACCAAATCATGTTTTCCGGCAGCCGGGTTGCTTCCGCCACCGCCTGCCGGTATGGTTCGCCCTGTAGAAAGCACCAACCTTTGGGATAATCCGGCGCGCCAGGCCAGGCTTCGTCGGCATAATAATCCACGCAGTGTGGAATGCTGCCATGGGAAATTACACCACGCGCCAGAGCAAGGCTTTGCGGCGCATGGCTGAGGCACCAGGCATAAAATTCGTCTCCGCTCTCATGCGCCAGGTCGCGGTCATAACCAGCGCCGGAAGCAAGGTCTGGCCAGAGCGCGCCCAATGCGGTCAGCGGAGAGACAAATAATTCTTTTTTCGCAGCTAATTCGCTATTGACAAAGTAATGAACAAGTGGGAACATATAGTGTACTGTTCCTTTCTGGCCATTGATCGATCATCTGTATGGAGGAAATCCGATGTTACATACAAGAAGAGTAAAAAGCCCGCATTATCCTTTGAAGAAGCATTTACGAAACCTGTTGATGATGCTGATCGGTTCGCTGATCGTGGTTGCCGGCTTCACCATTTTCATCACGCCAAACGACCTGCTTTCCGGCGGCGTATGGGGTGTTGCTGCCATTTTGAGCCATTATCTACCGCAGCTGCCGATCGCAGTCTTTTTGGTGATCTTGAATATCCCACTGTTGATTTGGGGGTGGAGCCAGCTCAGCCGCAGATTTGCGCTCTACACGGTATATGTGATCCTGCTGCAGAGCGCCCTGCTGCTTATCGCGCCGGATATCCTGCCGGAATATACAAAAGATCCGCTGCTTTCCTGCCTGTTCGGCGGTTTATTAGTCGGCGTTGGCGGCGGTTTGATCGTCAAATACCATGGTTCCGGCGGCGGTTCGGATATCATTGGCATCATCTTAAAAGGGAAATATGATATCAGTGTCGGTACGGTCAGTCTTTGCTTCAATGCGGTGATTGTATTGGCCGCCGGTGTGGTGTTCGGCTTTGAACTGGCGATGTATACGATGGTTGAGCTGTTTGTCGCCTCCAATGTGTTCACGCAGATGCTGGAAGGCTTAAACCGCAAGCGCAATATGATGATCGTTACGACAAAAGGTGCGCAGATCGCAGCGCGCATGCTGCGTGAGTTAGGGCGCGGTGTAACCATGATGCAGGGAGAAGGCGGATATACGCATAACAGGAAGGATGTATTGTTCTGCGTGCTGTCGCGCTTTGAACTTTCTGCGGCTAAGGAGATCATCCATGAAGTGGATGAAAATGCCTTCGTTTGCATCAATCAGACATATGAGGTGATGGGACGTTTCCCACGCAAGGCGATGGTTGAGGCGGTGCTGGCCAAAGAAGCTCAGGCAGAGAAGGAGAATGCCGGCGCATAACTTTCACGGAAGATCTGCCCTGAGGACTGAGGAGGTATTGGGGTCAGGCGCAGGGATCGTTTTCCGCGCATAATCTTTGCCAAAGATCGTCATCCACACAGTCGCGGATCTTCAGCGATGCATAAGACAGTTTACCGCTGATCGGGGATATTGCATAATCAGCCGGGTTTAGTCTTGCGGCGAGCGCACCCTCGGGCAAAGGTGCCGCGCCAGCGGCCTCCTCCGCTAAAAGCAGGCGCGTCAGTTCGTTTTCTCCCCGGTTCACGATACTTTCCCGCAGGTCACTGAAACGCGGGCTTCTAGGCGTACAGAAATGGCTGCGACAGACAAATGGCCGCGCCTGCCAGATGCAGCAGAATTTTTCCGTGCGCTGCAGGGAACTGCAAGCGCCATCCGCCTGGCGGCGCATGGTGATATCCGCAGCACCGTCTGCGTTTACGGTGAGCAGAGCAAGATTGCTGCAAACCATATGCGCAGGCGCTGCGGATGGCGCGAGCAAACCGGCGAGGCGGGGAATATCCGCTGCGATCAATGGCGCGCGTTCATGGCAACAGCCGTCGCAGCCGCGGCAATCGGCCAGCTGCGCAGCAGCAAATTGATCCAATGCGGTAAGAAAATCTTCAACTGTCGCTTCTTCTGCCAGGATGCGTACATCCATTGCCAAAGTCTCGCCAAGCAGAGCGTCAGCAAAGGAAAACAGGGAGATGATAACCGGGCAACGGCCCTGATTTTTTTTGATTGAGCTATCCATCATATGATTATGATTCCACGCGCTGGCGGGAAACCCTTCTGTATTACAGATACCAGATGTGGAATGTCGGAATTGATTACATTTATTATAGTAGAAAAAACTTGCCTGCTACCAGATATTGTGATATACTATATAATATGAGGGCAGGTTTTTTTATGTTCGTATACCTGCTGATTATGAAGATGCGGAGGATTTGCATGGCAGAGGAAATTAAGGGCAGCGCTCCGGCCGGCAGTCAGACTGGCGGCAATTATGATGCGGGGCAGATTCAGATCCTGGAGGGTCTGGAGGGCGTGCGCCGCCGTCCTGGTATGTATATCGGCAGTACCGGCGTTCGTGGTTTGCACCATCTCGTTTATGAGATCGTGGACAACAGTATCGACGAAGCTCTGGCCGGGTTCTGTGATTATATCACCGTTATCATTCATCAGGATAACAGCATCACCGTGCAGGATAATGGGCGCGGTATACCGGTTGGCATTCATGAAAAGACGGGAAAAAGCGCACTGGAAGCCGCGCTGACCATGCTGCATGCCGGCGGTAAATTTGGCGGCGGTGGTTATAAAGTGTCCGGCGGCCTGCACGGCGTGGGCATGAGTGTGGTAAACGCGCTTTCCAAAACACTGGAAGTCAAGGTTGCGCGGGATGGTCACCTGTATATGCAGGAATACAAGCGTGGTGTACCGCAGTATGATCTGCGCCAGATTGGCGAAACAAAAGAAACCGGCACAACGATCACCTTTGCGCCGGATCCAGAGATCTTCGAGGAACTGGTCTATTCCCGCGATACCCTGAAGGCCCGTTTGCGCGAGTTGGCTTTTTTGAATAAAGGGATTACGATCAAACTGGTGGACGAGCG
This sequence comes from uncultured Clostridia bacterium, assembly GCA_944390945.1. Classification (GTDB taxonomy): domain Bacteria; phylum Bacillota; class Dehalobacteriia; order UBA4068; family UBA4068; genus CALXSV01. Next base: position 10,428 of record CALXRV010000063.1, read on the forward strand.
GCCTTCCGGCGAGCAGGAAGGAAACTACGAAAAGGTTTTCCGTTATGAAGGCGGCGTACAGGATTTTGTCGCCTATCTGAACAACAACAAGGATACGCTGCATCCGGTGATCTGCTTTGAGGCAGAACGGGATAAGGTGCAGGTAGAACTGGCCATGCAGTATACGGATGGCTACACGGAAAATATCTTTTCTTATGTCAACAATATTCATACGCAGGAAGGTGGCACGCATGAGGTTGGGTTTAAGACCGCGCTGACCCGCGTGGTCAACGACTATGCCCGTCGGCTGAATATCCTTAAGGACAGCAATGCTAACCTTTCAGGTGAGGATATCCGTGAAGGTTTGACTGCCGTCATCTCGGTTAAGGTGGAGGAACCGCAGTTTGAGGGGCAGACGAAAACGAAGCTGGGTAATACGGAAGTGCGTGGCATCGTGGATACGCTGGTCAGCGACGGTGTCGGCACCTATTTGGAAGAGCATCCAACGGAAACACGGCGAATCATCGACAAAACCGTACAGGCTGCCCGCGCTCGCGAGGCTGCGCGCAAAGCGCGTGAGATGACGCGCCGCAAGACTGTGCTGGATAAGACTTCTCTGCCAGGCAAGCTGGCAGACTGCAGCATGAAGGATCCTGCGCTTTCCGAGCTGTTTCTGGTGGAGGGCGATTCCGCCGGCGGTTCGGCGATTGACGGTCGCGACCGCCGCACGCAGGCGATCCTGCCGCTGCGTGGCAAGATCCTTAACGTGGAGAAAGCAAGGCTGGACCGCGTGCTTGGCAATGAGGAAATCCGTTCGATGATCACTGCCGTTGGCGCCGGGATCTCTGATGACTTTGATATCGAAAAATCGCGTTACCATAAGCTGATCATCATGACGGATGCTGATGTAGACGGCGCGCATATCCGTACCTTGTTGCTGACCTTCTTTTTCCGCTATATGCGGCCGATGATCGAAGCCGGTTATATTTATATCGCACAACCGCCGCTTTATCGTGCGCGTGCTAAGCGCGGTTCAGAAGAAGTTTATCTTTATGATGATAAAGATAAAGACAGCTTCTTCTTGAACCGGGATATTGATAAATATGATGTCAATCGCTATAAAGGCTTGGGCGAAATGGATGCCGAGGAGCTGTGGGCAACGACGATGAATCCAGAAAACCGCACTTTGCTGCGTGTGACACTGGAGGATGCGGTGGCAGCGGACGAGATTTTCACCACGTTGATGGGTGATAAAGTGGATCCGCGCCGCGATTTTATCCAGGCGAATGCGAAATATGTGAAAAACCTTGATATCTAGCAGGAGGGTATATGGATTTTACCAATGGCAAGGTGCTCAACCGTAATCTGGAAAAGGAGATGCGGGAGAGCTTTATCGATTATTCGATGAGTGTCATCTGCCAGCGCGCGCTGCCGGATGTGCGTGATGGCTTGAAGCCGGTGCATCGGCGTGTGCTATATTCGATGATGGAGCAGGGAATTACGCCGGATAAGCCGCATAAAAAATGCGCCCGTATCGTCGGCGATTGCATGGGTAAATATCACCCGCACGGCGATTCCTCCATTTATGATACACTGGTCCGCATGGCACAGCACTTTTCCATGCGTTATATGCTTGTCGACGGCCATGGCAATTTCGGCTCGGTGGACGGCCACAGCGCTGCTGCCATGCGTTATACTGAGGCACGCCTGCGTCCCTATGCTATGGATATGATGACCGATCTCAATAAAGATACGGTCGATTTTGTTGATAACTATGACGGTGAGGAAAAGGAGCCTGCAGTTCTGCCGGCGCGGCTGCCTAACTTGCTGGTCAACGGAAGTTCCGGCATTGCGGTCGGCATGGCGACAAATATCCCGCCGCATAACTTGAACGAAGTGGTCGGTGCAGTTCAGCTGCTGATCGATAACCCGGCATGCACGACGGATGATCTGATGAAATTCATTCCCGGTCCGGATTTTCCTACGGCCGGCATTATCCTGGGGACGGAAGGCATCCGCGCCGCCTATGAGACCGGCCGCGGGGTAATCAAGCTGCGCGCCCGTGCGGTAATTGAACAGATGAACAACGGCAAGCAGCGCATTCTTGTCAACGAGCTGCCCTATCAGGTGAACAAGGCGCAGCTGATCGCAAAGATTGCAGAGCTGGTGCATGAAAAGCGCATCGAAGGCATCACAGACCTGCGCGATGAAAGCGATAAAGAAGGTCTGCGCGTGGTGATTGAGGTAAAAAAAGAGGCGAACGCTTCCGTCATCCTCAATCAACTGTTCAAGCATACACAAATGCAGATCAGCTTTGGCATCATTCAGCTCGCTCTGGTCAACGGCGAACCAAAGGTGCTTACGCTGAAAGAGATGCTGGAGCATTATCTGCATCATCAACAGGAAGTCATCGTCCGCCGATCCCGTTTCGATCTGGCGAAAGCGCAGGCGCGCGCGCATATCGTGGAAGGCTTACGCATTGCGCTTGATTTTATTGATGAAGTGATCGCGACCATTCGCGCTTCGCACAGCAACGCGAAAGAGCGTTTGATGGAGCGCTTTAACCTCTCTGAACTGCAGGCGCAGGCGATACTTGATATGCAGCTGCGCCGCTTGCAAGGTATGGAGCGGGAAAAGCTGGATGCGGAATATAAAGAGTTGATCAAGACCATCGCTTATCTAAATGAAGTGCTGAGCAATGAAAAACTTGTACTTTATATCATCAAAGATGAGCTGACGCAGATGTGCCAGAAGCATGGCGACGCACGGCGCACCATGATTATGCGCGATGAAGGCGAGATCTCGGACGAAGATCTGATTGCGGAAGAGGATATGGTGATTACCATCACCAACAGCGGCTATATTAAGCGGCTGAATGCCAATACCTACCGGCAGCAGCGGCGCGGCGGGCGCGGTGTGACAGCGATGACGACCAAGCAGGAAGATTTTGTTGAGCAGTTGTTCATTACCACGACGCATCATTATTTGATGGTATTTACGCAGCGTGGCCGCGCATATCGGCTGAAGGTGCATGAGATTCCGGAGGCCGGACGACAGGCCAAAGGCACGGCGATTGTCAATCTGCTTAGTTTGACTGGCGAGGATTCTGTTGCCGCAGTGATTCCAGTGCGGGAATATAGCGACGAT
>CALXRV010000064.1 GCA_944390945.1 uncultured Clostridia bacterium
GGTCACGGCCAGAGGAGAAAAACAGCGGCAGCGGATTTTGAGGTCGACCTTTTCCCGTTATCAAACGCAGACTGCTGTGGCGATGGGTCTCTCCGCAGCCGGGGTCGTTGTCGCCTTGCTCTGCAACCTTGCTTTTCTCAAAGCAGTGCTGGGCTTTTTATGCGGCGCCATCCTTTTCATCGCCAGTGCCGTATGCCAGGCCATCTTCCTGAACCGCGCTTTTTTCAGTGTGGAAGACGCTGGTCTTGACGAAAAAGACCTCGCTGCCTTCCGCAGAAAAACGATGCTGCGGGCAGAACGCTCCGCCGCGCTAACCGTCGGCTGTATCGGCTTCACGCTTCCCCTGATCTTTATGGATGCATATGTCGGGCTGAACGCTAAACAGCTGCTGCTCTTGGGTAGCAGCTGTGCGGCTGTCCTTTTGCTGCTTCATGCAGTGGTCTGCCATCTGCTGAACGCTTCCTATATCAGCAAGGGGCGCTGGCTGCTCAACGAAAAGGAAGCCGCCGTTTATGCGCACAACCATCGCTTGAAGAGGATCAGCGCCATCCTGCTGACGGCTCTGCTCGTCATCACCCTGGCCATACATCTGGCGGCGACCTCCATCTGGGGTCCCTGGACCATCATGAAAGGCGTCACCTTTGACGACTATGAGAGCTTTATCGCTTTTATGGAGCAGGATATCCCGCAAGCGCAAGTGTCTCGCGAGAACGCTGCTGCTGATGACCAGGCAATCGCTCCGGCCGACCAGGCGGGCATGACGGATGAAAACGCTGTCTGGTATGACGAATCCGGCAAGGTCATCACAGAAGAAGAGGCCCGACATCGCACGCTGGAAGATAAAAACGGCAACGTGGTCTGCACATATACTGCCTGGAATGAGGACGTCATCTCCCTGCGCTACTCCCCGCAGGTGGGCACGGTGCTGCCGATCACCGTTTATACCAGCGAAGACTTAGAGAAAGCCCAGGAAAAGGCCGCAGTCCGTAATGTGATCTTCATTGCAGCCTACTGTGTTGAAGCCGTTGTGGTGCTTCTCTGGTATTTTAAAAAGCGCTGGAAATGGCCGCAGCCGCCTTTTCCAAAAGAGACGATATAATTTGAAATCCGCGCTGCCTGCAGGCTCCGCCTTTCAAAACCGCATCATTGCGGCATTCATGAAGAAAACCGAAAGATACTCCGCAGCAGGAATGCCCCGTGCATAAAAAAGAATGGCATAGCGGAAAATGCCGCCATGCCATTGCAAAAAATATTTTTCGGTTTTATCCCAGCCCATATGGACGGAACGACCGGCTTATCGCCCTTTTGCCATCCCTTTCCGCATCACAACTCCAGCGGGCACTGATAGCGGGGTTTGCCGCGGCTTGCACGGCCGTATTCGATCGCGCCGGTGGGGCAGCCGCAAATGCAGGCCATGCAATGCGTGCAGCGCGCACCCCAGACCGGGCGCCCGGCCTGCATCCGGATCGTACCCAGGGGGCAAACCCGCTCGCATTTGCCACAGGAAATACAGGCGTCGCCAGCCGCGAACGGCCCCGTTTTTACCTGAAAACGGTAAAAAGCCCGGTTGATCAGGCCTGATTTCAGGCGGTCCAGCGGGCCGCTCCGCAGCGGCGGGAAGGGCTTGCCTTCCCGGATGCAGGCAGCGGCAGCTTCCAGCACCGGACGGGCGGCAGCAATGATCTGCAGCGCCTTTTCCCGCTCCGGCGCCTGAAACATGGCGATATAATTTTCCGGCATCACGACCGGCAGCGTTCCCTGATCGCGAAAACCCTTCTCCGCGCAGAGCGCATGGACGCCGTCAGCAGCCGCGCCGATATCGTTGCCACAGGTGATCACAAAATAAGCATCCCGGCTGCCGGAAAAACTTCCGCTGCGGATAAAATCCGCGAATACATGCGGTAGCTGCCAGCTATAGACCGGCGCCACAAAGATCCAGGGCGCATCAGAGGCCAGCTCTGCCGCGCGCCCCTCGCGGATGAACGGTATGGCATCCAAAACCGTATCGTCCAGCCATTCCGCCAGCAATTTGGCGCAGTAACGGCTGTTACCTGTGCCGGAAAAATAAACGATCATATTCTTCTCCTCCTGCCATTTACCGGACAATAGATGCGCCGGCATGGGCCAGCTGCGGCAAAACAGCAGCCAGCAAGATACTTGCCCCGATTTTCTGCTTCCAGTATATCAGATTCCCAACCAAAAGGAAAGCGACAAGGGGCTTTTCTCCCAGCACACATACGATCCTGCCGCATGCAGTATCTGTTCCGCTTCTTCCTGACCAGGCAGGGAAGCATATATTATTCTACTGCGCTCCTGCCATCCGCTGCGATAAAAACACTTGCGCCCAAGGAACGCACGCAGTATAATATTTTTTTAATGAAAATTAGCGGAGAGGGTGAAACAGATGACAGGAACAAAGGCAAAATACATTTTCGTGACCGGCGGCGTTGTCTCCGGCCTGGGAAAAGGTATCACGGCAGCATCGCTGGGGCGACTGTTGAAGGCGCGCGGTTTCCGCGTAGCAGCGCAGAAGCTGGACCCATATATCAACGTCGACCCGGGAACGATCAGCCCCTATCAGCATGGCGAAGTCTTTGTCACCGAGGACGGCGCAGAGACGGATCTTGACCTCGGCCATTACGAACGCTTTATCGATGAGGAAGTGAACCGTTTCTCCAATCTGACCACAGGCAAAGTCTACTGGAATGTGTTAAACAAGGAACGGCGGGGCGAATACCTGGGCGAAACCGTGCAGGTGATCCCGCATATCACCAATGAGATCAAAAACTTTGTCTACAGCGTGGCAGATAAGACCGACGCAGATGTGGTGATTACGGAGATCGGCGGCACCACCGGCGATATCGAAAGCCAGCCCTTTCTGGAAGCCGTGCGTCAGGTGGCGCTGGAGATCGGTCGCGAGAACTCTCTGTTTATCCATGTCACCCTCGTCCCCTATATCAGCGGCTCTGGCGAGCATAAAAGCAAGCCGACCCAGCATTCCGTGCGTGAGCTGCAGGGAATGGGCATCATGCCGGATATCATCGTGCTGCGCTGCACCGAACCGCTGCCGCAGAGCGTGCGCGACAAGATCTCGCTTTTCTGCAATGTCAAGCCGGACTGCGTTTTTGAAAACATCACCCTGCCCATCCTCTATCAAGCGCCACTGATGCTGGAGGAGCAGGATTTTTCCGCCATCGTCTGCCGCGAATTGGGGCTTTCTTTCCGTGCCAAACCGGCGGATCTTGCGGAATGGCGCGAGATGGTCGACCGTATCAAAACGCGCACGCAGACGGTCACCGTCGGCCTGGTCGGCAAATATGTGCAGCTGCATGACGCCTATCTTTCCGTTGCCGAGGCATTGCGCCATGCCGGCTATGCGCTTTCCGCGCGCGTTGATATCCGCTGGATCGACTCCGAACGCATTGAAAACGAAGGGGCCGCCGCCCTGCTTGACGGTGTGGATGCGGTGATCATCCCCGGCGGTTTTGGCAACCGCGGCATCGAAGGCAAGATTGCTGCCGCGCAATACGCGCGCACGCATGATATTCCCTTCCTTGGCCTTTGCCTTGGCATGCAGGTGCTGTGCATCGAGTTCGCACGCCATGTCTGCGGCCTGGCGGACGCCAATTCCGGTGAATTTGACGCCGCTTCCCAGCACAAGATCATCGATTTCATGCCGGGCCAAAGCGATACGATTGCCAAAGGCGGTACGATGCGCCTTGGCGGTTATCCCTGCGCGCTGACGCCTGGTTCGCAGCTGGCTGCCTGCTACGGCCAGCCGCTGATCAGCGAACGCCATCGCCACCGTTATGAATTCAACAATGACTTCCGCGACCTGCTCTGCGCGCAGGGGCTGCAGATCGGCGGTCTTTCACCGGACGGCAAGATCGTGGAAGCGGTAGAGCTGCCGGCCAACCGTTTCCATCTCGGCGTGCAGTTCCACCCGGAATTCAAAAGCCGGCCCAACCGGCCGCATCCCCTGTTCGTGGCTTTCCTGACTGCAGCCCTGAACAAATCGTAAGCGCAAACGCGCTGCGGCAGGAAGTCGGCTGATGCCGGAGGCAACTGCCGCGGCGGAAAAGC
>CALXRV010000065.1 GCA_944390945.1 uncultured Clostridia bacterium
ATTCCTGCCCAACCGCGCCACTTGCGCCGACGATGGCAATATTGCAAGCCTTCACCATAGCGAATACCTCGTCTTATCAATAATATGTCATTCTACTGCCGCCAATTCCTATCGAAATATTATAGCATCGATCCTGAATTTGTGCAAGCCTATGGACCAGATGCCATTTTTGCATTTTCTATAACAACAGTGGCTGCAGTTGTTTGCCGGCGAGGGCAGCCGCAACCGTTTCAGGCAGTTTGGACATATCCGCTACCAGTGAATTCGGTTTACGTTGCGGGTCATCCTGCCCAAACGGTACAAAATAGATATTACGCGTATTGAGCAATAGACCGATATTCTTCGCGCTGCCGGAAAGGCCATCATTGCTGCTAACCGCCAGAACAACCGGTCTTTGATTGCGCAGATGTGACTTTGCCGCCATCAATACCGGCGTATCTGTAATGCCAAGCGCCAGTTTAGCCGTACTATTGCCGGTCAGCGGCGCGATCACCAGCAAATCCGCCATTTTTTGGGGTCCGATCGGTTCTGCAGCTTCGATCGTATCAATGACTCGCCCATGCCCCGCTGCTTCCATAATCCGTTCCCGCCAGAAAGCCGCCGTGCCAAAGCGGCTATCAATATCGCGCACATGGAAAGAGAGCACCGGCAACAGTTCTGCACCTGCAGCTCGCAATGCTTGCATCGCCTGAACAGCTGAGGCTAACGTGCAGAAAGAACCCGTCAAGGCAAAAGCAATTCGTTTTCCCTGCAGGCTGCTATACTCCATATCCTGCATCACTGCTCCTCCTTTCCCAGCAGGAAAGCAAGCCGATCCAGATAGACATCGGCCATAACTTCCCCCGCATAGCGCGGTGCGTATTTTCCAGGCAATCCTCCTGCCAATACTGCCTTGACGCCTAACTCTGCAGCAGCCGCAAAATCTGTCCCGCCCGGTTTGGCTGCCAAATCCACAACTAGCGCATCCTGCCGTAGCCACTGTAACTGCTGCCGCTGCAGTAACGGTGCCGGTGCAGTATTGAAAATATAGGCGGAACGTGCGGCAATCGCCGTCAACTGCGACCAATCCCCCACGATAAAGCCATAATCCCGCGCCAGTTCCGCACCGGCATCGCTGCGGTTAAGCACGATCACTTCCATACCCAATGCATCCAAACGCCAGGCCAAGGCTTTGCCGATCCGCCCATAGCCGATCACCAACGCCTGTTCGCCATAAAGGATGCCATCAGAAAGCCGGATCGCTTCTGCAATCGCGCCCTCTGCCGTCGCTTCGGCCAAAGGCAGGGCAATCTCCTCATTTTCCAGCAATCCAATCGCCACGCATTGTGGGGCAAGCGCGGTTAAACAGGGGGTAACAATACCCGTCAGCAATGGCATTCCGGCTGGCGCATCCACAAAAGTGTTGCTATCCAGATACACGTCCTGTTCTTTCATACTATATAACAGCAAATCCTCGCCGAGCGGCGGCATTGGCAAAATGGCGGCATCTGCTCGCGCCATAGCCTGCCGCAAGCCGGCGTCATCATGTAAACGTGTCACCTCCGGCGGCAATGCCGCATCCGGCAGAGCATATGCAGCAACGGCATATCCTGCCGCCAGCAGTCGCCGCGCCACGGTCACCTCCCGTTTATCGCCGCCGACCACCACGATCTGTTTCATCTCGGCCACCTCCCCAATCTTGCCTTCCCATGTTGCTGTTGCTAACTATCAACAGCATATGCGCCGGGACAGCGGCCTGACAGCATTCAAAGCGTAAAATATACCTGCTTGCTTTCCCGCTCGCCATCAGCAGCCAGCAAAAAGCCGTTTCCAGGAAAATGCAAATAGCAGCATCTTTACATCGTGGGGGAAAAAATCAAGGGCTGTGTCATTTAGTGACCAAGCACATAAAATAGGGCAGGATCATTCTCCAAAGGAGGCAACACAAATGGGTGTTACAGATTCCAACAAGATTGTCAATGCCGACCGGATATCCTGCGACGGCTCCCTTCGCGTAACCCTTGCACTGACGGCGGCACCAAATATCATTTCCAACCCGACGGATATCGTACTGGTTCTGGATCGATCCGGCAGCATGACCGGCACTCCGCTGGACAATATGAAGCTGGGCGCCAAAACATTTATCGATATCATCGATGAAGCTACGGATAGCACGAAAGATGGTCAGATTGGCTCTGGCAGCCGGATCGGTATAGTGAGTTTTTCCAGCTCTGCAGTAGCAAACACACAGCTCATCACTTCGGTTGATACTTTGAAAAATGCTGTAGACAACCTCAGCGCAGGTGGAAGCACAAATCATGCGGATGCCTTTAGCAAAGCGATGCAACTTTTTGAACCGGCTTCTGGCAATGCCAAAGTCATTGTTATGTTCACGGATGGGAACACAACCTCCGGCCCGCCGCCGGCGCCAGTAGCTGCTACGGCAAGGGCAGAAGGGATCATCATCTATTGCATTGGACTGATCGGCTCTGATGGGCTGGATGTTGGTGCACTCAACAACTGGGCGACAGATCCAGACGCATCCCATGTCGCGGTGACACCGGACGCTGCAGACCTGGAAAAGCTGTTTGCGGAACTGGCAGCCAATATTTCCCGACCAGGCGCTACCAATATTGTTATTAATGAAACGGTAGAACCGGATTTTACCATCACCAGCATCCAAACCCCCAGCAAAGGATCTGCCACCATGCTGGATGCGCATTCCTTGCGCTGGAATATCCCGGAATTGGGGGTAACTGCCAGCGAAAGCGCAACGCTCGACTTCTTCATTCGCCACAACAACCAAACAGCAGGGACAAAACCGGTAAACCAGTCCATCACTTATTCGGATACCGAAGGGAATGTCGTCACCTTCCCCAAACCAACCGTTGCGGTGGAATGCGATATTGTTGTTCATCCTGAAGAATGCCCGCAGCCGATCGATCTTACGGTGGAGAACTGTGAAGATTCAACGCTCGTAAACCTTGGCGATACCCATTTGAGTTCTCAGGGGCGCATCATTCAAATGGATGTAACGATCAAAACGTTTGTCCCCAAAAAACGAGTAGCTCTTGCCGCCATTCTCACCGAAGTTGATCAGGAGGGGATGGAGCATCAGCGTGGAATGAAAGCGATGACCATTCCAGCACATGATTCTGCCACCTGTCGTGATATTCTGGTCAAATGCATAAAATTTGTCGTGCCAGAAGATTTGAGCGTATCCGCTGGCAGCATGTGCAAATCACGTAATTTCAAAGTACGTTTTCTCGCCAACAACATTGATACGGACTATCGTTGCTGCGAATCGGTTGTTACGCTTTAGTTGTTACGCTTTATGCGGCGTATATCCACCACTTCAACAAAACATGTTTTGGCAGACAATCCGTTATTTTGAACAAAGCGGCGGGCAGCCTGGTCAACTAAGCCAGACAAATTGCCGTCAGGATCGTTCATCAGCATTCCGACAATAAGCATTTCAGGCATATTGTTGACAATAGGGCACGAAAAATATCGAATACATCATAAAGAAACAGGACGGTATGCTTTTCATCCCGTCCTGTTTTATTACGCCACATACGAACTGGAAACCGGCGCCTTGGATAAGCCCGTCCTGATGGTGAATAAACTGCCTTTTCCGTTAGCAGCCGCCATAAACCAGGTACGCAGAGAGGATGCCGCAAATCAGCGTTTATTCTTCTTCCCCATCCTCATCATCAACCATAATCTTCAAAATCTCGGCATCTACAGCCGGCATGCCCCGGCTCGCCAGCTGACCAATGCTTTCGATCGTCCGTTCCACATTTTCTTTGACTAGCCCTTCACCGGCGCCAAAAGTCTTCTCGTTCATCGCCATATGGTGCGCCATCAGCGCCGCATCCAATGCGGATGCAATTTTTGCCGCGCAGGAAGGCTTCGCCCCGTCGCAGACGATGCCGGAAACATCTGCCAACGTATTGGTGATCGTTTTGCAGATCTGTTCATATGTACCACCGGAAAGATAGGTAATCGCAGCACCACTGCCGCAGGCAGCGGATACAACGCCGCAATATGCGGAAAGGCGGCCGATCCGCGTTTTCTGATGGATGGCGACCAGATTGCTGATCAGAAGCGCACGGTATAGCGTATCCTGCGATTTTTGCAGATAACGCGCATACACGATCACCGGAAGGGAAGCGGTCATGCCCTGATTGCCGCTGCCGCTGTTGATGATCACCGGCAAAACGCAGCCGCTCATCCTCGCATCGCTGCCCGCCGCAGCATAGGCTTTCGCCAGATTATCCAAATTTTCCGTGCCAAACACCTTGAGCAGCGTCGCGCCAACATTGGCGCCATATTGATGGCGCAGCCCCTCTTCAGCAATGCGTAGATTATAGTCGATCTGTCTTTGCAACAACTCTGACACATCCTGCGTATCACAGGTGGTAGCAAAATCATATATCTTCTGCACACTCAGGCAGCTACGGTCTGTCAGAACATTACTGTCATCGCTGCAGACATCATCATCCTTGCGGCTAAACAGCAGCTCACCGTTGCGGCTGATGCGCACAATATTGGTATGCGTATCCTTCAGCTCCACCTCCGCACTGTCATCATCCGCGTAAACACGAATGATGATGTGCAGTGCCGCTTTGCTCTGCAAATGCTCCTCGCGGCAAATGTCCGTTTCCAGCAGGGCGCGACATTTCTCCACGTCCTCCTTCGTGATGCCTGTCAGCACCTCTAGCTGCTTTGCTGCATCGCCCCAGAAAGCGCCGAGCAATGCGCTGGCTTTGATCCCGCGCAGATCCTCGGTTCCGGGCACGATCACGCCCTTGACATTTTTAATGATGTTGCCCGAGCAGGCTGCCACGATATGCTGCGGTGGACGGCCGAGGACTTCCACCGCTTTTGCTGCAGCATAAGCGATGGCGATTGGCTCTGTGCAGCCCAACGCAGGTAGCAGCTCCTCATCGAGTATCTTTAGATACTGACTGTATTCCGGATCTGTCTTTTTCATCGTCGGCCCTCTGAATCGATGTAATTTTATTCGTTTATATTTTATCATAAAGCCACGCTTCCCGCAAGCTTGCAGCGGCGAATGGAACAGGATATAATGATATTAAGTTTGTTCCATCCATCCGTCTCAGGAGGTATGCCATGATTACGATCTCCGATATCCGTGAAGCCGCAGCGCGCATTGCGCCCTATATCCTGCGTACGCCGTTATCGAGGGTGCCTGCACTGGATAGCATCCTTGGCTGTGAAGTTTATCTCAAACCGGAATCTCTACAATATACCGGTTCATTCAAATTGCGCGGTGCGACCAATGCCTTGTTGTGCCTGAATGAAGAAGAACGCGCCCGCGGCATCGTCTGCTGTTCCAGTGGCAACCATGCGCAAGGCGTAGCCTGTGCTGCCGCCAGACTGGGCATAGACGCAATCGTCGTCATGCCGGAAAATGCGAACCCCGTCAAATTGGCTGGTGTGCGCGCCTTTGGCGCCACGATACAGCTCGCCGGCGTGCTCGATAGCGAGCGCAACGCCGCAGCAAACCGGCTGGCAGAAGCAGGCCGCGTGATGATCCCCCCTTATGATAATGACCGCATCCGTGCCGGTCAGGGTACGATAGCGCTTGAGATCCTGGCAGACCAGCCACAGCTCGATACTGTCGTTGTCCCCCTGGGTGGCGGAGGACTGCTGAGTGGGATTGCCGTAGGGGCAAAATCACTCTCCCCCACCATCCGCACCATTGGCGCAGAACCTGCCGGCGCCAGACGTTATGGCCTTTCCCGCCAGGCCGGGCATCCTGTCGTCCTGGAGACGGTTGACACGATTGCTGATGGCACACGAACCGACCGCGCCAATCCCAACAGCTTTTCCATCCTGGAACATTTTGTCGATCAGCTGGTCTCAACAGAGGATGCAGCGCTGCGTGACGCCATTCGCCTGCTTGCCCTGAAAGCTAAGCTGATCGCCGAGCCTTCCGCTGCGCTTGGCGTCGCTGCCGCACTTTCCGGCAGCCTGCGGCTGCGGCCGACAGAAAAGGTCTGCTTTGTCCTTTCCGGCGGTAATATTGACCCGCGTCTGTTGACCGAAATATTGAGCGAAGCATGAATGCGGAACTGTTGACACAAATCAATGCCTTCTCCCCGGATAGCGCTGCGGAAGCGAAAGCCAAGGCGCTTCTCATCCGGCTGCTCGCGGAACGTGGCGATAGGCTGTTCCAGCGCGAAAGCGAAGATATCCATATCACGGTTTCCGCCATGATCCTTGACCCCAGCTTGCAGCAGACACTGATGGTTTTTCATCATATCTACCGCTCCTTTTGCTGGACAGGCGGACATGCAGATGGTGAACAGGATCTGCTTGCCGTCGCTCTGCGCGAAGCTGGCGAGGAAACCGGTGCCGCGGAACTTTATCCGCTTTCCGGCGCGATCCTCTCAATCGACCTCCTGCCGGTCCCCGCACATGAAAAGTATGGCAAAGCGGTTGCGGCGCATAAACACATCACCATTACCTATGGCCTGATTGCAGATACTGCGCAGAAGTTGGCCATCAAAGCGGATGAAAATAGCGCCGTGGCCTGGCTGCCGACTGATGAATTGTCCACGCACTGCAGCGAAGCGCATATGCTGCCGATCTATGATAAACTGCTGCAACGGATGCGGCGGATGGTTGCGGAAAAGGAAAGCTGTCTTTCCGCCCTGCCAGAGCTACTGCTGCCCTGGTATGCCGCTCATGCCCGGCCTCTGCCCTGGCGGCAGGACCATCAGCCTTATCATGTCTGGCTTTCCGAAATCATGCTGCAGCAGACGCGCGTTGAAGCGGTAAAGCGATATTATTCACGCTTCATCGCCAGCCTGCCAGATATCCGCGCATTGGCGGAGGCGCCGGAGGATGCCTTGTTCAAGCTCTGGGAGGGGCTGGGCTATTACAGCCGCGCGCGCAACCTGCAGCGTGCTGCCAGGCAAATCTGTACACAGCATAACGGATGTTTCCCGCAGGACTATGTGACAATCCGCGCTTTACCCGGTATTGGCGATTATACGGCAGGCGCGATCTGCTCCATTTGTTTCGACCAAACAACACCGGCTGTTGACGGCAATGTGCTGCGCCTGCTCTCCCGTCTGCGCGAAGATTTCCGCTGCAGCGATCTGCCGGCGATCAAAAAAGAGGCCTTTCATTTGCTGCAGCCGCTTTATTGCCGCAACCCGGGACATCGCAGTGAGCTCACGCAGGGCTTGATGGAAATCGGCGCCACCGTTTGCCTGCCAAAAGGCCGACCACATTGTGAAATCTGTCCACTGCAGAAAATCTGCCTGGCGTACCGTTCCCACAGTGCGGACCGTTTGCCTTTGCGCAGCCGCAAACGACCGCGCCGTAACGAAATGCTGACGGTATTCCTGCTGCAGTTGACGGACGGACGCATCGCCGTGCGGCGGCGGCCCGCACAGGGCCTGCTGGCGGCGATGTGGGAATTACCAAACCTCAACAGCATGCTGAATGACCAGGCGGCACTGCAGCAAGCCCATCTTTGGGGCGTACAACCGCAGGCGATGCGCGCCGCCATACAGCGCAACCATATCTTTACCCATATTGAATGGCAAATGACCTGCTACCATATCATTTGCGCTCATGCGGCTGCCGGATTCACCTGGGCATCCGCGCAGCAACTGGAAGGCGAAATTGCGCTGCCCAGCGCTTTCCGTCAGTTTCTTACTGCAGCAGGGCTAGCCTGACGCCCCTCGTGCTGATGCGCCGCCGGGAAAACAACCGTTTTCCCGGCGCATTCATTGCAACGATCCTTTTACGATTTATATTGATATTTATCTTGCGAAGAAAGGATGCAAAAGGATGCCCCGGCTGACCGAAAAAAGTGAAACTGGCTACCAAGTGACAGACCTCGCAGCGGCGGCTGAACGGTTGGGACGCTTTGAAGATCTGTGCGATGACCTGCAACGCGAACAGGAAGAGATCGCCGAACGTCTGGAGCATTTGCGGCAGGAAGGAAGAACGCGCAGCTATAGCTATAAAGAGCTGGCGGCGCAGAAGGCGATCGGCCAGATGCTGCTCAGCCGGCTGCGCTCTTACCACCTGCTATAAACTGCATGTTGTCATACGTTCAGCAATCCTTAATCTGCCGATACCGCTGCTTGCAAGCCTGATCGCATGCCCTTAACAACCTTATCCCAGGCTAATCCAGCGGATATAGGCTACTGCGGAAAACGAGGAACGGCAGAAAAGCGATGGCCGCGGCTTGTCAGTAAGTTCCTGCATTTTTCGATAACTTTTCCGTTCCGCAAGGAACATGACAGACTGTTGTCCGCCTTTTATGCTAGAATACGGATCAAAGAATAAATGAAAGGCGGCGAGGCCATATGAAGCTGGAGCGGCTGATCGGCATTTTATCCCTCCTGCTGCAGCGGGAGAAGGTCACTGCTCCTGAGCTGGCAGAGCGGTTTGAAGTCTCACGTCGGACTATTCAGCGGGATATTGAAGCCCTTTGCCAGGCCGGCATCCCGCTCGTCACCAGTCAAGGGGCAGGAGGCGGTATCTCGATCATGGAGGGCTATCGGGTAGATCGCACCGTGCTCACCGCACCAGAGATGCAAGCCATTCTGGCAGGATTGCGCAGCCTGGACAGCATCAGCGGTACCCACCGCTATGCCCAGCTGATGGAAAAGCTTTCCGCAGGGACAAGCAGGTTATTGCCCGCTGGAGCACACCTGCTCATCGATCTTTCCTCCTGGTACAAGACCACGCTGACACCGAAGATCGAATGCATCCAGGAGGCTATTGCGCAACACCGTACCATCCGCTTCACCTACTTTTCGCCCAAAGGAGAATCCATGCGGACGATAGAGCCATATTATCTGGTATTTCACTGGGCGGCATGGTATCTGTGGGGCTGGTGCCTGGCCCGGCAGGATTTTCGCCTGTTCAAGCTAAACCGGATGACTCAGCCCTCGCCAACCGGCTTCTTTACCCCGCGTTCTGCTCCGCAGCCGGATCTGGAGCCAGAACGGATCTTTCCGGTACGATACCAGGTAACAGCCCGCTTTACACCGTCCTGGCGCTGGCGGCTGGTAGAGGAATACGGCATGGACAGTTTCACCGTCGAAGAGGACGGCTGCCTGCGCTTTAGCGGCGGCTTCCCCGATGCGGACAGCGCGCTCAGCTGGATTCTGACCTTTGGGGAGGGCGCAGAGCTGCTGGAGCCGGAAACGCTGCGGCAGCAGCTGATTGATATGCTGCGCTGTACACTGGATCGATATGAAGGCAAGGAGGCATAAGCATGGCGTCCCATCCGGATTTTGTGCGTTTTGTAAGCGAGCAGCTGCAAGCGGCTGGACATATCCGCAGCCGAAAAATGTTCGGCGAATACGGTCTTTACTGCGATGGGGTCTTCTTTGCCGTCATCTGTGACGATCAGTTTTTCGTTAAAATCACCCCACAGGGTGAAGCAGCTTTTCCCGGCCTGCGCAAAGCCCCGCCTTATGCGGGCGCAAAAGATTATTTTTTAGTTGAAGACGTGGAGAACCAAGAGCAGATGACCGAGCTGGTCCGCATCACTTGTGCAGCGCTGCGAAGCCGGCCGCAAAAAAGCGGGAGGAAATGACCATGCCCTTTGATTATAAAAAAGCAGATAAGGAATTCTATCTGCCATCCAAAACGCCGGGCGTCATCACCGTGCCGGCCATGAATTTTCTGGCAGTACGGGGACAGGGCGATCCCAATGTGGTAGACGGCGCCTATCAACAGGCGCTGCGGATGCTGTATGCTGTGGCCTTTACCATCAAAATGAGCAAATTGGGGCAGCACAAACTGGCGGGCTACTTTGACTATGTGCTACCGCCGCTGGAAGGCCTCTGGTGGCAAGAAGGTATCCAGGGGGTGGACTATGCCCGTAAACAGGATTTCCAGTGGATCTCTCTCATCCGTCTGCCGGAGTTCGCCACGCGGGAAGTCTTTACCTGGGCCATCCAGGAAGCGAGTGAGAAAAGGCAACAGGATTTTTCCTCAGTAGAATTCTTCTCCTGGCGGGAGGGGCTCTGCGTCCAGTGTATGCATATCGGCCCCTATGACGACGAGCCTGCCACAGTAGCGGTGATGAACGAATATGCCGCTGCGCAAGGCTATAGAGAGGATTTCTGCGCGGGCCGCTATCATCATGAGATTTATCTCAGCGATGCGCGCCGCTGTAAACCGGAACGGCTGAAAACTGTGATCCGCCAGCCGATAAAACGATGGGAAAGGGGTTGAGCGCATGGCGGTTTCCCAAGCCAGCGTCCATTTTCCCTGCCCGCCGGAGCAGGTATGGCATACGATGACCGACCTTGCCAATAGCGCCTGGCGCAGCGATCTTTCAATGGTGGAAGTATTGGACGAGACGCACTTTGTAGAGCATAGCAAAAGTGGCTATGTTACCCGCTTCACCGTTACGGCCTGCGAGCCATGTCGAATCTGGGCCTTCCGCATGGAAAACGGCAACATGACCGGCAGCTGGCAGGGCGTTTTTGAAGTAGAAGAAAATGGTACATGCCTGGCCTGCACCGAGACCATCCGCGCCAAACACTGGTGGATGCTTCCCTTTCTCCCGGGTTATCTGAAACGGCAACAGAAACTGTATCTGGATGATCTGCGTAGGGAATTGCTGAAATAATCTACCCGGACAACCAGGTCTAGCCATCCGTTGACCTCTGGGCCGCAGAAAAGACAAGCAGTAGGCTGAACATAGCGCCTGATGCAACAAATGCCCGTTTTGGTGGGAAAATCTTTAGATGAAATACGGACAGGACTATGCGCTTTGAAAATATGGTGGGGAATGTATTTGGGACCGCAGCAAAAAGCAGGAAGGCACATATGCGCAGCGAAATACCCTATATCATTCCGTGTGAATAACATGGCCTGGCGGTATAAGATTTCCCAGCCGGCGGCAACCACACGGAAGCGCAACTGTCAAAAGAATAGCGCTAGAGGAGGTAGGCTTATGAACAGCAAAAAGAGGAGTCTGGTAGCGTACTTTTCCTGCAGCGGCGTTACCCGCCGGGTAGCGCAGGAACTGGCAGCGGCAGCCGACGCTGATCTGTACGAGATCAGGCCGGAAATCCCGTATACGCCGGCGGATCTGGACTGGACAGATCCTAATTCACGCAGCAGCCGGGAGATGAACAACAAATCCTTTCGACCGCCGATCGTAGGCGATATCCCTGATCTCAAGCCGTATGATACCTTGTTCATCGGGTTTCCGATCTGGTGGTATGTTGCCCCTACCATCATCAATACCTTTTTGGAAGCATGCAAGCTGGAAGGGAAAACGATCGTTCCGTTTGCCACTTCAGGCGGCAGCGGTTTTGGCAACACCGTGGCGGAATTGCAGGTTTCCTGCCCTGCTTCCGTGGTCTGGAAGGAAGGCAAACTGTTGAACGGCCAGGTTTCTGCCGATCTGCTGAAAAACTGGTTGGCAACCCTCTGAGCCTACCGACATCGTAAGAACAACAGACGAAGCATTGGGTAAGCTGCAACAAAAAAGGCTAAACATAAACATATCGATATGCCGGCAGAAACAACAGACCGGCCGCCGCGTCTCATCTGCGGGCGGTCGGTTCTTCGCTTCCCCTTCAGGCAGCGAACATTTTCTTATCGCGGCAAAGCATATGCCGGAGCCACTTTCGGGTGTTTATCGATATTCCCTCTCCTCATCTATTCTGTTTTTAGTGATGAAAGAAAGAAGGATGCGACATGTGGGCCGTATACGCGCTGTTATCCGCATTGTTTGCCGCCCTGACCACCATTTTAGCCAAGGTTGGGATCAGCGGGGTAAATTCACATCTGGCGACCGCCATTCGTACCGCAGTCGTCCTCATCATGGCATGGGGCATGGTATTCCTTGCCAACGGACAGAAGGGCCTGTCCGCGATCAGCAATAAAAGCTGGCTGTTCCTCATCCTCTCTGGTCTGGCGACAGGCGCCTCCTGGCTCTGCTATTTCAAGGCGCTACAGATTGGAGATGTTTCCAAAGTGGCGCCGATCGACAAATCGAGCATCGTGCTCACGCTGATCCTGGCCTTTATCTTTTTGCATGAAGGGTTTACCGCCAAGACGCTTCTAGGCGCGCTCCTCATCACTGCAGGGACGCTGCTGATGGCGCTTTGAGTTTGTCCGCAATCTGCTGCGGCGAAAGAAGGATATTGCGTCCAAGATCGAGCATACAGAGGTAGACCTCCCGCACCGGCGCCTGCCACAGCCTTTCGATCGCTGCCCGGTAATAGCTGAGCTGCTCACGATAAAGCGCAGCCAGCTCGGCATCGCTTTTACCATGGCCGCCGGTTTTGTAATCAAGCAGCACCCAGCCATCCTGCCACCAGAAAGCGGCGTCGAGCATGCCCTGTACCAGGATATTATCCGCATCATCCAACGGCAGCAGACAGGTGAACGGCATTTCTCGTCGTATTTGCTGTGCAGCGCACAGCCGGCGTCCCAGTTCAGACTGGAAGAATCGTTCCAGCTGTACTGCAATCTGCTCTTGGTCTGCTGCTGCATCCTGCGCTATCAGCCCTTTTCCCTGCATGGCAGCAATCTGCCGACGCAGCGATTCAGCATCAGTCTGCGCAAAATCCAGCAGTTCCAAAACGCGATGATAAACCGTGCCGCGGGCAGCGCCACCTGCTGCCGACCGGCGCTCTTCCTCTGCCAGCGGATCAGACAAAGAAATTCCTGCTTGCCCATCGTCTTCCGTCTGTCCCAGACGTAGCAAGCTGCTGACGCTCCATTTTGCTGCATAATTACAATGCTGTATATAGGGGTATTGGTAGCGTAACACCTCGGCCACCGTCTGTAGCAGGTCATCAGACACTGCCGTAGAAGGTTGCGCTTTCTCCAGCGGAGGTTGCACCGGTTCTGATTCGTCGACAATCTGCAGCTGCCAACGGCTCTCTGCCGCCAGCAGAGGCAGTTCCGTCCCGCTGCGCCTGCGCAGCTCCGATGCATCAGGATGCCGCATCATCGCCGGGCCGATCCAATCAAGCGGCCTTTTCGCTGCCAGCAACTTATAGCCGGGCAGAGGCAGTTCCGGCGACAGATCCGCCAGATCTTCCGCCCAGCCGGCGGCAGCTTCATCCAGCCCACGCAGGGAGGCGGTAAGGATCAGCCTTTCGCGTGCGCGCGTCATCGCCACATAGAGCACTCGCAGCTCCTCTGCCAGTGCCTGCTGATGCAGGCGCAATGCCACCGCATGATGGGACAGGGTTGGATATTTTACGCGCCGGCGCCGGTCCGCCGCGCGTGCGCCCAGACCAAGTGAGCGCTCAAAGATGACGTCGTTCTTTTCATCTGTCACATTGAACTGCGAATTCAGCCCGGCAAGAAAGACAACGGGGAACTCCAGCCCCTTGCTTTTATGTATGGTCATCACACGCACCGCATCTTCCTGCTCGCTGCGCAGCTGTGCGCTGCCATCTGCAACCTTCAACGCCTGACCGTCCTCCAGCAAGCGGATAAACCGAAACAGCCCCGCATATGAGCTCTCCTCATATTGGTGCGCCTTATCATGCAATAAGCGCAGGTTTGCCTGACGCTCCGCGCCGCCAGGCATCGCGCCGAGCAGATGATAAAAACCGCTCTCGTGGTAGATCGTATCCAAAAGCTCGGAGACCCGCTTTTCCCCAGCGCAACGCCGCCAGGCAGCCAGCTGATCAAGGAAAGCGCGCGCTTTTTCCGCCAGCGCGTGCTCGCCCTGCGCCGCTGCTTCCAACGCGGCAAAAAAGGAAACGTCACGAGCACATAGCCGGATCTCCACCAGCTCATCCGCGCGAAAAGCAAATAACGGGGAACGAAGTACCGCTGCCAACGGGATATCCTGACGTGGATTATCGATCAGCTGCAGCAGAGAAATCATCAGCCGAATCTCTGCGCTTTCCGTATAGTTTTCCCCGCGTTCGGCAACAGCCGGTATCCCAGCCTCCGTCAGTGCGGAGATGACAAGCGGCTCCCGATTGCGGCTGGCGCGCAGCAATACCGCCATATCACGCCAGGCATATCCCGCCGCATGCAGCGCGTGCATCCGCCGGGCAATCCACCGCGCCTCCAACAGCAAACCTGGCTGCTGCGGCATCTGGTCCAAGTCGAGCAGAGCCAGTTCCGGCACCGCGCCTTCCGTCTGGCGGCCGGCATGCAAGCTAGCGGCATCATCATACGCAATCTCGGCCGTCTCCCGCCGCATCAACTGACGAAACATGTCATTAATGGCAGCGATCACCAGACGATCGCTGCGATAGTTTTCATTCAGATCAATACGCCTGCCACCCCGTCCTTCGCCAAAATCATCATATTTAGCCAGGAAGAGGCCCGGTTCTGCCAGCCGGAAACGATAGATGCTCTGTTTGACGTCACCCACGGCAAACAAATGGCCGCCAGCGGTCAGCCGCTGCAAAATCGCCTCCTGCACCTCATTGATATCCTGATACTCGTCGATCAGCACTTCATCATAACGACCAGCGATCTCGGCCGCAACTTCCTCCAATGAAAGCAGATAAAGCGTATCATGCTCCATATCGCTGAAATCAATCAGCCCCCGCCGCCGTTTTTCCGCTTTCAGCCGTTCGCCATAAGCCAAAGTCAATCGGACCAGTTCCGCCATCAGCGGTGCCAGCTGCTCCAGGTCTGCCAGCTGCCGAGCAGGGCCACCGGCAACAAAGCGTTTTTGCAGCGCCTTAACCTCGTTGCGGAAAGCATCGCGCCGGCTGCGAAAAACATCCTTTGCCACATCATCATACGGGTTAATCATCTCGCCCGCATCATTGTAATCACCTTTTGCCTTTCCAGTCGGACGCAGGTTGCGAAAGCATACTGCAGCCAGCCGTTGCAAACGCTGTGTCAAGCCTTCAGTTTCTGCTGCCGCTGCTGCAACAAGCTCCATCTCCTCTTGCAGCTGGGCGCGCCAAAGCAGCGGGACACCGTTTTCCAACTGCAAAGCCTGTCTGGCATGGCGCAGCGCGGTATGGCAGGCCGCAGCAAGATATTGATCCAAAAATGCAGAAAACGGAAA
This sequence comes from uncultured Clostridia bacterium, assembly GCA_944390945.1. Lineage (GTDB taxonomy): Bacteria > Bacillota > Dehalobacteriia > UBA4068 > UBA4068 > CALXSV01. The sequence continues at coordinate 15,005 of CALXRV010000065.1, forward strand.
ATGGTCCAGGTTTTCCTGCGCCTGGAAAGCACCCGCGCATCGCTGCAGCCATTGTTCTGGCTGCGGCTGGCTCAGACTGTAGGCATGCAGATCAAAAATCAGGCGCGTCAGCTCCCTGTCATCACGGCTGCCGCCATAAGCGTCCGCCAGAGCGGGCAACATACTGTCCGGCTGCGCATATTCCGCTTCCAGCAAATCATCCATCACCTCATTGCGCAGAAGCTGTGTTTCCAGTTCACCGGCAACACGGAACCCCGGCGGCAACGCAAGCCGGTAATCATAGCGGCGCAACAGATCTAGACAAAAAGAATGGATGGTCCCGATCCCTGCCTGCGGCAGCAAGGCAGCCTGGCGGCGCAAATGTGCATCAAGCGGATGCGCATGAATCTGCGCAGCCAGGGCCTGGTCAATCCGCGTTCGCATATCCACAGCAGCGGCATTGGTAAACGTCAATGCCAGCAGCCGGTCCAGACTGCCGCCCGCCTGAATATGGGAAAGTATGCGCGCAACAAGCACGGTTGTTTTACCGCTTCCCGCACCGGCAGCAACGAGCAGGTCCTCGCCGCGGCTTTCCACCGCATCGCGCTGTGCATTGCTAAAAGAAAAACGATTCATGCCTGCTCCTCCTCCCCAGCCATATTTCCGTCCGTCAACATATCCTTGCGGCTGCGGCAGGGCGCCATTTCACGTTCAAAACCACAAACTGCGGAAAAGTCACAAAAGGCACAGGCATCCCGGTCTCCCTCTGCCAGCGGCGAAACACGGATCAGTCCGTCCAGCATGGCCGCGGCCGTCTCTTTCAGCAGACCAGTCAGCGAATCCAACATTCCGGTAAGCTCTTCCGCCGCCAGCGGAGCAGGTCGGGAATAGAAGCTGTCCTTGTCCGGATGATAGCCGACCGCGATCAACCGGCTCATGCCATGAATATCCCGGTCTGCCAGCAGCACAGCTTCACGATCCGCTACCGTTAACCCGCTGAGCTTGTCTGCGCTCTGCGCAGCCTCTGCTGCAGAAGCATCATTCACCGTATGCAAGCTGTCATGCACCGGTGCATAATAAACGCCTGCAACTGCCGGCTGCTTTGCCGTAAAGGCGGCGCTGTTTGTCAGCACAACCTGCAAATAAACAAGCAGCTGTAAACGAAGTCCAGCTGCAATATCTTCACGATCCAAGCTGACATCGCCCGTTTTATAATCCACGATACGAAAATAGGCGCGCGTACCGTCCGCACTCTCCGCCATATCCACGCGGTCAATCCGGCCGGAAAGCTGCAGCCGTCTGCCGTCATCCAGCCGAAGCTCCAGTGCCGGCAACGCATGCGGTGTATCGCTGCCAAAGGCCAGTTCAAAAGCGACCGGCTGAAATTCTCCGCCGGCAAGCGTCCGCGCGGTCAATAAAACCGCAGAAACTAATGCCTCGCGAATACGGCCCTGCAGATAAGCATAGCGCGCAGTACTGCGCATGATGCCGGAAAGGAAAAGCGGCAAATATTCTGCAAGTGAAGCATCAACCAGTTCGCCAGCCAAGGCCTCGTCGACCGCTGCCCAGGCAATACCCCGGGCGCGCACCGCTTCGCCAACCGCGGCCAACACATGATGAAACAGCTCGCCACGATCTGCCGGCGTCAATTCATAGATACGGCGGCGGGAAAGGCGCAACCCATAAGCTGCAAAATAAGAAAATGGACACAGCCGGAACTTTTCCAAACGGGAAACAGACCCGCGCAGGGTGCTGCCATAGAGGCGACGCAATGAAGCGGCGGAAAGCGGCCTGTTATCCACACTAAAATTCAGCCCCTGCCAGGCACGCCGGCAAGCCGGCGCATAGGATGGCTCTGCCTGGTAATACTGCCATAGCGCCTGCGACAAAGGATCTCCACCCTCCTCCCGCAGACCGGTAGCCGCCAAGGCAAGATCCACGGCACCGCCAACCAGATGCCGTGCATCCGGCCGCTCGCAGAATACTGCTTGCAGGCCAGGGAACACTTCATGTATTCGCCGCAGCAACGGCGACGGCATGAGCACCGTACCGGATTCATCCTGCAGCGGATAGCAAAGATAAAGCCTCTCACTGCTGCGCGTCAGTGCGACATAACTGAAATAGTTTTCACGGAATTGCCTGAGCAAAGTATCCGGCGCAAGCTGCACGCCGTGCTCCGCCAATACCCGGCGTTCGTGATCACGAAATAGACCGTCCATCACGATACGCCGCGGCATGGCGCCCTCATTCATCCCCAGCACAAACGCCGCACGGATCTCCGGATTGCGGCTGCGCTCCAAAGATGCAATGAATACCTGATCCAATCCGGCCGGGATCGTGGAAAGCGTCAGGCCGGCAAAGGCTGCATCATAAAGATCCGCCAGTTCTGCCGCCTGATAAGGCGTATCGCCAAGCAGGGATTCCGCCTCGTTGAAAAAGTCAAGTAACTTTTCCCAGGCTTGCGCATGCTGCATAGCCTCTTCCCCGGCTCCCGCCTGGCGCGCCTGCGCCGCCATCTTCTGCAACTGCTCGGCCACGTCATATGCCGCCAGTAAATCCCGCAAAGCGGCATTGAGCTCTTTCGCCGAAGCGGCCTCCCCTAAATGATTGATGCAAGCAAACAGCGGTTCGGCGCCACGGCGGCGAATCTCTTCAACCTGCGCCAAAAGAGCGTCGTCCTCCCCATCTACAGGCGGAAATGACCAGATTTCCTGCTGCCAATGGTAAAAACGAACGCCGTGGGCCAAGCAATAATTGTCCAGAATATCCGCCTCGCTGCCGGCAATCGGCGAAAGCACATTCTTCAACAGCCGCATGATGTGCCGGTAATGTGGTTGATAAGCCCATATCTCCAGCACAGCGCGCACCAGCTCGATCAGCGGATGATAAAGCAGCGGTTTTTTGCTGTCGATGAAGTAAGGGATCTCCATTGCGCCGAAAACGGCGGGTAACAAATGCAGATAAGGCTGCGTATCGCGCAACAAGACGCTGATTTCACGATAGCGCAGTCCTTCCTCACGCACCAGCCGGCGGATCTCCCGTCCGACAGCAGAAAGCTCCGCTCGCCGGTCGCGCGCCTGCCATTCCCGGATCATCTCCGGCTGCTCCTCGCTGGGGCAAAACGACTGCCCAGCCAGTGCGCATTCGAGCAGGGCCAGCTCCGGTTGCCGTGCAAAACGTCCCCTGCCGCGCTTCAGCAAAACCGGCTCTTCAAGAGTTGCTCCGATATGCCGCGCATCATCGCGCAGCTGAGCATAAGTATGCCAGCCCGGATAAAACACATCTTCTTCACGTACCGTCCGTTCCGCCTGAACAGGATCAAGCGAAAGACAGATCGTCAAACGCGGACAATGCTGCATCATCGCCGCTAATACTCGCCGCTCCATCGGCGTAAACTCACTATAGCCATCAATATAGACCTGCGTATCAGCCAGCAATCCAGCTTCAATGCGCTGTGCCAGGAATTCCATCCGCGCCGCATAGCCGCTGTAACGATCCGCAGCCGCCTCGCTGTAAGCCCGGTACAACAGCGCTATCTCCTGCAGCCTGGCGGCAAAATGCGCTGTATCCGGCATGTCGGCCAGCTCAGCTGCAACCTCCTCCAAACGATCCGGCGATATGCCGTAGATCTGCAGCTCTTCTGCTGCTGCCACCATATCCGCAGCAAAGCCAGCACGGTGCGAAAGCGCAGCAAAAATGCGCAGGGAAGCATCATGCCGACGCGCGCAGCCGCGCATCAGCATCAGCTTCCCTGCTTCGGTCAGCAATGGTAAAGGCTGCATGCCTGCCTCGCGATATGCGCGGTAGGCCAGCCGCGTAAAGCTGTTTATCTCAGCCCGGCAAAACCCGCCGCCGCGGCAAGCAGTAGCCAACCGCTGCTCATGGATAAAGGTGGCCTGCTGCGGTAATAAAAAAAGGAGCGGCGGGCCGAGCGGCTCCGCATCACAGGCAGCTGCCAGTTCCCGCACGCAAAGATGCGTTTTGCCGGCACCGGCCGGCCCTAATACAAAGCGTACGCTCATCTCCGCTTCCTCTCCTCTTCTTCCGCCCTGCCCATCTGGCTGCAGGCAGGGGGTCAAACATTGAGCTCCACAATCGTTACCCCAATTCCGCCTTCATGATATGTGCCGTCACGAAAACTCTTGACCAAGCGATTGCCGCGCAGATATTCATGTACGAAATTGCGCAGAATACCCATGCCGCGACCATGATTGATCTCTACCGTCTTCAGCCCGGCAATAAAGGCATCGTCAATATATTTATCCAAGATCGGATGTGCTTCCATCGTATCCATGCCATGCAGATCGAGCGTAGGCGATACCTGCGCGGATTTTCGCAGCGCCATATTGGCGCCAGCATTGCGCGCGCCCTTTCTCTGTCGGCGTTCCATCTTACCTGCATCCACAAGACGCAGCTCGGAAAGCTTCACCTTCATTTTAACCACGCCAAACTGTACCGTTGCCTCGCCACCATTATCCGGCAGACCTACGATATTGCCATACTGGTTGAGCCGCGGCAAAAACACCGAATCGCCAATGCGCACGCTCTTCGGTGCATTACCGGCAAATACCGGCTCTGGCGTTTCTTCCTCCAGCTGCTCACGCCAAGTCTTCAGTTTTTTCTGCGATTCCTGCCATACGCGCTGCGCGGATTGCTTTTCCGCCAGCTTCTTCTGCTGCTCTTCAAACAGTGCACGGCTTTTTGCCAACGTATCATCAATCAAGCGCTGCGCCTCCTGATGCGCTTTCCGCATCACCGCAGCCTCGCGCGCCTGCATCTGCCTTTCCTGTTCCCGCAGAACAGCCTCACGCGCTTCAGCCGCTTCGGCTGCCGCGGCCGCGCGTTCCTGCTCAGCTGCCAACTCACGGCGCATATCTTCCAGATTTGCCAACATAGCGGCTACTGCTGTATCCTCGCCGGTCAGGCTGTTGGCAGCATCGCTGATGATCTGCTCCGGCAGCCCCAGCCGCCGGCTGATTTCAAAAGCATTGCTCTTGCCTGGCAAACCCATCATCAAACGGTAGGTAGGAGAAAGCGTAGCAACATCAAATTCCATGCTGGCGTTAATATAACCGGGGTTATTATAAGCAAATGCCTTCAACTCGCTGTAATGTGTCGTCGCCACGGTCTTTGCCCCAAGCGAACGCGTATATTTGAGAATTGCCATCGCAAGCGCTGCGCCCTCAGTCGGATCCGTACCTGCGCCCAATTCGTCAAACAACACCAGGCTGTGTGCATCTGCTGCCGCCAGAATCTCCACGATATTCGACATATGAGAACTGAAAGTGGAAAGGCTCTGCTCTATGCTCTGTTCGTCGCCGATATCCGCCCAGACCGCATCAAAACAGGCAATCTCGCTGCCCGCTGCCGCCGGAATATGCAGCCCTGCCAACGCCATACAGGTCAGCAATCCGATCGTCTTCAGCGTGACGGTTTTTCCGCCCGTATTGGGACCGGTAATCACCATTGCCGCGATATCCCGTCCGATCACCAGATCGACCGGCACGACGCGCCCGGCAGGGATCAACGGATGCCGCGCCTGCACCAGCCGAATCAACCCATTTTCATTGACATGCGGCGCCGCACCGTCCAGCGCATGGCTGAGCCGACCTTTTGCCATGATGAAATCCAGCCGCGCCAGGATATTCAAATTAGCGCTGATCTCTGCCGAAAAGTTCATCACGACCAAGGAAAGCGCGCGCAAAATGGCGGCAATCTCCTCTTCTTCTTCATGCCGCAATACGGAAAGCTCGTTATTCAACTCCATCACCGCCAGCGGCTCGATGAAGATCGTCGCGCCGGAGCTGCTCATATCATGGGAAACGCCGGCAATCTGCCCGCGATATTCCTGCTTCACCGGCACGACGAAACGATCATCTCGTATCGTGACGATGGGATCCTGCAGAAAACGCGCCGTATTGGGGTTGCGAATTAAACTGTCCAGCCGACTGCGAACCTGCTCAGACTTGCTTGCCTGCTTGCGGCGGATGCCTGCCAGGCGCTCGGAAGCATTATCCTGAATGGAAAGATCCGGGCCGATCGCCTTTTCCACCGCGCTTTCTACTGTCCTTAGCAGGTTCAGCGAACGCCCAAGCCCGGTCAGGACCGGAAAGCTACCTTTGACTTCGCTGAAAAAACCTTTGGTCATCCGTGCGGCACGGCAGAGTGCGGCCAGCTGCACCAGTGCCTCCGGTTCCAGAACACCACCGATCTCCGCATGGTGCAGACTTGCACGCACATCCCATAAGCCGCCAAGCGTGAACAGAGGATGCAGCCGTAAAAGCTCGCGTGCTTCATCCGTTTCCGCCAACCGCAGCGAGGCTTCATATGCTGTGGAAGCAGGCTGCAGCTGTTCCGCCTCCTCACGAGAGACGGCAAAGCTGCACTGCTCCATCAGCATGGCAATGATCTTATCGTATTCAATTTTTTTCAGAGATTTCTCGTTCATAAACAGCTCAAACACCTCTATAGAGGTGGCCTTTCGTATACTCTTTCATCAGGCTGGGCAACTTACGTTTCGCCTCTTCATAAGCAAAGCGGTCCTGCGCTGCCTCGCGGTAAAGGCTTAACACACGCCCCGCACGCTGGTTGTCATAAAGCCGCAGATCGAGCAGCAGGCGGTCCACTCCTGCTGCAGCCAGTTGTGGCATATCCTCCAACAGACAATGCTCACGCGAATTGAATACATGCATCCGGCAGGCCTGGTCTGGCATAATCGGGAAGCGGTATCCTTTTTCATCCGTCAGGTAATAGCGTTCCCGGGCGCGGCAAGGCCGGCTACAGGGCTGATCTTGGTTTTCCTCTCGCTTGCGGCCGCCCAAGGCAGCGCCGAGCAGGCAATATTCGCTGACCATCAGCTGCAACGCCCCCTGCCCAAAGTATTCGGTCTCCAGCCCATGCGCATCCAGTTGCTGCAGCTGCGCCAAGGTCAGCTCCGGCGAAAGCAATACGCGGCAAATTCCCAACCGGCTTAACATCCGGCAGGCCGCGCTATTGTATATATTCAAGCCACTGCCGGCATAGATATGCTTCTGCCAGCCAGCCTGCTTCAGCAGCTGCAGTTGCCCGATATGATTGATGACAACGGCGCCAATCCGCTCATTCTGCTGCCATTCTGTTAAACAGGCAAGATAATGTGCCTCCTCGCGCGGCAGAATAATCTGCGGCAAATAAGGCACCAGCAACGACCAGCGGCTGCCTAGCCGCTGTGCAACATGCGAAATATCCGGCGCCTGCGCGCCGGCCATACCGCAGGCATCAAAATAAATATTGCTTACGCTGTACTGTGCAGCCTGCAGTGCCGCCTCTTCGCTGGCAACCAGTACGCTATAGGATAGCGGACGAAATGAGGCATGTTCCTGCACTGCCTTGGACGCGGGCTCAGCGGTTTCCCTCACCAATAATGTAAAACGCTCTTCATCCAAATGGCGAACATGATCCTTACGTTCGCGCTGTTGGAAAATATCCTCCACCAATTCCCTACGCAAACGGTTGAGCACAGAAGCAGGCAGCAGAGCGTTCGCATCAATCTCTCCTTTTAAGCTGGCCAGCTGATATCCGCTGCCGCCCAGCCTGCCCAGCTGTGCAAAAGCAACGTCGCGCGGCACCGATGCCTTTTCTGCCCGCTCTACAATATATTCCGCAACACGGGAAGCCTGATAACCATCTTCGTCCGCAGCGCAAACAGCCAGCGGCTCTCCCACGCGCGCAGTGATCTGAAAATGCAGCGGTTTATCCGGCAGGCTGGCGTAACTCAACTCCGCCTGCTCCATCAGTTGCAGATCATAGGTGCGGAATACGCGGTCACCGGCCTTCCCAGCCTGCGCGGCGAAACTGACCGTTTCACCAGCTACAGCCTCGTCGCGCGGCACGCCGTCAACAAAAAGACGGTCTACCGTACAGCCCTCGCGCCGCCCCCGCCGCCAGATCTCTACACCGTCACCACGCCGTAAATTCTGTACCAGGTGAACAAAAAGCATGCCATCCTTAGACTCGGTCACCCGGCCAATAAACATACCCCGGTTGTTCGGCCGGGTATAACTCATCAAAGCGCTGCCGGGATTGCCATGCCAGTAGCCGCTGCAGCGGTCGCGGTTAAACGCCTGCATCAGCTGACGCAGCTCCTCATCATCCAGAGTGACCTTACCCTGCTCTTCCAGCTGGCGCAACAGCCTGCTGTAGATCCGGCATACCGTAGCCACATATTGCGGTTTCTTCATCCGGCCTTCAATCTTCCAGGCGGAAAGGCCTAATCTGAACAGGTCTTCCACATCCTGATAGCCGAACAGATCACGCGGGGAAAGCAGATACTTACCGCCGGCCGTCGTCTGCACCTCATCGCCATAAACATCCGTCAAGCGATAAGCCATACGGCAAGGCTGCGCACAACGGCCACGGTTACCACTACGACCGCCGACCAGCGAAGAAAACAGACATTGCCCGCTGTAGCAGACGCATAGGGCGCCATGCACAAAGGTCTCCAGTTCCAGCGGGCTATCCTGCTGCACAGCAGCAATATCCGCAAAAGAAAGCTCCCGTGCGAGGATCACACGCTCCACGCCCAGCTCTGCCATCTGCTTTACGCCGCCGGCGCTATAAACCGTAGTCTGCGTACTGGCATGCAACGGCAGCTGCGGCAAGGTCTGCCGAAGCATATCAATCAACCCGATATCCTGAACGATTACGGCATCCACGCCCAGCCGGTAAAGTTCGGAAACATAAAACAGTGCGCCGACCATCTCTTTATCGCCGATCAGCGTATTCACCGTCACATAAATCCGTACGCCATGAAAATGTGCGACGCGTACAGCTTCGCCGATCTCTTCCAGCGTGAAGTTCTCGGCAAAAGCACGGGCGGAAAAGCTTTTTCCGCCCAGATAAACCGCATTTGCACCATTGGCGATCGCCGCCTTCAACGCCTCAAAGCTGCCCGCAGGCGCCAATAATTCCGTCATCTTATTCTCCCCGTTCCTTGTTTGGCTCAGGCGCGGCCCAAACGGCTGACGCGGATCAGTCCGCTACAGGGGACGATATCCACCCCGCGCGCTTCCAGCTGATCGAGCACCAGATTGATGCCTATGCTGTCCGATGGCATATGCCCAGCAATCACCACATTCAATTTTGCTTCCCGCGCCATATCCAGCGCTTCCTGGCGCATATGCATGCAGATCACCGTGCTAACGCCGGCATCGGAAAGCAAACGTGCATATTCCTTGGGGCCGCCGGTACCGCCGGTAAAATCGACAAACACTTTGCCGGCGCTACGCCCCGGCGTTCCGGAAACGATGCTCGGTGGATTGCCATCGCGCGCGGCAGAAGCATATTCCGGAATGGAACGCAGCAGCTTACAAACATCATCCAGCGTTTCCGGTTGCTCCTGCTCCATCAGTTCGCCCACAAAAGCATTGGCCATGTTATCGCAGGGAGTATGCAGGCAGAACAGCGCACAATCCAGCAGTTTCGCCGCATCTGCAGTACGATTATAATTGGATACGCCGGTGCTGATCTCTACTTCGCGGGCGCGCTCATCCATCAAGGCTTCCGAAATGTTTTTCAATACGCCATAATTGGCCATTGCTCCCGGCTGCAGATACATCACATCACAAAGCCTGGCCCGGGCACGTCCCTGCGGATGATGCGCAAATACCGCATCAATCGGCTTACCCCGCTGAGCCAGCGCCTCTGTCAACATCATTTCTCCCGCATCAATATCCACGCCGACCAGGATCCGCCGTACCTCGCGCTCCGGATCCCCCACGAGCAGCCGAGAATCTGCATATGGGTTCCACAGGCTATCGGTATCAAAGAAAGATTTTTCCGTCTCATCCAGTTTCTCATAGGCGCGTTTTGCTTTTGCCAGCTCTTTCTCCACGCCGCTGCGGCCGCGTGGATCCTTTGCCATACCGGTCTCGACCCCCAGGCGGTAAATCTCCATCAATTTCATCCTACATACCCTCCTTCAATCTTTCTTTATCCTGCAGCAACGGTCGTCATCAGTACTATTTTTTCCGCTTCGGCAAATTAAAATCATAGGAATACTGTCCGCCGATATTTGCCTCTGCCATCACCTGTGCATTTTCATCTCTTGCGTCCAGCAGTTCTTCTGCCAGCTGTAGTGCAGCCAGCGTGGAGGCCCGCACAGCGGAATAATTCGGCGCTACCGTGCGGATCTCGGCTATTTTTTCTTCGACGATGTGGACGATTTTTTCCAGCCGCTCCACGCTCATCTCACCCTTCAGGGTATAGTCTACGCCGTCCAGACGAAAGCGGATGACGTTTTTTTCCGCCACGGCAACCCCCTCCTTTCACGCTTCTTTCCAACATGACGTCACTGCTTAACGCAGACGATAATCATAATTCTCTGCCAGCGCCTGGACAATGCGTTCAAACGCCTCGTCCACTTCTTTATCCTTCAAAGTTCCCGTATCGCTGCGGAATTGCAGCGCATAGGCAAGCGAACGCTGCCCCGCCGGTACCGGCGGCTTATCATAAAGGTCAAACAGACGGACGCTGCGCAAATATGGTGCGCCTGCCTCGCGAATCAGGTTTTCGATCGCCGCAGCCGCAATATCCGCACTGCCGATCACCGCGATATCCCGCGTGGAAGCCGGATACTTCGGCAGGTCATGCGGCCGGTTACCTGCAGCCAGCGCTGAAAGCAACGCCGCTGGCAGGGCCAGCTCAGCCACATAGACACGGCCGCTCAGCTCGTAGGCTGCCGCAGTTTCCGGATGCAGTTCACCCAGTACACCCAGCCGCATCCCAGCCAGACGCACTTCCGCGCTGCGTCCGGGATGCAAATATTCCTCATTCGCACGGTCAAAGGTGAGCGGCTCTGTCCCTAATTCAGCAAAGATAGCCTCCAGCAGACCTTTCATGTGGTAAAAATCATATACTTCTGCAGCCTGTGGCCAGGCGGCCTCTCTGCCGCCAGCAAGGACGACGCCGAGCGTCAGCACTTCTTCCGGCTGCGTCTCTGCTTTTGCTTCCGCTGCTGGCACAAAAATATTCCCAATTTCAAACAGACGCAGGTCAAGATTACGGCGCGACTGATTGCGGCTGGTGGTATTGAGCAGACCGGGCAGCAGCGTTTGCCGCATCACGCTCTGCTCTTCAGAAAGCGGATTGGTGATCGTCAGATTGTCACGCCAAGGATGATTCCCGGCCAGCCGCAGGCGGTCACTCTCACGCGGGCTGATAAAGCTGTAATTGACGGTCTCGTTCAACCCCTGCGCCACACAAAGGTTCTTTAAGCGCAGCAACAGCTTCTGCCGTTCGCTACGCCCGCCGGCAGATTCATTCAGCGGCAAGGTCTGCGGGATACGGTCATACCCCATCAGCCGTGCAACCTCTTCAATCAGATCGATCTCCAGGGTAATATCCTGCCGGTAAGAAGGAATCCGAACCAGCATGGCGCCGGGCAGCTCGTCCAAACCAAAGGAAAGACGACGCATGACCGCAGCGATTTCTTCTGCCGTAAACTCCGTTCCCAGGATCTCGTTCACGCGAGCAGGTCGCAGCGAAATCGTCCGCTCCGTAAAGCCATTGGCATATTTTGGTGCGCATACATCCACACAACCGCGGTCAGCAATACCGCCGCAATACTTAACCAACAGCTGCGCCGCACGACGGGCTGCCAGGTCGCAACTGGCAACATCTACGCCTTTTTCAAAGCGCATCGACGCCTCGGAAGGGATCCCCAGCCGTCTCGACGCACGGCGGATCGAGACCGGATTAAAGCAAGCAGCCTCGATCAGGATATCCGTTGTCGCTTCCGTGACCTCGGTCTCCATACCGCCCATCACGCCGGCAACGCAGATCGGTTTTTCCGCATCGCAGATCAGTATTTCATCACCGCGGAAGATACGATCCTTGCCGTCGAGCGTCTGCATCGTTTCACCGGCCCTGGCAGCACGCACGCGAATCTGCTTTCCCGCCAGCGTCTGATAGTCGAAAGTATGCAGCGGCTGATTCATCTCCAGCATAACAAAATTGCTGATATCTACAACATTATTGATCGGCCGCATGCCTGCTGCCAGCAGATAATTCTGCATCCATAGCGGCGAGGGCGCAATGCGCACACCTTTGACCAGACGCGCCGCATAGCGGGGACAAAGCACAGGGTCCTCTACTTGAATCTCGATCTCCTCCGCCACAGCCGGGCCTTCTTCCGCATAGCTCAAATCCGGCGCGGTAAACGGCCGCCCGGTCAGCGCAGCAGCTTCTCGTGCGCAATTGAGCATACCCAGACAGTCACTGCGATTCGGCGTCAGTTCGATCACCAGCACATCGTCGATCAGGCCAAGCGCAGAGGCGATATCCATGCCGATCGGCGCTGTGCCGTCTGCAAAATAGCCGTCCAATACCCAAATGCCGCTATGGTCGTCAGCCAGCCCCAATTCCTTTTGCGAGCAGAGCATACCCTGGCTGAGCAGACCCATCGTCTTTTTTTCGCTGATGGTAAAGCCCCCTGGCAAAGTCGCGCCTACCGTAGCGCAGGCGACCAGTTGCCCGGCAGCCACATTGGGCGCGCCGCAGACGATATGCAAAGGCGCCCCCCTGCCGGCATCCACAGTGCACAGATGCAGATGGTCACTGCCCGCCACGGGATCGCAGGTCAACACCCGAGCAACAACCACACCTTCCAGCCCACGGCCACGGCTGACCACTTCATCCAGTTCCAAACCAGCCGCGGTATACAGGCGGCCAAGCTCTGCCGCATCCACGCCGGGATCGATATATTCTTTCAACCAATTATAGGAAACTTGCATCGTTCTTCCTCCTGATCGTGCTCATTCCTTAAAAGCTGTGCAGGAAACGGATATCATTATCGAACAACAGGCGCATATCGGTGATGCCGTATTTCAGCATCGCCACGCGTTCGATACCCATCCCAAAGGCAAAGCCGCTGCAGGCTTCGGGATCGTATCCGGACATCTCCAACACATGCGGATGCACTTCACCGCTGCCCAGAATCTCGATCCAACCCGTACCCTTGCACAGCCGGCAGCCGGCGCCGCCACAGTTGAAGCAGCTGATATCCACTTCTGCCGAAGGCTCTGTAAATGGGAAATAGCTGGGGCGCAAGCGAATCTGCCGCTCTTCGCCAAACATCTGGCGGGCAAATGCCAGCAGCGTGCCGTTCAAATCGGCAAAGGTAACCCGCTTGTCGATCAGTAGGCCTTCCACCTGATGGAACATCGGCGAATGGGTCGCATCATCATCCCGGCGGTAAACCACACCGGGCGAAATGATTTTAACCGGCAACTCACCCTGCATTTTCTGCATCGTGCGTACCTGTACCGGCGAGGTGTGCGGCCGCAGCAACATACGTTCGCTGAAATAAAAACTATCCTGCATATCCCGTGCCGGATGATCCGGCGGCAGGTTTAGCGCCTCAAAGGCAAAATAATCATATTCCACCTCTGGTCCTTCGGCAATACGGTAGCCCAAACCGATAAAGATATCTTCTATCTGCTCCTGTACCAGGCTGAGGATATGGCGGCTGCCACGCTGTGGTGCTCTGCCGGGCAGGGAAATATCGATTGTTTCCGCCGCCAGCCGCGCCGCCTGTTCCGCCTGACGCAATTCCGCCATGCGTGCGGAGAGCGCCTGCTCCACCTTATCCTTCGTCTGGTTGACCAGCGCGCCCATCGCCGGGCGTTCTTCTGCGGAAAGGCCGCCCATCATGCGGGAGACAGCCGTCAGCTCGCCTTTCTTACCCAGATATGCCACTCTGAGTTCCGCAAGCTGCTCCGCGGAAGCAGCCGCTGCCACAGCAGCCAAAGCCCGCGCCTCGATCTCAGCCAACTGTTGTCGCATTTTCTTTTACCTCCAAATGATTTAAATGCCTTCCATCCAAGAGGACGAAAGGCATGGGCAAACGAACGATATATTCATACCTTATCCAGCACTATTGCAGCATAATACTGCGGTAGATGATGTACGCGGCCACGGAACCGGTCTCTTCAAAGACCTTCCAAAAAGCATCGGCGTTCGCCATGACAGACCACGACCTTTCGCTTTTTTTGTCCTGAGCCGATTATACCATATCTATTGCCGCTCGACAAGGCATTATCAGAAAAAAGCGCAAGTTTAACCGCGCAGTGCGCCATCCTTTTCCTGGCGAAAACGGCTCTGGTAAAACAACACGGCAGCAGCTGCGGCAACATTCAAAGACTCAGCGTCTGCCTGCATCGGCAGGGAGACTGCTGCGGCGTGACTGCGCCAATACGGCTGCACGCCATTCGCCTCGCCTCCCAATAGCCAGACATGCGGCTCTGCCAGCCAATCCCCACAAAGCCGAACGTCCCGGCCATCTGCCGCCGCCGACAAAGGCAGCAGCCCCAGCTGGGAAAAAAGCGCGGCAGCATCCTCCGCACTGGCACAACGATACACCGGTAACTTAAAACATGCGCCCATACTGGCGCGCACAGCCTTGGGATTGAATGGGTCGGCGCTGGCGGCGGAAAGCAGTAGCCCGCTGGCTCCGGCCGCATGGGCGCTGCGCCAGATCGTGCCCAGATTGCCCGGATCAGCAATATCGTCGCAATAAGCATACCAGCCATTACCATCCGTAGGCCGTAACAGTTGCGGCAAACGCACCGCAACCAATACACCCTGCGGATGCTGTGTTTCGCAAGCCTGTGCCAATAAATGATCTGCCAGCGCAAAGCAGGAGACACCAGAAGCTGCCAAACGCTCGGCCAGCGCCTGCATACGTGGCGCTGCCAGCGCATCCGTGGCAAACAGGGCAAACTCGCAATGCGCTCGGCTGGCCGCCTCTTCCGCCAGTCTGCAACCTTCAACTGCAAAGCAACCGCTGGCCTGCCTTCCTTTTCTTGTCTGCAGGGCGCGTGCCAGCTTCAAATATTGGTTGCTCTTGCCAGTGATCGTCTGCATCTTGTCCTCCGAAAAACGAGGCGGGATCGCGTCCCGCCTCGTCAGGCTCCTATTTACAGATTCGCCTTTGCCAAATTGGCAAACTGGCTGAAAGCTGCGGCATCGCTGACCGCCAGCTCAGCAAGTACCTTACGGTTGACGTCCACACCGGCATTCTTCAAGCCGTGGATCATCGTGCTGTAGGAAAGTCCGTTCATCCGTGCGGCCGCATTGATGCGGGTGATCCACAGTTTGCGGAAATCGCCCTTCTTTTTACGGCGATGCGCAAAGGAATAATACATCGAATGCAGCAGCTGCTCATTGGCTACACGAAAAAGCTTAGAATTGGAAGCGCGGTAGCCTTTCGCCAGCTTCAACACTTTTTTATGCCTGGCGTGACGGGTCATGCCTCTTTTTACTCTCGTCATTTTCCTCTCTCCTTTAACCGGTTCGCTATTTTCCGATGCCGCCGCTTATGCGTAGGGCAGCAATTTCTTCATCTGCTGACGCTGCGTATCGTCCATCAGCGTGGCCTGGCGCAGATTGCGTTTCCGTTTCGCAGTCTTTTTGCCAAGAATATGGCTGGCAAAGGCATGATGGCGTTTGATTTTCCCGGTACCAGTGATCTTAACCCGCTTCGCAGTACCGCGATGTGTCTTCATCTTAGGCATTGTCTTCCCTCTTTTCTTAAACTGATGATGGTGACAGCGATCCTATTTGCCGGATTTCGGCGCAAAAATGATGATCATGTTCTTGCCTTCCACCTTCGGCGCGCGTTCTACACTGGCCACAGCAGACAGACGATCCGCCATGCGCTGGCAGAGCTCGCGTCCTAATTCAGGATGCGTGATCTCACGCCCACGAAACATTACGGTCGTCTTCACCTTATCGCCATCCAACAGGAAGCGCTCTGCGTTTTTCGCTTTTGTCTCAAAGTCATGTTCCTCGATGTTCGGCCGGAACTTGACTTCTTTGATCTGCATGGTACGCTGATTCTTTTTGGCTTCCTTTTCCCGCTTGCTCTGCTCAAAGCGATATTTGCCATAATTCATCACCCGGCAGACAGGCGGTTTGGCATTCGGGGATATCTCGACCAGATCCAACCCTTTTTCCACAGCATGTTGCAGCGCTTCACGCAGGGGCAGGATCACCGGGTTTCCCTCATCCAGGACCAGACGGACCTCAGACGCCCTGATCTCATCATTGATGCGTAGTTCTTTGATAAGTTTTCACCTCCGAATATCCATAGGACAACTGATCAAACAAAAAACGCGGCCCACAGCCGCGCCCACAAAGCCCCCTTGCGGGATAGCTCCGGATTAACCTGGGCGCGGAGCGCCACGAGGTGAGAAGCGGCTGCTTCTGCTTTGTTTTTAACAAAAGCAGTATAGCATCCGCATCGAATAATGTCAAGGATAATTTTGTTGTACAGCGCATATAACAAAGCAAAGATCCAGCCGCAGCACCCCATGGCGGCAGGAACCCATCGGAAGGGGCGACGATTTTGTATCTGACCATTCCCGCACGCTACCGCCGGTACTTTCTGGCCTCCAGCGCACGCCTGGCTCAGCAACCAATCATGATGACGCTGTGCAGTGATACGCTAGAAATCCGTAATATGCCGCCAGCCATGGCTGCCGCTGCGCTCTCTGCAGGCGCCTTTCCGGCTTATGAGCAGGACTGTCTTGCCCGTCTGACCGCACGTCATTTCTCTGTTTTTGACACAACAGAACAAGCGCGCATCGTTACGCTGGCGCATATGTTGCTGCGCGAAGATGTCTGCCGTGATACGATCGCCAGCGGCCCACGGCGCCTGCAACGTGTCGCAGAGGCGATGACCGCCTGCTTACGCAATGGCATGCTCGATTTTCTTGGTTTCTGTCGTTTTTCCCTGCCTGGACATTTACCTTATCTGCGTCGCACGCTGGATCTGGCCGCAGATGCGCTGCTTGCCGAAGAAGAAGAAGAGGAATACCATGCTCTGCTGCTCAACTGTGCGCAGCCTGACAAGGAAAGCTGTCCTTTACATCTGTTCTTCAACGAAAAGGATATTTGTCATATCTGGCAACATGGACGAAAGGGGATCCGCCTGCTGGAAGGCGGTTGTTTCAGTGGCCGCGAAGATATGCTGTTGGCAAATGTGATCGCACTTCGCCCCAGAACACTGACCATCAGTGGTGCGGCCCTGGCGCCAGCCGCAGTCCTGCAGCCATTGCAGCAAATATTTTCTGATATTCTGTACGATGATGGGGAAATGCCCGCTGACTTCACGCCGGGTCCTCATCAACCGTAAATATCTCTTCGATCGTAACGCCGAATACTTTGGCAATACGCCAAGCCAACACGAGCGAAGGATTATAGCGTCCACTTTCCAGATTGCCGATCGTTTCCCGCCGTACGCCGACTAAAGCGGCCAATTCCTCCTGCTTCATCTTCTCCCGCGCACGATATTCCCGTATTCTGTTGTGGATCATGCCTCCACCTGTCTCTCACGCCATTCAATCACTGCCAGCAACAGCGAAAAGGAAATGATGCCTGCTGCAAAGCTAAGCCCAAAAGCCCACGGCATAGCGGACTCCGGCTGGCACAGCCAGGTGCAAAGAAACATCAGCGGCACCAGCGTAAACATCTCCACCAAAAAGGCCGTTGTTGCGGCACGGCGTAGATTAAGCAGAAACAACTCATCCGGGATCACCCGAAAATACCTGGCAAAATAAAGAAACCCGAGAAAGCCAAGCAAACCATTGTTCCCCGACGGCCAGGCTAAAATGGCAATCAGGGCAAGCAAAGCAAGAAAGCCCAGATAATTGATATGCGAGCCCCATCTTTTTCGCAATGCAATCCCTCCATGTGGTATGTTTTTATCATTATGATAAAAACATACCACATGGAGACTTTGTTGTCAAGTTGGGATGGAAGATAATCGTAGCTGCACTGCCAGCGACGATTATCGCGCCCTGCCAACCATCGCTGCGAATCATCTGCTCAAACAAACCATAGCCGGCACAAGGCCGGCCATGATCAACAATCTGAACAAAATTATGCGTCAAACTGTGGCGCTGCACAGACCTTCCGTTGCAAGCGCTCGTCATAAAACAGTTTCAGCGGCGTTTCATATAATTCGCTCAATGCATGCTCCTGCAGGATATCCACATCCCGTCCGGCCTGCAGACGTCCTGTGCGGTCAAGCACCGCGACCTGATCCTGCAACAATAAGGCATGATCCGGATTATGCGTAGTCAGGATCACACCATACCCTTCTTCTTTCAGGCTGCGGATCGTCTTCAATACCTTGATCTGATTGCCATAATCCAGATGCGCTGTCGGTTCGTCCATCAGGATAAAGGCCGGCCGCTGTGCCAGTGCCCGGGCGATAGAAACCTGCTGACGCTCGCCACCGCTGATCTGGCTATAGGAACGGTTGCAAAGTTTTTCAATACCCATTCGCCGGATGCTTTCCATCGCCATATCATAATGCTCCTGCTTCGGCCGGGAAAACGTTCCCAAGCGCGGCGCGCAACCGGTAACAACATAGTCGAGCACAGAAAAATCAAAGGTGGGGACGATGATCTGCGGCACATAACCGATTTCCTTCGCCACCTCGCGCAGCGGGATGCGTCGGATATCCCTGCCGTTGAGCAAAATCTCGCCACGTTCCGGCGCAATCAGATTCGCCAGGCAATTGAGAAAGGTCGTCTTCCCCGCCCCGTTGGGACCCAAAATCGAAACGATCTCTCCACTGCGGAAAGAAAAGGAAACGTCCTGCAAAATTGTACGGCCCCGTTCATAGGCATAAAAAAGATGCCGCCCTTCAATCTGCGAAAGCTGTGTATTGCATCTGTTTTCCGTCATTCACATCACCCGGGCTTTCTGTTTCCAAAGCAGCCACGCATAGAGCGGCGCCCCAATTAACCCAGTTAAAATTGAGAGTGGCACCTCCAGCGAAGTGATGTTGCGCGCGACCGTATCGATTACCAACAGGAAAAGACCGCCCATCAGCATCGCGCAGGGAATCATCTTCGTATTGTCCGAACCAACCACCAACCTCCCCAGATGTGGAATGATCAGCCCAATCCAACCAATACTGCCGCTGACGCAGACGGCAGAAGCCGTCATCAAACTGGAAGCAATGATGGCGCTACCACGCAGCCATTTCAGATTGACGCCAAGCGTCTTCGCCTCGCTCTCCCCAAAAGAAAGGATATTGAGCCGCCAGGAGAGCAGGACCAGAAGCGTAGCGCAGACGAGGAAGATCGGCAGCATATACAACAGCGTATCCATCTTCACCGCCTGAATCGAACCCATCTGCCAGTAGACGATCGATGAAAGTTCCGTATCCTCCTCCGCAATGAATTTCAATACGCCCAGCAACGCATCCATCAGGCCGCCGATGATGATACCGGAAAGGACCAGCATCAGATTAGAGCCATTCTTCAGCAGCTTTGGGATCGCCGTAGCCAGAAGCACTGAAACCAGGCCAACAACAAATGCGCACAGTTGCCGGCCGAAAATCGACGCGCCAAGCAGAATCGCGCCAGCAGCGCCGACAGTAGCTCCCGACGATACGCCTAAAATATCCGGAGAAACAAGCGGGTTTTTGAATACGCTCTGATACACTGCGCCGGAAAGCGAAAGACAGGCCCCGATGATGATCGCCCCCAGAATGCGGGGAATGCGCAGGACAAAAATCACATTTTCCATCGCAGCATTGTCAGTGCTGCCCTGCATGCGGCTGAGAATCGCGCCGAAAGCATCGAGCGGATTAATTGAATACCGCCCGATGCACAGCGCGATAATGCTGGTGATGACCAGCGCAACCACCAGAGCCAGCATGACCAGACGATAGGATCGCAGCGAGGTCATGTGCAACGCCTACCTCCAGCCAAATTACTGTACAATACCGATCTGTTCTTCGGTAAAGGTCTGACCGTAAATCAGATCATAAAGCGCGTTAACGTCTTCGATCAGTTCTTCATAGGAATAAAGATCCGGATGCAGGTTATAAGCAGCCCAGCATACACCAAGGCAAGCGCTGGCGGTGGGATAATCCCAGGGTTCCAGCGCAGAGGGGAAGGAGTAGACTGCGCCGTTCTGTACAGCGGCCACGCTGGAAAATTCCGGTGCGTTCAGCACATCGTCCACCGTATAATCCGCATAAGCCGGAATCCAGATCACTTCCGGGTTCCAAGCGATGATTTCCTCTGCACTAACCTCAGCGAAATCGCCCAGAACATCAACGCCTTCCACCGCATTCACGCCGCCGGCCGTTTCCATAATATCGCTCTGGATCATGGCACCAGGCGCAACAGAATACATGCTACTGCCACCCAGGAACATGACGGTGGGTTTCTCCTCATCAGCAACGCTGGCCGTACGTTCCTCCACTTTTGCGATCAGCTCATCAAATTTCGCAATGATATCTTCCGCACGCTGCGGCTCATTCACAACCGTACCCATCAAGGTCAACGCGGTACGGATCGTATCATAGCTTTCTGTGGAAGAAAGGATGACGATGGAAGGAATATCCACTGCCGCGAATTCCTCTGCCAGATAAGCGAAGCGCTCCGGCAGAATCGCCATATCAGCTCCGGTTTCCAGAACGGTTTCGTAGTTAATCTCTTTGCCTTTGCCGATCTGCGTTACATCCTGCAGTTCCGGATAAACATAGGAATACAGCTCATCTGCCATTTCCTTGTTCCCAAAACCAACCAGATACTTTCCGCCGCCGCCCAGTACGATCGCCGCATTCAGCGTCGGATTATGCGTACCGACCAATTTGGTATGCGGGCCTTCCAACGTGATCTCATTGCCGATCGCATCTGTGATCGTCACCGGATATTCAATACCGGCAGCAACTTCTTCTTCCGCAGACTCTTCTTCTACCGTACCAGATTCTTCAGTTGTAGCAGGGTCTTCCGTCCCCTGTTCTGTCTCGGGCGTTTCCGTTTCCTGCCCGCAGGCAGCAAAAACGAAGATCATCCCCACAGCGAGCAACAAAACCAGCAGCTTTTTCATTTTCTTTTCTCCTTTGCAAATGATAGCAGGCGATGCCGTTTCCAGCAACACCCTGTCGGGGTGTCTGCATTGTGTTTCCACTTTAGCAGACGACCCTCGGAAATATATGAAAACCGCAGCAGTTCCAATCCATTCAAGCCGCTGCGAATTCCATATCAGGAAAGAGAAAAAGCAAACTTAAATCAAATACATAACGGTATGAAAGTTTAAAACAGAACAAAGATGCATGCCAATTAGTGCGGCAAACTGCCTTCCAACATGGCAATGATACCACAATTCCCTGACCGGGACAACAGATTCCCCGAATATTTTTTATTATAATATCGGTGGTTCCTGCGAAAATCAAAAAGAAACGGCATATTCTTTCTTTCCCGCCGCCATCGTGCAATGCTTGCGGCAGCAACAAAAAAAGCCCGCGCCTCCCAAACCGGGGCGCGGGCATGTCAGCTTCAAACAAATTTTATCCCGATATGCGATCAGACGCGCAGCTCGCCTGCCTGCGGCAGGCTGTCGTATGCGGCAAGTAGCGGATGCACCGTCTCCTGCAGGAATTCCGTCACCTGTTCGGCAGAACGGCCAGTAAACAGCTTCGGATCGAGCAAGCTGTCGATCTCTGCACGCGACAGCCCAAAGCTTGCATCCGCTGCGATCCGCTCAATCAGATCGTTCTGCTTCCCTTCCTGCTTAACAGCAGCGGCAGCAGCATGCGAATGCACACGCAACCGTTCATGCAACGCCTGACGATCTCCGCCCTTCTCCACCGCACGCATCAAAATGTTTTCCGTCGCCATAAAAGGTAATTTCTCTAATACGCGACGGCGAATGACCAATGGGTTGACGACCAGACCGGCGCTGACATTGCGCCAGATTTCCAGAATTGCATCCACGGCAAGAAACGCCTCGGAGACCGCGATTCGCTTATTGGCAGAATCATCCAGTGTGCGCTCCATCCACTGCGTGGAAGCGGTCAAAGCCGGGTTCAGGCTATCCGTGATTACATATCGTGCCAGCGCACAGATCCGTTCACTGCGCATTGGGTTGCGTTTGTAGGGCATGGCGGAAGAACCAATTTGATTTTTTTCAAATGGTTCTTCCATCTCTTCGAAGGATTGCAAAATGCGCAGGTCATTGGCAAATTTGGATGCGCTCTGCGCAATGCCGGAAAGCGCTGCCAACAGGTAGGCGTCCACCTTTCGGCTATAGGTCTGGCCGGAAATCGGCACACAGGCGGAAAAACCCATTTCCGCAGCAATATCTGCTTCCACCTGCCGCACCTTTTCGCTGTCGCCGTGAAACAACTCCATAAAACTGGCCTGCGTACCGGTTGTACCTTTGGAACCGAGCAGCTGCAGCGTATCCTCACGGTACTTCAACTCGGCATGATCCAGCGTCAGCTCATAAAGCCAGATTGCAGCCCGTTTGCCGACTGTCGTCAGCTGGGCCGGCTGCAGATGCGTATAAGCGAGGCAGGGCATCTCCCGATATTCGTCAGCAAAGGCAGCTAAATTGGCGATCACCGCCGCCAATTTTTGCCGCAGCAGGCGACAGGCCTCGCGCATGATGATGATATCGGTATTATCACCGACATAGCAGGAGGTCGCCCCCAGATGGATGATCGGCTCCGCCTGTGGGCATTGCTGGCCAAAGGCATAAACATGCGCCATCACATCATGTCGGACCTCGCGCTCACGCGCCTCTGCCACAGCATAATTGATCTCTTCGAGATGCGCCTCCATCTCTGCAATCTGCTCATCACGAATCGGCAACCCCTGCTTTTGTTCCGCACGCGCCAGGGCAACCCATAAGCGGCGCCAGGTCTTGAATTTGAAGGCCTCGGAAAACAGATACTGCATCTCCGCGCTGGCATAGCGTGTGGAAAATACCGAATTATATTGTTCTCTGTTGCGTTCCATACCGTCCTCCTCTTCCAGCTTACTGCCGGAAATAATCCACCGCGCCGCGGAAAAGGCGTGTCTGTGTTTCACCCGGCACATTGCGCAGCAGGCCGCTGCCAGCGCGCTCTGGATGCCCCATACGGCCAAAGACACGGCCATCCGGCGAAGTGATCGCCTCTACCGCCATATAGGAGCCGTTGGGATTATACTGAATATCCATGCTCGGCTTACCATCCAGATCAACATATTGTTCGGCGATCTGGCCATTCAGCGCCAACTGCGTAAACAGCTCCGGCGAACAGATAAAGCGGCCTTCACCATGCGAAATGGCAACTGTTTCCACTTCGTCAAGGTGATAATGCATCAGCCATGGCGAACGCAATGACGACACGCGTACGCGCACCAGCTTTGACTGATGGCGGCCAATTGTATTATACGTCAATGTCGGCGCAGCTGCTGAAGGCGGCATGATGCGGCCAAAGGGAACCAGCCCCAGCTTGATCAGCGCCTGGAACCCATTGCAAATGCCGAGCACCAGGCCGTCGCGCTGCTCCAGCAGGGCGGAAACCGCCTCCACCAGGCGCGCGTCGCGGAAGAAAGCGGTAATAAATTTGCCTGAACCATCCGGCTCATCGCCGCCGGAAAAACCGCCAGGAAAAGCGAGGATCTGAGAGCGCTCCAGCGCTGCCGCCACGGCCTGCAACGATTCGGCGATCGCCTGCGGCGTCAGATTGCGAATGACGAGGATCTCCGGATCCGCACCAGCACGGGCAAAGGCACGCGCCGTATCATATTCGCAGTTCGTTCCCGGAAAAGCGGGGATCAGCACATGCGGTTTCGCATGTCCCACCCTTGGTGCCAGCAGGCCGCGTTCCCCGTAGCGCACGGTCACCGGTTCTTCTGCCTGCGTCACACTGCAGCAGGGATAAACGTCCTCCAGCCTCTGCTCATAAATCTTAGACAACTCTTCCAGCGCAACTTCCTCTCCGGCGCAGGAGATGACCGGCAACTCTGTCACCCTGCCCAGCAACGGTGAGGCAGAAGGCACATCCGCCGCCAACTCCAACAATATTGCACCATAACAGGGTTCGGAAAGCTCCGCAGGATCACAACCTTCGGCAAAGGCAAAGCCCAGACCGTTGCCAAAGCACATTTTCATCACAGCGGCCGCTACCCCGCCAAAAGCCGGCGCATAGGCGCTGACCGCTTTTTTCTCCGCCAGTAGGCGCAAAGCCTGTCTAAACACCTGACGCTGGCTTTCCGGCTGCGGCAGGCCGTCCGCGTCCAGGGATGGACGCAACAATACGACCTGATTGCCAGCCTGTTTGAATTCCGGCGAAACAATACGATCCGCTTGCCCCATTGCCACAGCAAAGGAGATCAACGTCGGCGGAACATCCAGCTGTTCAAAACTGCCGCTCATCGAATCCTTACCACCGATCGCCGCCACACCGAAATCGAGCTGTGCACTCAACGCACCGAGCAGCGCAGCAAATGGCAACCCCCAACGCTCCGGCTGC
Source organism: uncultured Clostridia bacterium (assembly GCA_944390945.1). Taxonomy (GTDB): domain Bacteria; phylum Bacillota; class Dehalobacteriia; order UBA4068; family UBA4068; genus CALXSV01. The sequence continues at coordinate 39,294 of CALXRV010000065.1, forward strand.
TGGCCGGGTTTGGGGAAATATTCCTGGAAAGAAAGCCAGCACTGGCTGAGATCTGCCCCGGCGCTGACCAGTTTCGCCAACGAGCTGACGACGGCAAGATACGCGCCGGCATATGGGTCTGCACTGCTCAATGCCGGATCAAACCCATAGCTCATCAAAGAACAGGTATTGGTTTCGCCGGAAGCCAGCGGCAGCTTGGCCGCCATCACCTGTAACGGCGTGCGCTGATATTTACCGCCAAAAGGCATCAGCACGCTGCCCGCGCCCACGGTAGAATCAAAACGCTCCGCCAGACCACGCCGTGAACAGATATTCAGATCTCCGGCAAGGGTACGCATCAAAGCGCCAAAACTCTCTGGTGGCTGCACCGATGCCTGCGTTTTAGGCGCTGCGGCAGCGATCTTCATCTCTTTTGGCGCACCATTGCTGTCAAGAAATTCACGGGAGAGATCAACGATCGTCTGGCCGCGCCATTGCATGCGCAGGCGCGGTTCCGCCTGTACGCGTGCAACAACAGTCGCCTCCAGGTTTTCCGCTTCTGCCAGCGCACGGAAAGCATCCAGATCCTGTGGCGCCAACACGACAGCCATCCGCTCTTGCGATTCGCTGATCGCAAGCTCGGTTCCATCCAGCCCTTCATACTTTTTCGGCACTGCGTCCAGATCAATCTCCAAACCAGGCGCCAGCTCACCGATGGCCACAGAAACGCCGCCTGCGCCAAAATCATTACAACGCTTGATCAGGCGTGCAGCTTCCGCGTGGCGGAATAGCCGCTGCAGCTTACGCTCCTCCGGTGCATTGCCCTTTTGCACCTCTGCGCCACAGCTGGTCAGCGAACCGCTGTCATGCGATTTTGAAGAACCCGTCGCTCCGCCGCAGCCATCGCGTCCGGTACGACCGCCAAGCAGCAGTACCAGATCGCCTGCGGTCGGCTGCTCCCGTCGCACATTTTCCGCTGGCGCGGCAGCGATCACTGCGCCGACCTCCATTCGCTTGGCGATATAGCCGGGATGATATACCTCGTCCACCAGGCCGGTCGCTACGCCAATCTGATTGCCGTAAGAAGCATAACCTTGCGCTGCAGCAGTGACAATCCGCCGCTGCGGCAGCTTACCCGGCAAAGTCTCCTCAACCGGACGGGTCGGGTCTCCGGCGCCGGTCAAACGCATCGCCTGATAAACATATCCGCGGCCGGAAAGCGGGTCGCGGATCGCGCCGCCGATGCAGGTTGCCGCGCCACCGAAAGGCTCGATTTCCGTCGGATGATTATGCGTTTCGTTCTTGAACAGCAAGAGCCAGGGTTCTTTTTTGCCATCCACATCTGCCTCGATACGAACCGTACAGGCATTGACTTCCTCAGATTCATCCAGCGCTAGCAGCAAGCCCTGGCGTTTAAGATATTTTGCGCCAATCGTCGCCATATCCATCAGACAGACTGGCTTTTTCACCGCCAATTCCTCACGCAGACGCAGATAACGCTGATAAGCGCGCGCTACCTTGCTGTCAGCGATCTCCGCATCCGTCAATATGGTCGAAAAGGTGGTATGCCGGCAATGGTCGGACCAGTAAGTATCAATCATCCGCAGCTCGGTCAGGCTGGGATCCCGCCCCTCTTCCTGAAAATACTGTTGACAAAAGGCGAGATCATCCGCATCCATCGCCAGGCCATATGCCTGGATCATCCGTTGCCGGCCGGCTGCATCCATCGTGCCAAAGCCATTCAGACGAGCCACATCCGGCGGTACCGGATGCTCCTGCGCCAGCGTTTCCGGCAATTCTAGCACGGCTTCGCGGCATTCCACCGGATTGATAAGGTGCTTCTTCACCGTTGCCAGCTCAGCTTCGCTCAGCGCGCCGTAAAGCAGGTAGACCTTGGCCGTTGCCACCGCCGGCCGTTGGCCGCCGGAAATGAACTGAATGCACTGCGAACAGGAATCTGCCCGCTGATCGAACTGACCAGGCAGATATTCCACAGCAAATACCGCATCTGCATCCTGTGGCAGGCTCTCCCAAACACGATCCGTCTGCGGCTCAGCAAAAACGGTATCGCGGCAGGCGGCAAACAGCGCCGCGTCAATACCTTCGATATCATAACGGTTGAGCAGGCGTAGTCCAGTCAGGCTTTCCACCTGCAAAAACTCTTTCAGCTCCTTATGGAGCGCAGCCGCCTCCACAGCAAATCCCGGCTGCTTTTCCACATACAGACGGTAGATCATCGTTTTATCCCCTTCCCCCTGCTTCCAACGCTCTTGCACCAATATCGCGGCGATAATACATCCCATCAAAATGAACGCCTTCTACCGCCCGGTAAGCAGCATCTATCGCTCCGCGCAGCGACGACGCCACGCAGGTCAGCCCAAGCACGCGGCCGCCTGCTGTCTCCAGGCCATATTCAGTAGCCCGCGTCCCGGCATGATAAACGATGGCATCGCCAATATCGCCGAATTCGATCGGTAATCCCTTTCGATACTGCTGTGGATAGCCGCCGGAAGCCACGACCAGACAGCAGGCATACTCCGCACGGAAGCTGACCGGTTGTTCTGCCAGCCTTCCTTCACGGCAGGCAAACATAATCTCCAGCAGATCCGTCTCCAGCAAAGGCAACACCACCTGTGCTTCCGGATCGCCAAAACGGCAGTTGTACTCGATCACCTTTGGTCCATCCGGCGTCAGCATCAGTCCGAAATAGAGACAGCCGCAGAAAGGGCGTCCTTCTGCTGCCATCGCATCCACCGTCGGCTGGAAAATCTCCGCCATGCAGCGTGCCGCAATCTCCGGCGTATAATACGGATTTGGGGCAATGGTGCCCATCCCACCGGTATTCAGCCCCTGATCGCCATCCAGCGCGCGCTTATGATCCATGGAAGAGATCATCGGCCGTACGGTTTTGCCATCACAAAACGCCAGCACCGAGACCTCGGGACCGGTCAGAAACTCTTCGATCACCACGCGGGCGCCGCTCTTGCCAAAGCGCTGCCCGCTCATCATATCGATCACCGCAGCCTGCGCATCTTCCTGGGTTGCGGCAATAATCACGCCTTTGCCAAGTGCCAAACCGTCTGCCTTGATCACGATCGGGCAGTGCTGCTCCGCCAGATAACGCAGGGCCGCCTCTTGCTCGTCAAACACAGCAAAAGCTGCCGTCGGAATATGATACTTCTGCATCAGACGTTTGGCAAAGGATTTACTGCCTTCGATCATCGCCGCGCGCTGCGTCGGCCCAAAGCAGGGAATGCCAATCGCTTCCAGCCTGTCTACCAGGCCGGCAACCAGCGGATCATCCGGTGCAACCACGGCAAAATCTACCTGTTTCAGCTGCGCAAAGTTTACAATCTGGTCCAGATCCATCGCTGCGATCGGTTGGCATACGGCATCCGCCGCAATGCCACCATTGCCAGGTAAGGCATAAATTGTATCGACCTGTGGATTTTTCCGCAGCTGCTTGATGATCGCATGCTCACGTCCGCCGCCGCCCACCACCAGGATATCCATAACTTCCTCCAAAATCTTGTTGTTTTATCTGAAGCGCAGCATACGCTGCCCAAGCACCATTCCGGGAAGCCCCGCCAAGCTCAATGGTGGAACAGGCGCAGGCCAGTCATTGCCATCACGATGCCAAAGCGGTCGCAGGTCTCGATCACCTGCTCGTCGCGAATCGAACCACCGGGTTGCGCTACATAGCGCACACCGCTCTTTGCCGCCCGCTCGATATTATCCCCAAAGGGGAAAAATGCATCACTGCCCAGGCAAACATCTTGATATTGTGACAGCCAGGCCTGCTTTTCTTCCCGCAACAGCGGCTCCGGCCGTTCGTTGAACAGCCGCGGCCACACATTCGCATGCAAAACATCGTCCCAATCCTCAGAAAGATAAACGTCGATCGCATTGTCGCGGTCAGGCCGCTTAACATCATCGCGGAATGGCAACGCGAGCACGGCAGGATGCTGACGTAAATGCCAGAGATCTGCCTTTCCTCCGGCCAGCCGCGTGCAATGGATACGGCTCTGCTGACCCGCCCCCACGCCGATCGTCTGTCCATCCTTAGCATAGCAGACCGAATTGGACTGCGTATATTTCAGCGCGATCAGCGAAATCAACAGATCCCGCTTGGCCGCAGCCGGCATCTCGCGATTCTGGGTAACAATATTTTCCAACAGGGAAACGTCGATCTTTGCCTCATTTCTTCCCTGCTCAAACGTGATGCCGAACACCTGTTTACGCTCGATCTTCGCCGGCCGGTAGGCTGGGTCGATGGCGACGATATTATAATTTCCCTGCCGCTTTGCTTTCAGTATCTCCAAAGCTTCCGGCTGATAACCGGGCGCGATCACACCATCCGAGACCTCGCGGCTGATCAGGCGTGCCGTCTCAACATCGCAGATATCGCTGAGCGAGATCCAGTCGCCAAAAGCAGACATGCGGTCTGCGCCGCGTGCCCTCGCATAAGCAGCTGCCAGCGGTGAAAGCGGCTGGTCGGCATCGATAAAATAGATCTGCCGCAGCAATGGCGAAAGCGGCAGGCCCACGGCAGCACCGGCCGGGCTGACATGTTTGAATGAAGTGGCAGCCGGCAGGCCTGTCGCTTCACGCAATTCGCTGACCAGCTGCCAGCCGTTCAGCGCATCCAGGAAATTGATATACCCCGGCCTGCCATTAAGCACGGTAATCGGCAGCTCGCCATCTTCACAAAAAATACGTGCCGGCTTCTGCGCCGGATTGCAACCGTATTTCAGTTCCAGTTCCCGCATGTTCAACGTCCTCCGTTCCGATTGATGATCCGGTTCTCCATCCTGCCGTCCGGGGAAAGGTAGCGGACGAAGAGTGAGACGCGATTCTCTGCATCCAATGCAGACCAAAGCCGCTCTGTCAGCAAGTCGATCTCACCGGCCAGCGCAACCGCGCGCGGCTCGCCACAGAAAGCAGGCAGCGGCTTACCGTCGTCCTCATAGGTGTGGATCAGATGGCCGCAGCCCGGTTGTGGCTGCGCATACTCATAGAAAAAACGCAGGCAATGCGCATGGCCATCATGCTTCAGTATGCTAAGCTGATAGCGAAACGCCCCCTCCTGCCGTTCCAGCAGGCCGCTGATACGCGGCGTATAATTCGGCGCATCCGGCTCATAGCAGCGGCTACGCAACGCCTGCGCAAAGCTGCCGCCCTGTTGCATCACATCATAGACCGTATCCGTCTGGTCGCCGTTGCTGACGATCATCCTGTTGCCCAGCATCCGCACGGGCGCATAAATGATCAGCGAAGGATCACTGCATTTTGCCGGATCAAACGCTTCCGTGCGCAGCCCATCTCCTTCCGTGATAAAAATACGGTTGCGGCTGTTTTCACTGCGGCCCATGATAAAATAAGCGGCGACCGCCCTGATGCCATCCTCATGCAGCCCCAGCAAAACGCCGCGCCCCGGATATCGCCGCTCCTGCAAATAATTTTCCAAGCTATACATCGCTATGCCTCCTGCGATAATTTCTCGCATACCTGCTCCAGCGCCTGCGGCAGCAGCTGCCATTCCGCCTCCTCCATCACACGCCTCTGCAGGCTTTCCGGCGTATCATCGTCCTGCACCGCAACGGCTTTCTGGCAGATAATGCGACCGCCATCCGTAATCTCATTAACATAATGCACAGTGGCGCCAGTCACTTTTACGCCGCGAGCTAAGGCAGCCTGATGCACGCGCAGGCCATAATAGCCATCACCACAAAAGGAGGGAATCAGCGAGGGATGGACATTCAATATGCGTTCCGGATAGCGGCGTACAAAATCCGCGCTCAGGATGCTAAGAAACCCGGCGAGAACGATCACGTCGATCTTCGCCTCTTCCAGCGCGGCAAGCACCCGTGCCTCAAATTCCGCCTGGTCCACACACTCACGCCTGGCCACGGTTATAGCCGGCACATGACGGCGCGCCGCACGCTCCAGTGCAGGCACCCCGGCCTTGCTGGAGATCACCAGCGCAAACTCCGCATGCGGCAGCTGTCCGGCGGCAGCCGCATCAAGCAATGCTTGCAAGTTTGTGCCGCCGCCGGAGACGAGTACAGCCACACGCTGTTTCAACATAATACGACGCCCTCCCCGCCGTCCACGATCTCGCCCAACAGATAAGCGTCCTCACCGGCAGCATGCAGCACAGCCAAAGCCTGCTCTGCATCTGACCGGCTGACGATCACCGACATGCCAACACCCATATTGAACGTATTAAACATATCGCGCTCAGGGATATTGCCTGCTGCAGCGATCAGGCCAAATATCGGCGGGATACGCACGGCGCTGCGCGCGATGCGTGCAGACAGCCCTGCAGGCAGACTGCGGGGGATATTTTCATAAAAACCACCGCCGGTAATATGCGCCGCTGCTTTAACGGATACCTGCTCGATCAAAGCAAGCAGTGGTTTGACATAAATCCTGGTCGGCGTAAGCAAAGCCTCGCCCAGCGGCATGCCAAGCTCATCCTGATAAAGCCCCAGTTCGCGTGGCAGATCAAAAACATGGCGCACCAAGGAAAAGCCATTTGAGTGCACACCGGAGGACGGCAGTGCGAGGATCACATCGCCCGGGCGGACCGAAGACGGATCGAGCAGACGGCTACGATCCGCTATGCCAACGGCAAATCCTGCCAAATCATACTCATCCGCGGCGTAAAAACCAGGCATCTCCGCCGTCTCACCACCGATCAGCGCCGCGCCGGCCTGCACGCAGCCTTCCGCCACGCCGCTGACGATTGCCGCGATGCGCTCCGGTTCATTTTTCCCGCAAGCGATATAATCGAGAAAAAAGAGTGGCTTGGCGCCGCAGCAGACGACATCGTTCACACACATCGCCACGCAATCGATACCGATCGTATCATGCTGGTCAAGCAAAAATGCCAGCTTCAATTTCGTACCGACGCCATCCGTGCCGCTGACCAGCACCGGCCGCTGCATACCAGCCGTATCCAGCTCGAACATACCGCCAAAACCGCCGACACCGCCGAAAGCGCCGGCTGTCATCGTGCGTGCGATATGCGAGCGCATCAGCTCCACCGCACGATAGCCTGCCGTAATATCCACGCCAGCCTGCCGGTAGCTTTCGCTCTCGCTTTTGGCCATCAAGCATTCCCCTTTCCCGCTTCCGGACTCAGCTTCTGCTCGCCCAGATGTTTTACCTGCTCCGCACCAGAGACATCCAACGGATATTCACCGCTGAAGCAGGCGTTACAAATGCCGTGGTGATAGTTGTCCGGGATGCGCTCCAAATCAGAAAGCTCAAGATATCCCAGGCTGTCCACGCCGATGATCTGCGCGATCTCCTCCACGCTGTGATGACAGGCGATCAGATTATCTCGATTGCTGATGTCCGTACCGAAATAGCAGGGATGCAAAAACGGCGGTGCAGAAACGCGCATATGCACCTCTTTCGCTCCCGCTTCGCGCAACAGGCGGACGATACGCGCGCTGGTGGTGCCGCGGACGATCGAATCGTCGATCAGCACCACGCGTTTATCCCGTACGGTAGCAGACAAGGCGTTCAGCTTGATCCGCACCAAGTTTTCACGCTGTTTCTGTCCTGGCTGGATAAAGGTACGGCCAATATATTTGTTCTTGATAAAACCAATACCATAGGGAATACCGGATTGCCGCGCATAGCCGATCGCAGCATCCAGACCGGAATCCGGCACACCAATCACCACATCTGCCTGTACAGGATGGGAAAGTGCAAGCATAGATCCTGCCCGCTGCCGTGCCACATGTACCGAACTGCCGTCGATCACGGAATCTGGCCGCGAAAAATAGATATACTCAAAAACGCAGAGCGATTTTTTCCCTTCTACGCAATTATCGCGGATCGAGCGCAGGCCGTTTTCATCGATGACTACGATCTCCCCCGGTTCCACATCGCGCAGGAATGCAGCGCCAACCGCATCAAGGGCGCAGGTTTCCGATGCCAGTACATAACCCTCGCCGCGACGACCGATGACCAACGGACGGAAACCGAGCGGATCGCGCACACCAATCAATTTTTTGGGCGACATCAACACCAGCGAAAAAGCGCCGCGCATAATCTTAACTGCAGCAGAAAGCGCCTCCTCGATCGAAGGGGTGTGCAAACGCTGCTTGGTCAGCACATAGGCGATGACCTCCGTATCCGTCGTCGTATGGAAGATAGAGCCGTTCAGCTCCAGCTCGTTGCGCAGCTGCGCCGCATTGACCAGGTTACCGTTATGCGCCAGGGTCATCGAACCCTTAACATGATTGATTGTTAACGGCTGCGCATTGCGGCGGTCGCCCGTGCCGGAGGTGCCGTAACGCACATGGCCGACCGCAATCTGCCCGCTGCCCAGCCGATCCAGCACCTCGCGGCTGAAAACATCGTTGACCAGTCCGGCATCGCGATGGCTGGTCGTCACTCCGCAGTCATTGACCGCAATACCACAACTTTCCTGGCCACGATGTTGCAATGCAAACAGGCCATAATAGGTATCCAGCGCTACGTCTGCGCCGGAACGGTCGTAGATGCCAAACACGCCGCATTCCTCATGAATATGGTCGCTACCGCAGCAGCCAAAAATTTCTGAAAGCTTGTCCGTTTGCATTCGTCTTATCTCCCCAGCAGACGATCCAGTATCTCCTGATACGCGTCCTCAACATCGCCAAGGTCGCGGCGGAAACGATCCTTATCCAGCTTCTTCCCGGTCCGGCTATCCCAGAAACGGCAGGTATCTGGTGAAATCTCATCCGCCAGCACCAGTTCTCCCTCGGGTGTTTTCCCGAATTCCAGCTTAAAATCGATCAGATCAATATTCAGATCCGCCAGATACGCGCGCAGAATCTCATTGATACGCAGCGCATAATCTGTGATCTGCTTCAGCTCCTGCTCGCTGGCCCAGCCCATCGCCAGAATATGATATTCATTGACCAGCGGATCACCGAGATCATCATCTTTATAACTGAACTCCAATACTGTCCGCTGCAGCTTATGGCCTTCTGCCACGCCGATACGCTTGGAGAGAGAGCCGGCCACGATATTGCGCACGATCACTTCCAGCGGAACGATGGTTACCTTTTTCACCAGGGTCTCACGATCAGAAAGTTCTTTGACAAAATGCGTGGGAATGCCTTCCTTTGCCAGAATCTGCATCAGATGATTGGTTACGCGGTTGTTGATCGCACCTTTACCGACAATCGTGCCCTTTTTCTCGCCATTGAATGCAGTGGCATCGTCCTTGTAATCCACAATATAATACCGTGGGTCATCCGTCGCATACACCTTTTTTGCCTTGCCTTCGTAAAGCTGTTCCAGTTTTTGCATTTGTTTTTCCTCCAATCTGCCCAAATGCAGTCAGTTTATCCTTATTTCAGCCAACAACTGTCCAAAGGCTGCTGGAAATACCAGTTCGTCTCCGTCTGGTATCGTCTTATAGTTTTCCCTGTAGCTCCTGATCCTTTTTCAATACGCCGTCATGCATGGATGCACGCTTTGCGGCCAATTTAGCCGCCACCACTTCATCGGTGACGGCAAGAATCTCCGCAGCCAACACAGCCGCATTCTGGCTGCCATCAATCGCTACCGTCGCCACGGGGATGCCCGGTGGCATCTGCACGGTAGAAAGCAGCGCATCCATACCATCTAAAGCCGTTGATTTTACGGGAATACCGATCACCGGCAACGTGGTCTGCGCTGCCAGTGCGCCGGCGAGATGCGCCGCCTTGCCGGCTGCGGCAATGATCACGCCGAAGCCTTCCTGCCTTGCGGCAGCGGCGAAAGCACCGGCTTCCGCCGGCGTGCGGTGCGCAGAATAAACATGCGCTTCAAAAGGGATCTCCAGCTCCTTGAGAAAATCGACAGCAGGCTTCACCGCTTCCCAATCGCTGATGCTGCCCATGATGACCGCAACCTTTTTCATCTTTGTCAACCTCCTGGAATAAAATTAGGCGTGGTGCTCGCGCACTACGCCTATCCGCATACGTTTATTTTCCTGCCGCTGCAGGCAGGACGGCAACCGCCCCGCGACGACCGGCGCCATGGACAAAGCAACCGGGCAAAACCCAGCATAGCTGAAAAACATGCTGCATGGCTACCGCCTCCCCGCGTACAAAAAGATACTGGCATTATATCATATTGATGCAGAATAAGGCAAGAGAAAAATCAAATTTCCACGCTTCCTGCTGCTATCTGTAATTTCGCACCGGAATATGTTATAATGGCCGTAAGCGTTTGGACAACAGCAAATAACCGGTGATTAAAGCTCTGCCGGCCTTACGGCTTCCTGAATATCGAATATTATGGGGAAAAGGAAATCATGGTGTTACAAATGTATTTTCAATATGGCGAAACGGAACTTTCTTATTTAATGAAAAAAGACCGCAAGTTGGCGCATGTCATCGAGCAGGTCGGCATGATCGAACGAAAAACCGAGCCGGATCTGTTCGCCGCAGTCATCCATCATATCATCGGACAACAGATTTCCACCAAAGCACAAGCCACGGTTTGGCGCCGGCTGCAGGAGCTGCTTGGCCAGATCAATGCAGATACAGTGCTGGCCGCAGGAGCAGACCAGCTGCAATCCTGTGGCATCTCCTTTCGCAAAGCAAATTATCTGCTCGATTTCGCCACCAGAGTAAAATGCGGTGATTTTGTGCCGGACAAGCTGCGGCAGATGGATGATGCCGAAGCGATCGCTGCACTCTCCGCGTTAAAAGGCATCGGCGTCTGGACAGCGGAGATGCTCCTGTTATTCAGCCTGCAACGACCGGATATCTTCAGCTTTGGCGATTTCGGGTTGCAGCGTGGACTGCGCATGCTCTATCGGCACCGCGAAATCGACCGTCCGCTCTTCGAAAAATACCGCCGCCGCTTCAGCCCATATGGCAGCACGGCCAGCCTCTATCTATGGGCGGTGGCTGGCGGGGCACTCCCGGATCTCACCGACCCTAAGCAGCAGACAACAACACGCCGTGCATCACGCTGAGACGGCGGTTCCCGCTAGTCGCGCATATCCTGCCGCATCTTTTCGCTAGCCACAGCATATACTGCAGGCGAGGTGATGCGATATAAAACGCAAATTTCTGCCCTATCTCGTCTTTATTCTTCTCTCGCTGGCAGTCGGCGCAATCTCATCCCTGGCGGTCAACAGCGGCATGCCAGCCTATCAGTTAGCGGAAAAACCGCCGCTGACGCCGCCCGCCATCGTTTTCCCCATCGTCTGGACCATCCTCTATTTGCTGATGGGCTTCAGCGCAGCGCGCATCTGGAACAGCGGGGCGGAAACGCGGCAGTCAGCGCTCCGCATCTTTATACTGCAGCTGCTGCTCAACGCCTTGTGGAGCGTCTGGTTCTTCGGATATCAGGCCTACCTGTTTGCGTTTTTCTGGTTGCTGCTCCTGATCGCAGCGATCGTGGCCATGCTGCGCGCTTTTTACCGGATCGACCCGCTCGCTGCTCTGCTCCAGCTGCCCTACCTGCTCTGGTGCTGTTTTGCTGCCTACCTTAATTTGGGCGTATGGTGGCTTAACCACTGAAACACCTGCTCTGCCGCCTTGCGTCACTTTTCAGCCACCTCAGGAAGCAGTGAGCATCAAAATCGAGCGACAAAGAAAGCCCAGGCCATTTGTTGCCTGGGCTTTTTGCAGTGCAGCGCCAATGAAGGGCCAGCCCATTCTCTGCTGCAAACCCGGCCAGCTTTCATCCCGAATATACAATAGTCTGCGGTTCCCTCCAAAGGGGTGCAATCCATAGCAGCCGGCAGGAAAGCCCAGGCAAAAAACGGATAAGCCGAACAAATAAACCTAAAGGATTTAACGCCAGAAATATTCTGAACGCTCTTTTCGCCCGCTGATCCTGCAGCTGTAACCAACCCCGGATATCCCCGCCCGGCAAGCCGAAGGCCGGTAGCTGCGGTCAACGCATATCTATTATGCGGTACCCGGCCCGTTCCACTCTGCACCTAACCTGCTCTTCATCAAGAGTTTCCATATAGGATACGGTCAGCAGGCCCTTTTTCCAGTCTGCCCGTCCCGCCACGCCGCGGATATCATTGACCGCATCTTCCACCCGTGCTTTGCAGTGCGCGCAGTGCATCCCTTCCACCAGAAATGTCTTTTCTCCTGCCACATGGGACAACCTCTTTTTCCGCGGCTTGTAATCGCCGCCGCCGCAGCAGCCTCCCTTGCCCTTGAAATGCCGTATCGAATACAAAACCCCTGCCACAATGGCAGCAGCTAGTAAAATGAGGATGATCGCATCTCCCATCCCTATCGCACTCCTTTCCATGCACCAAGGGGGATGCGACCGCCAAAGCCCACATCCCCCTCTTATGCGCTATTTTGCCTTACCCTTGTCGGCGAGGACAACTCGGCTCTGCCCATGGCTGCTGCAACCGCTGCCGCACTGTTTGGCATAAGGACAGCCAATACAAGTCTCCCCGCGTTTTTTCGCGCGGTACAGATAACGCACGATCGAGCCGATGATAGCCAGAACAATGGCAATGATGATCAGATCGGTCAACATAGGCTTAGCGGCTGGTGACAGCCCCGGAACCGCCGGCGAGGCTGTATTCCGCCTGAAGGCCCCGGTTTGCCCTGCGGATAAGATAGGCGATGATGCTGATCATCACTGCCACGGCAACCATACCTGCCACCGCGGCGCCAATATTCAGCGTATCTGGCGCGGTGATCAGCGTACCGACGGTATAGACCAGATAAGCCACGGTATAACCAGTGCAAAGCTGCAGCCCGATGCCACCCAGCACCCATTTGCCACTCCTCATCTCAGAATTCATCGCGCCGATGGCAGCAAAACAAGGCGGCGTATAAAGATTGAACATCAGATAGGCCAGGGCAGCCACCTTGGTAATCGCAATGATTCCGGCCGCCTCAGCGCCAGCGCCTTCTACCAGCGCCAGTTCTTCGGTATCGATGAAATTCTCCAGCCCCACAAAGCAGACCGCCAGCGTGCCGACCACATTTTCTTTGGCGATAAAGCCGGTAACCGCAGCGGCTGCCAGCTGCCAGCTGAGCACGCCGACGATCGGCAGCAGTAGCCAGGCAAAGGGGGAAGCGATAGAAGCCAGAATAGAGCTATCGGCAGTCGCCGCCACCTGGAAGCTCCAGTCAAAGGTCTGCATGATCTGTACCGCCGTATTGCAGAGCAGGATAATGGTGGCAGCTTTGACGATATAGGCCCAGCCGCGGCTGCACATGGCCTTGAAGGCAAACCACAGCGAAGGCGCTTTGTAATCGGGCAACTCGATGATGAAGAAAGATTTGCGCGCTTTGTAGCCGGCAATCTTGTTTACCAGCAGAGCGCCAACAAAGATCAAAACGATGCCGGTAAGATACATCACCGTGCTGACCCAGCCCGCATTGTCAAAGAAGGCGCCAGCGATGAGGGCGATGACCGGGATCTTCGCACCGCAGGGCATAAAGGGGGCAAGCATAGCGGTAGCGCGGCGCTCCCGCTCATTGCGGATAGTGCGGCTGGCCATGATGCCAGGGATAGCGCAGCCGATGGTGATGACGAAGGGGATCACCGATTTACCGGAAAGCCCTACCTTTTTGAAGATGGGGTCCAGCACTACGGCCACACGGGACATATAACCGCAATCTTCCAGCAGGGCGATGAGAAAGTACATCACCATGACCAGAGGCAGGAAACCAATGACCGCGATGACACCGCCGATGACGCCATCCACCAGCAGGGCGGAAAGCAGCGGGCTGGCATCGGCTACCAACTCGCCCACCCAACCCTGAAAGGTCTCCAGCCAGGCAACCAGCGCATCCGCGATATAAGGGCCGACCCAGACCTGGGACACCTGGAAGACGAACAGCATCACGACCGCAAAGACCGGAATGCCCAGCCAGCGGTTGGTCAAAACAGCGTCGATGCTGTCGCCCTTGCTGCGCTCCCGCGTCTGAACCCTGCGCGTTTCCACCGCAGAGACGATCTGGTTGACGAAGGCAAAGCGCTTGCGGTCGGCAGCCTCCACCGCTTTTTTGTCAGTCAAATCAACATTTTGTTCGCAATAAGGAGCAATCTGCTTTTCGTTGATGCGGGCAACCGCTGCCGCCACCACTGCCTGCAACCCTTCTCCAGAAGTGGATACCGTCCAGATGACCGGGCAGCCCAGCTTGGCGGAAAGGGCCTCCGCATCAATCTTGACTTCCTTTTTCTCGTTGATATCGCTCTTGTTCAGGGCAATCACCACCGGGATGCCCAGCTCCAACAGCTGGGTGGTAAAAAACAGGCTGCGGCTGAGGTTGGTTGCATCCACGATATTGATGATGACGTCCGGGTTTTCTTTCTTGACATAAGAGCTGGTGATGCTCTCTTCACTGGTGAAGGGAGACATGGAATATGCGCCGGGCAAATCCACGACGAGCAGTTGCCCCTCTCCCACATGATATGTTTTTTTGATCGGATGCTCCTTTCGCTCCACGGTAACACCCGCCCAGTTGCCCACCTTCTCATTACGGCCCGTAAGGGCATTATACATGGTGGTTTTCCCTGAATTCGGGTTGCCGGCCAAAGCAATTCTCATTCCAGATTCCTCCCTTTTATCTTTTGCTGATAGAATTTGCTTACTAACGCTGCTATTCCCTACTGCATATTAGTTTAAACTAACCAATGCCGAAAAAAAACCTGTGCCTGACTTCATGCCTAAACGATGATCGCATCTGCCAACTGCCGGTCGATCGTATACCTGCCGTCTTTGATCGAAACAATACAACCTCCCTGCAAATGCGAGATCACCGTAATCTTTTCCCCGCTGTAGCAACCCAGCGAAAACAAAAATGCATTCAGCTCATCGTCATCCGTTTCAATCTGCTGAATGATATATTCCTCACCGGCTACCGCTTCTCTTAAACGCATCGCTGACCGCCACCCATCCATGATTGATCAGGCCAAATTACCGGCACATCATACCCGGCTAAGGGATGATGCGCAGGGTTTATTAGCAACAACTAACTCAGTTAGTAATTATAAACTCCACTTTTCCATTTGTCAACCCCAATTTATAAATGCCGCTGTCCTTTTCCACCCTTAACTGAGCCAGCGCTCCTCTTTACATGCTGCCAGCTGCGGCTGGATCCAACTGCAAGTCCAGCCGCATACATTCGCCCGCCAGCTTTCTGCCGGCAATGCCCATCTGCTCTGCATCCAGCTGCCAGCCGAATTCAACCCATACCAGCAGATCTCCATCGCACAGCAAATAGACATTTGCCGCTGTACCATCGTCCATCAACAGCTGGTAGACCCTTTCCAGGCCCCAAGGCGCAGCATCCTGTTCGACCATCGCCCCTGCTTGAAAAACGGAAAGGGCCATCAGGCGGCGAAGCTGTTCCTGACAAAAATTATAAACGACAGGGGCTTTAACAAGATAGCATACATAGCGCAGCTCCGGGCTATCCGGCGGCGGCGCGTCGCCAAACCTTTGCCGCTGCTCGACCTCCAACCGAGCCAGGAGCGGAGATTCTTCCCGGCTGGTGGTAAGCAGGTAATCCTGATCTTCCGTTTCCAGCAGATCAGAAATCTGCAAAGGCGCTTCCACAAATGCTGCCTGCGCCTCACGCTGCAGCGCAGAAAGGAGCTGCGTTCCGGGGACAGCAGCAACACAGATCAAGACAAACGTGGTCAGAAAGCTGGCGAGGGCCATCAGCCGCCGGTCGCGGCGGGAAGAAATATTCCTCTTGTTCAACCATCTCATGATCACGCCAGCCAAAACGACAGTCGCTGCCAACAGCAGGAACAAGGCCAAAAATATCTGCGGGATGGGTGAGCTGCTCCCCACATACAGCTGAAACAGCCAACCGACAACACATAAGCCCAAAAGGAGCAATATACCTTTTTGCCTGACAGCGGTCGACGGCGAATCCAGAAACATTCCCTGCTCTGCCGCTTGTTCCGCCTTTCTGTGCCAGCTGTAGTAGACGGCTAGCTCAGTCAGACACCATAAAAACAGAAGCAGAAAAAGCACCCCACGCATCAGGTCGCCGGGGCTGGCCAAAATGCGCAGCGTATCGCCGACCAGCGAGGATAGGAAGAGCAGCGTGAAGCAGAACGAAAACAATAACAGCAACTTACAGATCCGAAGATATTTTACTTTGCAGGCCGCGTGCAGCGCCGCCACTTCCAGCGCAGGCTCGGTGTGGATGGGCGTGGGGTTCTCGCCGGTATGATAGAAAACCTGCAGCTGAAACCAGGTACAAGCCAGCTGCCAACCGCTCGCGACGCAATAATCGATCAACGTCTGCTGCGCTTCGCAGGCAGCCGGGTCAAAAGTAGAAGCCTTTGCGAAGTAACAGACGCTAAGCTGGATATCATCATGCTGTTCTCGCTGCTGATCCCCGGCGATGAACGTAATCAGGTCATCGTATGGAAAGCCAGTACCTTTACTTTGCTCGGCACAGTCGGCGCAAACGTGCTGGAGGTCATCATA
>CALXRV010000066.1 GCA_944390945.1 uncultured Clostridia bacterium
ATCGTTTTCCTGGCAACTGCCATTGCGGTAGGCCCAAATTTAGGAGAAATCATCAGGGGCCTGTTCGTACCGCATGTGCCGCAGGGACTTGACCGCGCATGGTTTTATGTGACGGGGTTGATTGGCACTACGGTTGTTCCTTATAATATTTACTTACATGCTTCTTCCTCAGCAAAGAAATGGGGCGCTGAATCAGATAAAGATGAGGCTATTAAGACCTCGCTGACAGACTCCATCCTTTCGATCGGCCTGGGCGGCATCATTTCTATGGCGATCGTCATCACCGCGGCGGCCGCTTTCTATGGTACCGGCGCATCGATCACCAATGGTGCTGATATGGCGGTTCAGCTTAAACCGATTCTGGGATCTTGGGCCACGGCAGCTTTTGGCATTGGCCTGTTTGCCGCAGGGATGACTTCAACGATCACCGCACCTTTGGCCGCAGCATTTGCTTCTACAGGCGTACTTGGTTGGGGCGAGGATATGAGCAAAGGCCGGTTTAAGGCGATCTGGGCTATCGTGATTGCTTTCGGTTTTGTTGCTACGCTTACGCTCGGCGCATCTCCCACGGAGATCATCCTTTTTGCGCAGGCTGCCAATGCTTTCTTGCTGCCGATCAGTGCGATACTGCTGATGGTGGTCACCAGCGACAACAAGTTTATGGATGGGCATGGCAACAGCAAGTTTATGTTGATTTTAGGGATTATTGTTGTTGCCGTTACGCTCGTTATTGCCTTCAAAAATATTACTGGATTTATGGAAAGTTTGAGCAGCCTGATTGCTGCGCATCAATAAGTCCTTTTGAACAGGGCGAGAAAGCCTGTGTTTGTTATGCCCCGCAGAAAACTGCGGGGCATAACTTTGTCTGATAAGAGAATTCGGATGCGGATGGGTATTGGATAAGGTCTTGCATTCCGGATGACTAATGTTATACTGTGACTAAGAGATGTGCTCCTGCTGGGGAAAGAAAGGTAAAGGTGAGCGGATGCAATGCTTTTCAGTTGATGTGCTCGTTATTGGCGGTGGCGCGGCCGGCATGATGGCGGCATATGAGGCGAGTAAACATAGCGTCAGCGTAGCACTGGTATCCAAAGGAAGATTGGAACGCAGCGGTTGCACTGTTCTGGCTCCCGGAGCGATTGCCGGGGCCGGCAGTTGGCGGCAGCCAGGGGATAGCCCGGATATCCATTTTCGCGATACGGTAGAAGGAGGGGCTTATCTCAACGAGCAAAGCCTAGTCCGGCTGCTGGTGGAACATACGCCGGCATTGATTTTGGAATTGGAGCAGATTGGCGCTTTATGGCAGCGGGAAGCAGACGGGGAAACCTACAGCCTGCGTATCGATGGTGGCCATAGTTACCCCCGTTGTCCTTTCCTGGAAGACCGTACCGGCCGTGAAATGATGCGTTGTTTGCATGGTGTTTTACGCAAGCGCCATGTCCAGGTCTGGGAAGATATCATGATCACGCGTCTGCTATTGGCAGATGACCGTATTGCCGGGGCGGTAGGATATGATTTGGCTCATGGCAGTATGGTGTTGCTTCGGGCAAAATCCGTCATTCTTGCATGCGGCGGCGCCGGAGTGGTGTATCAGAATACGAGCAACCCGACGGATGTGACGGGAGATGGATTTGCTTTGGCGCTGGCAGCCGGGGCTGCTTTGATGGATATGGAGTTTGTACAGTTTTATCCGCTGGGGTTTTTATTTCCGGATTCGTTACGCGGTGCTTTGGCAGGATTGCTGTATTATGTACATTTGCGCAATAAAAACGGCGAGCGTTTTATGCTGCGCTATGATCCGGAACGGGCGGAGTTGTCCACGCGGGATCGAGTGGCGCGTGCGATTTGCAATGAAGTGCGTGAAGGCCGTGGCGGTCCACGCGGCGGCGTATATATCGATATGACGCATCATGAGCCTGGCTACATCGCCCGCATGCAGCCTTCTCTGACGGAATCTTATCAGAAACAGGGGTTAGACCCAGAAAAAGACTGGTTGGAAGTCGCACCTAGCTGTCATTTCTTTATGGGTGGGGTGAAGGTGGACAGAAACTGGGCCAGCACGGTAAATGGTCTGTTTATTGCAGGTGAGACCGGAGCCGGCGTGCAGGGGGCAAACCGACTTAGTCAGAATGCATTGTCGGAACTGCTGGTTTCCGGACATTTTGCCGGTCTCGCTGCGGCGCAGTCCGCATCTGGAAACGAGCAGGCGGCATTTGACCCTGCTGTTGTTCAGCAGGAGGAAAGCATGGTGGCCCGGCTGCTTGCTCGCCGCGAGGGCGTGGCTCCTGGTGTATTGCGCCAACGCCTGCGCACTTTGATGTGGGAGCATGCTGGCGTTTATCGCAATGAGCATGGTCTGCTGCAAGCGCAGGAAGAAATAGCCGGGTTGCGTAGGCAGTTGGAGCAGCAATGTTTAGTACAGAAAGATCCCGCTTGGAATTCTGAATTACGGGAGGCGCTGGAAAATTATTTTCTGGTTGATACGGCTGCTTGCATTGTGAAAAGCGCTTTACTGCGCAAGGAAAGCAGAGGTGCGCATTTTCGCGAGGATTACCCGCAGACAGATCAGAAAAACTGGCTGCAGCATGTGATCCTGCAGAAAAAGGGAGATTCATTAACCGCCGGGTTTGCCCCCGTCGATCTTTGTGAGATCAAGCCGGAAGGAGCGTGCGAATTGGCATGACCAAGGGTACTGTGACGATCAGACGTTTTGACCCGGCGCGCGACAGTGCACCGTATTGGCAGACGTTTAGCTTTACTTTCCAGCCGGGGATGACTGTGCTTGACGTGCTGCTGGAGATCTATCAACAGCAGGATGCTACGCTGAGTTTCCAATATTGCTGCCGCAATGGACATTGTGGTCTTTGCGGCGTGATGATCAATGGAAGACCCGGCATGATTTGCCGTGAGACAGCAAGCGCGGAAATGCGCTTGGAGCCCTTGGCTAACTTGCCGGTACTGCGTGATTTGACGGTGGATCGCAGTGAGCAAGACCTGCGTAAACAGGATCTGCGCCTGTTCCTCGACCGCGCAGAGCCATACCGGGGAGAAAGCGCAGAGCGTATCGATATGGAGGCCTTCGCGCGTTTCAAGCGGGCAGCACGTTGTATGGAATGTTTTTGTTGCGTCGCTGTCTGCCCGGTCTTTACCGCCCGGCCGCATGATTTTATCGGCCCGGCTGCATTCACCCAGCTTGCTCGCCATTTTTTTGACCCGCGTGATGAGGGGCGTCGCAAACTGACCGCGTTGACAAACGGATTGACGGCATGCATTCGTTGCGGCAAATGCACAGATGTATGCCCGCATGATGCGATGCCGATGGAAAATATTATCGCTATGCAGGAAATGGCAGCAAAGGAGTAGCCTCTATGTTGACGGTCATTTTATGTGCAATCGTATTCATTGGCACCTATGCGTTGCTGGTCACGATCCGCGATATGGTGGCGCACCGCGAAGAGATTCGCAATGCACCAGGACGGCTGCCGCTGCAACTGCTGAATTCATTTGTTATTTATTTCCTGGCTGCTTTTGGCATCAGCGATTTTGCGCTTTGCACAGTAATCTACAGTAAAACCGGTTGGTCTACGACACGAGATTTGCCCGGCACGTTGAATACGCAGGGTTTGGTCGCGTTGATGATCATGTCGCTGACGTATATTACCAGCATTGAGATCGCGTTGCCAACCTTATTGCTCTTTTTTTGCACGCAAACGATCGGCTCCTACCTTGGACCGCGCGTTTCCATGCGCCTACGGCTTTCTACGCTGAAATATGCGATGTCAGCCGGTTTATTGATGGCAGGATTGTTTATTCTTGCGAGTAAGCTAGGCTGGATCGCAGGGGTTGGCACAGCAACTGCGCTGCATGGATGGAAGCTGGCTGCCCTGGGGTTGCTTGGTCTAGCCTTAGGTGTTTTTAAGGCGATGGGCATTGGCTCTTACCCATTGACGATGGCATTCGTTTATATTTCCGGTTTATCGCCACTTGTTACCTATCCGCTGATGATGGGTGCTTCCGCGCTTTCTAATCCTGTGGCGGTATTGCAATTTGTCAAGCTGGGTACATATTCTAGGCGTATCGCATTGTGCAGTTTTACCGCAGGCGCGGCAGGTGCGCTGATTGCGGTTTCCGCTGTTAAGAATATGAATGTGGCTAGTTTGCAGTGGGTCGTGTTGTTGGTTGTTTTATTTGCTAGCTTTGATATGTTCCGTACGGCACGCAAGCAACGGCGCATGGAGACGCTGGAGCAGACGGAGGAGATAAAGCCGGTATGAAGGATAACTTATCCATGCTGCTTTTCCTTTATTTGGCAGGGATCAATTTGGCCACAGGAATCCTGTTTGGCTTTGATAAATATCAGGCCCGGCGTGGCGGAAGAAGGATTCCGGAAGCGCGCTTGATGGTGCTGGCTGCCTGCGGTGGCAGCCCTGCTGCCTGGTTGGCTATGCACTTGTTTCATCATAAAACGCGGCATAAAAAATTCTCTGTCGGTATTCCGCTGATTTTGCTTGTGCAATGTGTTTTGGCGTTGCTGTGCCATTTCGTTTTTATTGATAACTTGACAATCGGTCAGCTAATGATATAATGATATATATTCTCTTTACGCGTTCAAGGAGTGGTTATGTGGGCAGGTTTGTCATTCGTTCTGTTTTACATGGGTTTTGTTTTGAGCTTTTGGCAGGGAATTATGAGCCGATCGCTTCTTCTGGGACATATTCATCTGAGATGGCCTGCCGGAAAGGGATTGACAGCGTGATCAAGAACGCTCTAGCCGCACGCGTGGAGGATCAAACAAAAGAGCAATTTCAATCACAAAAAAACCCAAAATTTGAGATCTATTTTGATACCAGCC
Source organism: uncultured Clostridia bacterium (assembly GCA_944390945.1). Lineage (GTDB taxonomy): Bacteria > Bacillota > Dehalobacteriia > UBA4068 > UBA4068 > CALXSV01. Next base: position 4,853 of record CALXRV010000066.1, read on the forward strand.
ATGCTTTTCGTTTCCGGCTGAAAGCTAAGAATGGTGAGGTGATTGCGGTTTCTGAACCCTATAAAGCGAAAGCAAGCTGCATTAACGGGATCAAAAGTGTAATTCGTAACTGCCGCGGCGCGGAGATCGTTCGTCGTGATTAAGCAGACTGTGGCGAGATAGCTTATCAATGAATATGGATGGGCTTTTAGATGAGCCCGTCCTTTTCTTTTTACACAGGGATTGTTTTGATTCCAGTTTGACAGGAGCGCAGCAGCACTATATAATTAAATCTGGTGTTGCGGACAGGCAGGTATCTGTCTTTGGCAATCAAATCTGCTACTGTTGTGTTCGGTAAAAGGAGAAGATATGAGAGCAATCCATGTGGATGAGATCCGTGCGGCTGTGCGCAAGTTATGCATTGATGCAAATTTGTATTTGCCGTCAGATGTAACCGCAGCTTTAGAGAATTTATCGAAAAAGGAAAACAGCCCGCTGACAGAAATGTGCCTGACGCAGTTCCGTGCCAACCGCGAGGTGGCAGCTGCTGAAGGGTTGGCGCTTTGCCAGGATACCGGAACGGCGGTCGTTTTTATCGAGCTGGGGCAGGAAGTGCAGATCTGCGGTGGATTGTTGACGGATGCGGTACAGCAGGGCGTTGCGGATGGGTATCGCGATGGCTACTTGCGTAAGTCGATTGTTACGGCATTATCCCGTATCAATACAGAAGATAACACGCCGGCAGTCATCCATTTGCGCCTGGTGGCGGGTGAACATTTGTTAATTCGGGTATTGCCGAAAGGCGGCGGTGCGGAGAACATGTCGCGTATGGCAATGCTCAAGCCTTCGGCCGGTGTTGAGGGCGTCTGTGATTTTGTTGTTGATACGGTAAAGCTGGCCGGTGCAAATCCCTGCCCACCAGTCATTGTCGGCGTTGGCATTGGCGGCAACTTTGAAAGCGCGCCTATTTTGGCCAAGCAGGCTTTGATGCGCGAGATCGGCAGCCGGAACCCGGACCCGGAGCTGGATGAGCTGGAACAAAAATTATTGATGCGGATCAATCAGCTGAATATCGGCGTGCAGGGGTTTGGTGGACCGGATACCGCCTTGGCTGTTTTCCTGGAAAGCATGCCTTGTCATTTTGCCAGCCTGCCAGTTGCAGTAAACCTAAATTGCCATGTAGCAAGACATCAACAGGTGATCTTATGAGAGAACATATTTTACAATGGCCGGAGGATGCCGGCAAGCTGGATGCTTTGCATAGCGGCGATATCGTTTATCTGAGCGGTACGATCTATACTGCACGCGATGCGGCGCACCGCCGTTTCGTTTCTCTGCTGCAGGCAGGGGAGGGAACGCCGGTTGATCTGCGCGACAGTGCGATTTTTTACGCAGGCCCTTCGCCGTGTCTTCCGGGGCATGTTTGCGGCAGTATTGGGCCTACGACATCCAGCCGCATGGAAATATATAAAGAGGATATGATGAAGGCGGGCATGAAGCTGATGATCGGCAAAGGCTCTTCCGACCCGGGATTGCCTGCTTTATGCCAGCGTTACGGCGCGGCTTATCTGGTTGCCATGGGAGGTGTCGCGGCATTGACCGCGCATTGTATCCGTTCAATGGAAACCGTCGCCTGGCCTGAGCTGGGCGCGGAAGCAGTACGCCGTCTGACCGTAGAGCGTTTGCCGCTGGTGGTAATTGATGATATTTATGGCAACGATTATTTTATCGATCTAGCACAGAAGTGTGAGTAGGAGGATGAAGATGGACATCAAGGAAAAAGCACTGCAGATGCATGAGCAATGGCATGGTAAGATTGAGATAAAACCGCGCTGCCAGGTGAAAGATGCGGCTGATCTGACCCTTGCTTATACTCCTGGCGTGGCGGAACCCTGCTTGAAAATTGCAGCAGACCCGGCGCTAAGCTTTGTTTATACGCGCCGTTGGAACAGTGTGGCTGTGGTCAGCGACGGCACGGCAGTCCTGGGCCTGGGGGATATCGGCCCAGCTGCGGCCATGCCTGTGATGGAAGGAAAATGTGTTCTTTTCAAAAGCTTTGCAGATGTTGACGCGGTTCCACTTGTCCTTGCCAGCAAAGATGTTGATGAGATCGTTCGTACGGTTGAGCTGCTCGCCCCTAGCTTTGGCGGGATCAACCTGGAAGATATCGCCGCTCCTCGCTGCTTTGAGATTGAGCGCCGTTTGAAGCAGTCCTGCGGTATTCCGGTTTTTCATGACGATCAGCATGGTACGGCAATCGTTGTGCTGGCTGCGCTGGTTAATGCGCTGAAGATTACCGGGAAGCAGAAGGATTCCTTGCGCGTGGCAATCTGTGGTGGTGGTGCGGCGGCTTGTGCGATCGCGCGGCTGTTGCTCAGCTATGGTGTTGGCTCGATCACGATGTGCGATATTGATGGAGCGATTTACCGCGGCCGTCCGGGGCTGAATCCGGATCTGGCAGAATTGGCAGAGCAGACCAACCCTCAGCAAATCAAGGGTGGATTGCGTGATATCGTGCGCGGCGCGGATGTATTCATCGGGGTTTCCGTCGCAAATCTGCTGCATGCGGAAGATGTGCGGACGATGGCCCCAGACCCGATCATTTTTGCCATGGCTAACCCGGTTCCGGAGATCATGCCGGACGAAGCAAAACAAGGCGGTGCATCGGTGATTGGCAGCGGCCGCAGCGATTTCCCGAATCAGATTAACAATGTATTGGCTTTTCCAGGCGTATTCCGTGGTGCGCTTGATGTACGGGCCTCACAGATCAACGAGGAGATGAAATTAGCGGCGGCATATGCATTGGCCGGCTTAGTCAGTGCGGAAGAACTGCAGGCGGGAACGATACTGCCGCGCGCTTTTGACCCGGCGGTGGCGCCGACAGTGGCTGCTGCTGTGGCGGAAGCTGCGCGTACAAGTGGCGTTGCACAAATCTAATGGAAGTTTGGCGTATGGCACAGATCGAGCAAATGCTTTTGGATGCCTGGAATAACCGGGTGCTGATCTCTGTGATCGTAGGGTGGGTATCTGCCCAGATGATCAAGGTACTGATTCATCTGTTTGTCAACCGCAGGTGGAGTTGGGAGCGTCTGTTTGGTGCGGGGGGAATGCCCAGCTCCCATGCGGCTACAGTCTGCGCGTTGGCGGTATCTTCTCTGCTGGCCTATGGTGCGGATTCCTTTGCCTTTACCGTCAGCTTTGTGCTTGCCGTTGTCGTGCTGCATGACGCGCGAGGCGTCAGGCTGGAAACCGGTCGGCAGGCACAGATTTTGAACGTGATCCTCAGGGAATGGAAGCTGGAGCATAATCCATTTTCAGACACGATCCTGAAAGAACTGGTTGGCCACACGCCGTTGCAGGTGTTTGTCGGCGGTTGTATCGGGGTCATTGCTGGGGTGTTAATCCATTGAGTGGGAGGATAGCAAGGGGATGGAATACCATGCTCTGCACAAAAAGGCTGTCGCCTGCATGCGGTTAAGTGAAATCATTGGCTGGGGCGTGTTGCTGCTTATTTTGGGCGCAACACGCCTTGTCTTGCTGTTCAAGCATATCCTGCTACCGCTATGGCCGGATCTCTGTTTGCTTGGATTGGTGGCGTTTGCTGTTTTGTTCTGTCTGCTGGTTCCACCTGTGCGCTATCGCCGTTACCGCTACCATATCGATCCGGAACAGGTAGTAGTGGTGGAAGGATTATGGTTTATCAGCCGCAGTATTGCGCCGATGGAACGGATTCACCAAATATCGGTGAAAAGCGGTCCGATCGACCGCCTTTATGGCCTGGCGCAAGTGGAAGCGGTTACGGCTGGCGGTAAGGTGACGATCCGTTTTCTGGAAAAACAGGTGGCGGATGAGATTACGGATTTTCTGCAGCAGCGTATTAAACATATTGTAACGGAGCAGGGCCAACAGGGAAGCGAGGTTGGTACGCATGCGTGAATTACCGCCGGAGGATACGCGGCGGAAAACAACAACCGTAGCAGCCGCCCTGGATTTGCAGCAGGCACGGCGCTGTCATTTTGCGGCGCCGCTGATCGCAACATTGAAAGGGACCTGGGCGATCATCGTTTTTTTGATCGTAACCTTTTTTCGCGAAGTTTCCGCGCTGAAAAGCGCTGGTACGCTGTTGCTGTTCGCTGCTTTAGGCCTGGTTGTGTTATTGCTGTTGATCCTGGTGTTCAATGTGTTGCGCTGGCGCCGTACCTATATTTATTTTAGCGGTAGAGATCTTGTCGTTGAGCGGCGTCTGGCAATCTCGCAAAGCCGAACGACACTGCGCCCGGAAAGCGTAGCCAGCATCAATATCCAGCAGGGGATCCTGGAGCGCTTGTTCCGTGTCTCTCGCCTACAGTTTGATCTTAACTCTGCCGCAACAGCGGACAAGACGGATTTTGATTTGATTTTTCCTACGGCAGTTGCGCTTGCTTATCAGCAAGAACTGGAACGACTGCGCATGACCGCAGAAGTTGCTGCTGATCCTGTGCAGCAGGATATGCAGGCAGCAAGCGAATTTCTGGTTCTGCGTCGTTTTACCTGCAAAGAAGTGGCGCGCCATGCGCTTTTGGGTACTTCACTTTGGAGTATCTTTTATACGCTGGTATCTGTCCCACTTTATTTTTCACTCTCTCTGGAAGAGGCATTGGCTGAGGGAGTGGATCTTTCGATGCTGATTGGCCTGGTGATCGCTTTTGGGCCTGTATTCAGCCAGATGATTTCACCGTTATTCCGTTATTATGGTTTTACGCTTGCCCGACTGGGGAATGATCGTGTTCAGATCAGTTATGGTTTGTTCACCCGGCGTCAATTTACGTTGCCTTTGGCAAAGACGAATGCGATTGTGCTGCGACAGCCGTTTTTTGCGCGTTTGTTTGGGCTTTCCTATGGCGAGATAATCAATGTTGGCATGGGTGATGCGGCGGAGGGAATAGCGCCAGCTTTTTGCCTGCTGACCGATGTGCGGGAGATGTCCTTGTTGCTGGATCAGATCGCGCCGCAGTTTCGATTGGAGCAGGATATTTTGGCTTCACCCAAGAAAGCGTTGCCGATTTCCCTGCTGCGCTATGCGCCCTGGGCGCTAGCAGGGGTAGCTGCCGCTGTTTTATTTGCGCGCTGGTGGATCGGTTTGATCTGGTTTTGCCTGTTGATGGTGTCAGCGCTGTTTTCCTGGCGTACCAAGGGGCTATGTTTGATGGAGGACAGGCTTGCGATTTGCAATGGGATTTTTAATAAGCGTACAATCATTACATTTTATGCAAAATTGCAGAGCCTGAAGATCGTCGATAATCCGTTGGCGCGGCGCTTGGGCTTAGCATGGGGCGTGGCGACGATCCTGGCGGAAGCAGCCAGCCGGACAAACACGATCGGCTGTTTTTCTGCCGCGGAGTTGGACAGTATTGCAGAAAAGATGCTCTGTTATGATAGTAACGGCCTACAGCGATAGCTGTTGTCAGATGAGCCGGAAAATAAAGCCTTGACAGGCAACTGGTAAAAGCCTATTATATGGATAGGGTATATTAAGCTAATGAAGCCGTTTATGCGTATTAAGTCAGCGAGGAACGGGGGGTATCGTTTGATGCCCGCCGTTAAAATGACACTACTTGTTTCTGGTCTCTTTGAGGCTGGCGCTGACAGAGTACTGTGCTTTTCATATGATGTATGACTTAATTTAATGCGCAGGGGGAACTCATGTACTTCCATTTACATACCAATTGGCATATCCGAACCAAACGGCATGCACAGATTGAAGAAGGCGCCTATGCCCAGGCAAAAGGTGACCGGCTTTGGACGCGTGATTTCTGTTCGATCTCTCTGCTTAATCTTCTGATTCTAACCGGCGGGAATATGCTGGTTTCCACATTTCCATTCTATCTTTCTGAGCTCGGTGCGACCAAAGTGATTATTGGCCTGGTCGCGTCGATTTATTATGCGACATCATTGATTATGCGCCCGATCGCCGGTTGGTGGTTGGATCACCGCAGCCGAAAATCGATCTTTTTGGCTGGCATCTGCTCTTTGGCGGCACTTCCGCTGCTTTATCTTATGTTGCCAGTTTTGCCACTGGTTGTTCTGTTGCGGGCGTTCCATGGTTTTGCCTGGGCGGCAACAGGTACCGCCTGTACGACAAATGCTTGTGATGTCATGCCGCAGAGTCGCTTTGGCGAGGGGATGGGCATGTTTGGCCTGACCAATTCTTTGGCGATGGTAATTGGCCCTGCCTTTGGTCTGATGTTGTGGGAGAGTGTGGGCGAAGTACCGTTTTTCTTGTTCATTAGCAGCTTTGCCGGCATTTCTTTGTTTCTTTTTTTCCGATTTAATTTCCGTGAAGTGGAGCAGCATTGGCATAGAGCGGGGAGAGCTCCGCTACATGCGCGTCTGCTTAATCTTTTTGATGAAAGGGCCTTGCCTGCAATGTCTTTGCTGTTTTTCCTCTGTGTGCCGGGCGGCGCGGTTTCATCTTTTATCGCGCTTTATGCTGCGGAAGCGGCGAAGGGTAGCGGGGGGCTTTATTTTACATTTCAGGCCCTGGGCACAGCTTCGATGCGCGTCTTTGCCGGACGCTATGGAGACCGACATGGGGAAAAATTATTACTTTATATCGGCTGTCTGTCTTTTTTGGCAGGTATTTTGTTGATGGTCATAGCGCAAGCGCCGGCGCTGTTTTATATCAGTGCTTTCCTTTACGGCACGGGTTATGGTCTGACATTGCCAACCCTGCAGACGATGTCGCTGCGCAATGTGCCGAATCAGCGCCGCGGCGCTGCCAGTTCCACTTATTTGTGCGGCTTTGATATCAGCTATGGGTTGGGCGGGCTGATCGGCGGCGCTTTGGCAGAAGCTTTTGGTTATGGCGTAATGTTTGTCAGTCTGAGCGTATGCTTTATTATCTGTGCATTGATTTATAAACTGTGGGTATCCAAAACACCGGCAGCCTTTGATGTATATGTGGCAATGCAGAGAAAAAAACTACAAGAGTTGGGTTAGGGGTGACATATGCATATACCATGGCATGATCTCTGGCATGCGAGAAACCGGCATATTGCAACCTCAGAGAAAAAAGCGCAAGTACAGTCGGATAGTGAACGATTGTGGACACGTGATTTTGCGATCATTGCCAGCGTGAATTTTGTTATCTTTCTGGCGGCAAACATGCTCGTTTCTACAGTGCCGTTTTTTATCGTTGACCTGGGTGGGAGCGAAGTAGTTGTCGGTGCTGCTGCAGCCCTATATTCGTTAGTTGCCTTGTTGACAAGACCGGTTGCCGGCTGGCTGCTTGACCACCGGAGCCGTAAAATTGTATTTGTAATTGGGGTTACTGGCATGATCATCGTGCCGGCAGCGTATCTTGTTTTGCCGGTATTGTCGATTGTGATTTTTTTGCGCGGGGTACAGGGGCTGGTCTGGGCATCAACGACGACCGCCTCGAACACGAATGCCTGCGATATCATGCCCCGACAGCGGTTTGCGGAAGGGATGGGTTTCTTTGGACTGACCGGTTCGATCGCGATTGTTATTGGTCCTGCGCTTGGCCTATATCTTTGGGAAGAATTTGGCAAAGCGCCCGTATTCCTCAGTGTCAGCATTCTTTGTTTGCTTTCGTTGTTCATGTTGCGCGGGTTTCATTTTCGAAAGGTGCAGCGCTCCAGCAATGCCGGTAATCTACCACTTGGCACGCGCTTGGCGCAGTTGTTTGATGCCAATGCATTGCCTGCTGCAGTGCTGCAGTTTGTGTTGCGAATTCCATCTGGTGCAATCTCGTCTTTTGTTGCCTTGTATGCGGTACAGACCGGTGTGGGTAACGGCGGTTTATATTTTACCTTTCAGGCGTTGGGTACTGCATCAACGCGTGTTTTCGCCGGTAAGATTTGCGACCGCCGCGGCGAGGGCTTATCGATTTATTCCGGATGTACCAGCTTTGTGGTTGGTATTCTGATCATGGTTTTTGCCAAAAGTGTGTTCCTTTTTTATTTTGGTTCTTTTTTGATTGGTATTGCCTACGGGATGACAATTCCGGCGATGCAGACGATGTCTGTGCGTAATGTGCCGACGGAACGGCGCGGCGCTGCATCTTCCACCTATCTCTGTAGTATTGATATTGGTTTTGGCATTGGCGGATTGCTTGGCGGCGTATTTGCCGATCTTTGGGGATATGCGACCATGTTTTGCATTCTAGCGCTGGGACCAGTGCTCTGTATGGTGATCTATGGGCTATGGGCTTCCAAAACACCGGCAGCATTCAATTATCAGAAGCGGTTAAGGGAACAGGTGGAAAAACATTGAAAGCTGGTTATTTTTCATCTTTTGCGTAAAGAATGGGAAAAACGCTTGCTTTTTAATTGTGATATGATATAATCTTATCGAGAATTGATTTCAATAACTGATCATATAGAAGATGGAGGGATCGAGTATGGAATTAAAAGGGAGTAAAACAGAAGCGAATTTGATGGCTGCATTTGCTGGAGAGTCTCAGGCGCATACGAAGTATGGTTATTATGCTTCCCAGGCGAAGAAGGACGGTTATGTTCAGATCTCCAATATCTTTGAAGAAACGTCCAAAAACGAAAAAGAGCATGCTAAAATGTGGTTTAAGCTGCTGCATAATGGCGTGCCTGCCACTCCGCAGAATTTGTTGGATGCCGCGGCGGGAGAAAACTATGAATGGACGGACATGTATGATGGCTTTGCCAAGGTAGCGGAGGAAGAGGGCTTTACGGAGATTGCCCGTCAATTCCGCGCCGTGGCAGCGGTAGAAAAGGAACATGAAGAACGGTATCGTAAGTTACTGGCGAATATCGAAGGTGGCCTCGTCTTTTCCCGCGATGGGGATATGCTTTGGCAGTGCACGAATTGCGGCCATATCCATGTTGGCAAAGCAGCGCCGGAAGTTTGCCCGGTTTGCGCGCATCCGCAGGCATATTTCCAGCTTAAGCCGGAAAATTATTGATTATCCGCAACTGCGGTTACTATCCGGCATGGATTACGACAACCCCACTTTCATGTGGGGTTGTTCTTTTTTCGCGCAAGTGGAGTATTCGGATTCAAAATCAGCTATTTCTGGCTGTTTCCCGAAATACAGTTGGTTGGGCTGGCAAGAATAGGCGCTAATATGTTATACTATATTTTTGGAGGTGAGGATGATGCAGGATATTGAACGTGCTGAAAAAAATTTTCATCTGGTCAGCGCTTATCAGCCGATGGGGGATCAGCCACAAGCGATCGAATCTCTGTGCGCAGGCATTGAAAACGGACTGCGGCATCAGGTTTTGCTTGGTGTCACCGGGTCTGGTAAGACTTTTACCATGGCAAATGTGATCGCAAAGCTGAACCGGCCCACCTTGGTGATTGCACACAATAAGACTCTGGCGGCGCAACTTTTTGGTGAATTCAAGGAATTCTTTCCGGAAAATGCTGTCGAATATTTTGTCAGCTATTATGATTATTATCAGCCGGAAGCCTATATCGCTTCCAGCGACACCTATATTGCAAAAGATGCAAGCATCAATGATGAGATTGAAAAACTGCGCCATGCGGCGACAGCCAGCCTGCTAACACGGCGTGATACGCTGATCGTCGCCTCTGTTTCCGCGATCTACGGTCTGGGTGACCCTGCCGATTATCTGGATCTGAGTTTGATTCTGTACAAGGGGCAGCAGGCAGAGCGGGAAGATATTTTGCGCAAGCTGGTCAATATGCAGTACAGCCGCAATGAGATGGATTTTCATCGCGGTACTTTTCGTGTGCATGGCGATATCATTGAGATTTTTCCTGCTGGCAACGAGAATCGTGCCTTGCGCATCGAGTTGTTTGACGATAGCGTGGAACGATTGTCGGAAATTGACACGTTGACTGGGGAGATGACGGAAGACCTAAACAAGCTTTCTGTTTTTCCGGCCAGCCATTATGTGACCAAAGCGGAAAAACTGCAGCAGGCGATCGCCTCGATCCGCAGCGAACTGGCGGAGCAGCTGGTTTTGCTGCGTGCGGAGAATAAATTGCTGGAGGCGCAGCGTCTGGAGCAGCGCACGAATTTTGATTTGGAAATGCTGGAGGGGATTGGCCATTGCAGCGGTATCGAAAACTATAGCCGGCATCTAACCGGACGCAGGGAAGGAGAGCCGCCTTATACATTGCTCGATTATTTCCCGGAAGATTATCTGGTGATGATCGATGAAAGCCATGTGACTGTGCCTCAGGTGCGCGGGATGTATGAAGGTGATCGCAGTCGTAAGGAGGAGCTGATTAAATACGGGTTCCGCTTGCCTTCGGCAAAGGATAACCGGCCGCTGCGGTTCGCTGAATTCGAGGAGCGGGTGGGACAGACGGTATATGTTTCCGCAACGCCGGGCCCCTATGAGATGGAGCGCAAGCAAAATCTGGTCGAGCAGGTCGTCCGCCCGACCGGTCTGCTCGACCCGGAGGTGGAGATTCGCCCGATTAAGGGGCAGATTGACGATCTGTTGGCTGAGATTAACCAGCGGGCGCAGAAAAATGAACGCGTGCTGGTGACGACTTTGACCAAACGCATGGCTGAAGACCTGACCAAATATCTGGAAGAAGCCGGCGTGCGCGTGCGCTACCTGCATTCAGATGTAAAAACACTGGAACGGATGGCCCTTGTACGCGATCTGCGGCTGGGCGTTTTTGATGTGCTGGTTGGGATCAATCTGTTGCGTGAAGGCCTTGATCTGCCTGAGGTGACATTGGTTGCCATTCTGGATGCAGATAAGGAAGGATTTTTGCGTTCTGAGCGCTCGCTGATCCAGACGATTGGCCGTGCGGCCCGTAATAGTGAGGGCAGGGTGATCATGTATGCGGATCATATCACGGATAGCATGGCCGCAGCAATACGCGAGACGAAGCGCCGTCGGGAAAAACAGGCTGCATATAATGCTGAACACGGTATCGTGCCCAAGACAATCGTCAAAGAGGTGCAGGATGTGATTGCCGCCGTGCTGCCAAATGCAGAGCGGTTCGAACGCGAACATGGCGGCAAACTGAAAGGCGCTTTCGGCGTACGTAAGGATATTGAGCCAGACAAAATGAAGAAGAGCGACCGCGAGAAGTTGCTGCGCTCGCTGGAGAAAGAAATGCGTGAGGCGGCGCGCAAGCTGGAATTTGAAGAGGCGGCTTTGCTGCGCGATGCGATTATGGAAATACGTTCTGCTGCTAGAAAATAAGCCTAGGACAAAACGATGCCAGGCGCGTAAGCTATAAGCAGGAATATCTGGCGAGGGAGATGGAAAAATTATGGGGAAGCAGAGAATGCGATCCGAAGATAGCTGGGTGCGGAAAACGGCGATATTTCTTATCTCGCAGACCGTATCATTATTTGGCTCATCTGTGGTTGGCTTTTCGATCGTCTGGCATATCACCTTGGAAACCAGTTCCGGTATGATGATGACGATCGGCACTTTATGTAATTTTCTGCCGCAGATCGCGATTTCATTATTCGCTGGCGTTTGGGCAGACCGCTATTCCCGCAAACGGCTGATCATGCTATCAGATGCCTGTGTTGCCATCTTTACGCTGGGACTTGCCTTGTTTTATCTTCGGGGAAATACGGATTTGCGCCTGGTCTTTTTTGTGCTTGCGATGCGCTCCCTTTTTTCCGGCATCCAGGCGCCAGCGGTCAGCGCGATTCTGCCGCAGATCGTACCCAAGGAGAAGCTGCTGCGTGTCAATGCATTGAATACGACGGTGACTTCTGTGATGACATTGCTGTCGCCGGCAGTGGGTGGGGCGCTGCTTGGTGCTTTTGGGTTTGGCTATTCTTTGCTCGTTGATACGACGACAGCATTATTGGCGATCGCCATCCTATGCCGTCTTTCCGTACCACCGCAGCCGCGGCAACGGATTGCGGTGACGCCGTTTGTCGATCTGCTTGACGGATTGCGCTATATTCAACAGGATGCTTTTCTACGCAGCTTGGTTATCTTTTACGGCATATCGTTTTTTTTGATTACGCCGGCTGCTTTTCTTACGCCATTGCTGGTGGAGCGCAGTTTTGGCGCTGAAGTCTGGCGTTTAACGGCAAATGAAATGCTCTGGTCCTTCGGTTCAGTGTTGGGTGGGATCATCGTTTCTCTCTGGGGTGGCTTTCGCAATCGTGTATTCAGTATCGGATTTGCGCTGGTGGCGTTCGGCATTACGTTTTTGCTGCTGGGGGTAATGCGCAGCTTTGGCCTGTATTTGGTGATTATGGCGGTATCTGGTGCATTTCTACCGCTGTTCTCGTCAGCCGAGATAGCGTTGGTACAGGAAAAGGTGCCAGCAGATATGTTGGGCCGCGTTTCTTCTTTATTGCAGCTTTGTGCTTCTGTCGTCATGCCGGTGGGGATGCTTCTTTTTGGCCCATTGGCTGATCTGGTCAGCGTCCAGCTGCTGCTGATCTTATCCGGTGTTCTGATTGCCATGCTCGGTATCCTTATCCTGCGCAGCAGGCGTCTTCTTGCTTTTGATCAGGCAGAAAACGGGGAAAGTAATGTTTGACAGCCGGGCTGGATTTTACTATAATAAACATGTACACAGAACATTTGTTCGGAAAATTTTACCGTTAGGGTAGAGAGGATAGAGTCGCTCCACTTTTTGATTGGCATGCACAGTTGAAGTGGGGTGGCTGGGAGAAAGAACATGACGTTGGAAAATATTATTGTACATGGTGCCAGACAGCACAATCTGAAGAATATTGATGTGACGATCCCGCGGGACAAGCTTGTCGTGCTGACCGGTCTTTCCGGCAGTGGTAAAAGTTCGCTCGCTTTTGATACGATTTATGCCGAGGGGCAGCGGCGCTATGTGGAGTCGCTATCCTCTTATGCCCGGCAGTTTCTGGGACAGATGAGCAAGCCGGATGTCGATCAGATCGATGGTCTTTCTCCGGCGATCTCGATCGACCAGAAATCGACAAGCCGAAATCCGCGTTCTACTGTGGGTACGGTAACGGAGATCCACGATTACCTGCGTCTGCTCTATGCCAGAGTGGGACATCCGCATTGCCCAAAATGCGGCAGGCCGATTAGTCAGCAGAGCGTTGATCAGATGATTGACGCCATTTATGCCCGTCCGGAGGGTAGCCGCTTACATTTGATGGCACCCCTGGCGCGTGGCCGCAAGGGGGAATATCAGAAGCTATTTGCTGACTGCAAGGCCAAGGGATATCTGCGGGTACGCGTGGACGGCGAAATTCGTGAGCTTTCGGAAGAGATTAAGCTGAAGAAAAATATCAAGCATACGATCGAACTGGTCGTCGACCGTGCTGTGCTGCGTGAGAACAATCGTAAACGCCTGGCAGATTCGCTGGAGCTCTGTCTTTCGTTGGGCGGCGGCCTGGCACAGGTCGCGGTAGAGTTTCCGGATGGCGGCGGGGAAGAGCTGTTGTTTTCTCAGAATCTTGCCTGTCCGGATTGTGGGATCAGCATTGAGGAACTCTCGCCGCGTATGTTCAGCTTCAATAACCCGATGGGCGCTTGCCCGGCTTGTAGCGGTTTGGGTTTTTCGCAGTATATTGATGAGAAGCTGATGATCAACGATGAGAATATGACATTGCGGCAAGGCGGCTTGTTGCCGGTGAGCGATAATCAGCAGGGCTGGTATTTTCGCCATATCGAAGCAATTGCCAAAGCGCACCATTTTTCACTTGATGTGCCGATCAAAGATTTGCCGCGGCAGGTGCTGGATGAGATCTTTTACGGCTGCGGAGACGAGACGTTTCCCATCACCTATATGGAGCCGGACGGCAGCCGTGTGCGCACCTGGATGCATCACTGGGAAGGCCTGGTGGGAAACTTTGAACGCCGCTACCGGGAAACGAATTCGGAGGCGATGCGTGAAGAATTTGAACGCTATATGACGGTAAAGCCTTGTGACGTCTGCCATGGCGCCCGTCTAAAGCCGGAGAGTTTGGCGGTTACGGTTGGCGGGTTGAATATCCATCAGCTAAGCATGCTGACCATCCGGCAGGCGCTGCAGTTTGTGGAAGGGCTGGAATTGACAGAACGCGAGCGCATGATTGCTGAACGTATCCTGAAGGAGATCCGCGAGCGTCTGCAGTTCCTGGTTAACGTAGGGTTGGATTATTTAACGCTTGCACGCGGTGCCGCTTCGCTTTCCGGTGGGGAAGCTCAGCGCATTCGCCTGGCAACGCAGATCGGCTCGCATCTGATGGGAGTACTTTATATTCTGGATGAACCGAGTATCGGTTTGCATCAGCGCGATAATACGCGGCTGATCGAAGCGCTGCAGCATCTGCGTGATCTGGGAAATACCGTGCTGGTCGTGGAGCATGATGAAGAAATGATGTTGGCTGCGGATTATCTGCTCGATATCGGGCCAGGTGCGGGAGAACATGGCGGCCATATCGTAGCGGCCGGCACACCGGCTGAAGTGATGGCAAACCCCGCGTCGATCACTGGACGCTACCTCAGCGGCGCGGCGCGCATCGAAGTCCCGGCAACCCGACGGCAGGGAAACGGCAAAAAACTGACGATACAGGGGGCGGCAGCCAATAATCTGCGCCATATCGATGTAGATTTCCCGTTGGGCCTTTTCATTTGCGTAACCGGTGTTTCCGGCAGCGGGAAGAGCTCTCTGATCAGCGAGATTCTTTATAAGGCCTGCGCGCGGCGCCTTAACCGGGCGCATACCGTACCAGGTGCGCATGATGATATACTGGGGCTGGAAAACCTGGAAAAGGTGGTTATGATTGATCAATCACCGATCGGGCGCACCCCACGATCCAATCCGGCGACGTATACCGGCGTATTTGATCTGATTCGCGAGCTGTTTGCGATGACGCCGGATGCCAAGGCACGAGGTTATCGGCCTGGACGGTTCAGTTTTAATGTCAAAGGCGGACGCTGCGAATCCTGTCAGGGCGACGGCACAACCAAGATTGAGATGCATTTTCTGCCGGATATCTATGTTCCCTGCGAAGTCTGCCACGGCAAACGTTATAATCGCGAAACACTGGAGATCCGCTATCGGGATAAGAATATTGCGGATGTGCTCGATATGACGGTGGATGAGGCGTTGCAGTTCTTTGCCAATATCCCAAAGATTAAGCGTAAGCTGGAGACGCTGCAGGATGTTGGTTTGGGTTATATTCGGCTGGGGCAGAGTGCGACAACGCTTTCCGGCGGCGAGGCGCAGCGGGTGAAGCTAGCGACCGAGCTTTCCCGCCGTTCGAACGGCCGCACGCTCTATATTCTGGATGAACCGACAACAGGCCTGCATACGGATGATATTGGACGGCTGCTCGATGTTTTGCAGCGCCTGGTCACTGCCGGCGATACGGTAGTTGTGGTCGAGCATAATCTGCATGTGATCAAGACGGCAGATTATGTGATCGATCTTGGCCCAGAGGGTGGCGATGGCGGCGGTACGGTGGTTGCTCATGGCACGCCGGAAGAGGTGGCGGCATGTGCACAGAGCTTTACCGGCCAATATCTGCAGACCGTGCTTTGATTTAGTTTTGCATGGTCGCTGTGCTGCCGGGTCTTGGAGGCAGCTGATCTGCGCATGATTTTGTAAAATGGTTGTGGCTGCAAAGGGGATACCAGCTCTGTTCAGCTATTGCAGTGCGAGACTTGGAACGGGTAAGATAATGAATGAGATATTGCAGGAAAAACTGAAAAAGTTACCGTCATTGCCTGGTTGCTATCTGATGAAGGACAGCCAGGGCAAGATTATTTATGTAGGCAAGGCAATTAGCCTGCGTAACCGTGTCCGGTCCTATTTTCATGGTTCTCATGACCAAAAGACAGAGCTGTTGGTTGAGAATATCGCAGATTTTGAGACCGTGGTTGTCCAAAACGAGCAGGAAGCGCTGATTTTAGAGGCTAACCTGATCAAACAGCATTCGCCGCATTATAATATATTAATGCGGGATGATAAACATTATCCTTATCTGCGCTTGACTTTGGACGAGGATTTCCCGCGCCTTATGATCGCGCGGCGGGCAAAACCGGATGGCAGTAAATATTTCGGTCCATATCCCAATGCAGGTGCCATGCATCGCGCTGTTGAAGTGATTCGCGGAATTTTTCCTTTGCGGACATGCAACGGACGTACTTTTCGAAAAAATCAGCGCGCCTGCCTGAATGCACATATTGGCCGCTGTAAAGCGCCTTGCGAGAACAAGATCAGCAAAAAGGAATATGCGGAAATGGTCGAAGGTGTCTCGCTTTTCCTGCAGGGGAAAACGAAATCGTTGATTCGCCGTGAGCAGGAGTTGATGGAAGCTTCGGCAGAGGCGCTGCGTTTCGAAGATGCGGCGCGGCATCGTGATGCGCTGCTTGCTTTACAACAGGTGCAAGAGCGTCAACAGATCGACCAGGGAACAGGGAAGGGAGATTATGATCTGCTGGCAGTAGCCGCTGCGGAGGACCAGGCCGTTGTCCAGGTGTTTTTTGTGCGGGATGGACAGGTGGTCGGCCGTGAGCATTTTTTTCTGACCAATGCAGAACCCGGAATGGAAGCGTTGCTGTTGCGCCGGTTCGTACAGGAGTATTATGGCGGCGGTCAGTTTCTGCCGGCAGCGCTTTATTGCGATCGCGAGCCGGAGGATTCTGCGCTTCTGGCTGGTATGTTGGCTGCGCAATGTGGTCATAAGGTCGAAATCACGGTTCCGCAACGGGGCGACAAACGACGCTTGCTGGGGCTGGTTTCTAAAAATGCCGAAATGGCCCTGCATAATTATCTGGATTCCCGTCAGCGGCGTGAGGAGCGCGGCGCGGAGGCGCTGGATGAGCTGCGACGTTTGCTGGAACTCCCTGCTGCGCCAGCTCGTATCGAATGTTATGATATTAGTCATGTGCAAGGTTCGCATATGGTTGGCTCAATGGTTGTGTTCAAAAACGGTGTACCCGCGCCGAAGCTGTACCGGCGTTTTAAGATCAAAACGTTGGATGGCAGCAATGACTTCGCCGCGCTGCAGGAAGTGCTGGAGCGGCGTTGGCAGCATGGCCTGAAGGAGCGGGCGGCCGGTAAGGTGGATCGTTTTGGCGAGTTCCCGGATCTGCTGGTGATCGATGGCGGCAAGGGGCAGCTGAATGCAGTCTGCGAGCGGCTGCGAGAGATCGGGGCTGATGCGCCGGCAGTGATTTCTCTCGCCAAACAGGAAGAGGAGATCTTTGTTCCCGGGCATGCAACTTCAATTTTGTTGCCACGCACCAGCCCAGCACTACAGCTATTGCAACAGTTGCGCGATGAAGCGCATCGCTTTGCGATCACATTTCATCGCGAGCTGCGCGGTAAAGCACAGACGCATTCATTGCTGGATGATGTGCCGGATATCGGGCCGACCAGGAGAAAAAGCCTGATCAGCTGCTTTGGCTCATTAAAAAACATTCGCGCAGCCTCCCTGGAAGAGCTGGCGGCGGCACCGAAGATGTCGCGGCGGGCGGCCTGTGCGCTGTATGCATTTTTACATCCGGAAACAGACGGGGAGGCAGGGAAAGAAGCGCAGGAACGCGAATCAAACGAATAAATGAAGAAGTGGGGAGGGGCTTATGGAAGAGAATATCCGTATATCCGGCGCGGCGACGGATAATGCAGCGGCGCGTATCCTGGTGATCACCGGCATGAGTGGTGCGGGTAAATCACGGGCTGCAATGGCTCTGGAGGATATGGGTTACTTTTGTGTTGATAATTTGCCTGCTTCCCTGTTTGGAAAATTTATCGAAGCCATGCGTTTGAGTGGTGGTGCCGCCAGGATGGCGATCGTTGCTGATATTCGCGGGGGAGCGCGCGCAATGCCAGAACTGGAGGCAACGCTGTCTCAGCTCAGACATGATGGTATTGATTTTCAGATTATTTTTATGGAAGCTTCGGATGCAATCCTTGTCCGGCGTTATAAGGAAAACCGCCGGCCGCACCCTTTGGCGCAGGAGTATCAGGACGGGATAACCGCCTGCATCCGCGAGGAGCGTCGCCTGTTGGCCGGGCTGCGCGCGCAGGCAGATGTGATCATTGACACTACGGAAACGGGAGATCGAAAGCTGATTGAACAGCTGGACGAACTGTTTGGCAGCGCTTCAGCCACCAGCAGCGGCATTACGATTTCCATTACTAGTTTTGGCTTCAAATATGGACTGCCGATCGACGCGGATGTGGTGATGGATGTGCGTTTTACGCCGAATCCATTTTATATTCCGGAACTGAAGGAGAAAAATGGCCTGGATAAGGCTGTTGCGGATTATGTGTTGAACAATGAGGTGACGCGGGAGTTTTTGCGCCGTTACCTGCATTTGCTGCGCTATCTGCTGCCATATTACCGGCAGGAGGGCAAACGGCATATTATGCTGGCGATTGGTTGTACCGGGGGCTGTCATCGTTCGGTGGCGATTGCCACCGAGATCGCCAAGCGGATCCGACGCAATGGCTATGCGGTGACGGTTCATCATCGGGATATCGACCGTAGCCGCAGGAAGGGTTGACCTTATGTCCTTCACGACCCAGGTAAAAGAAGACCTTACCCGCATCAGCAGCAGCAGGACATGCTGCCGCCGCGCGGAATTTGTAGCTTTTTTCCTGATCAATGGTATGATTCGCATCTCTGGCGGGGTTTCGCTTGTGATGCAGACGGAGAATTCCGGCGTGGCACGCAGGATGTTTACGCTGGCAAAGGATTTTTCTCTTGACCGTGAAGTTTCGGTGTACCGACGTTCCCGGTTAAAGAAGAACCAGGTTTATCGCCTGGTGATCCCACCGCAGGCCGGTATATCCCGCTTTCTGGAAGAGCTGGGCATGCTGGATGCCGGCGACCGCTGGCGGTTTGGTTTTACGGATCAAATACGCGGACATTTTTTGCAGGAACCCTGTTGCTGCCGCGCTTTTTTGCGTGGCGCTTTCTTGGCAGCAGGCTCCGTTGCGGCGCCGGATGCAGGTTCCTATCATCTGGAATTCAATGGTATCGACCGCGAACAGGCGGATCTGTTGCTTTCCTTGTTAGCAGAGCAGGGGATTCCTGGTAAGATGTTGCAGCGCCGCGATAATGCAACCGTTTATTTGAAGGGCGCAGAGCATATCAGCGATTTTCTGAATATCATCGGCAGCCATCGTTCATTGCTGGAATTTGAAAGTGTACGTGTGTTCAAAGAGGTTCGTAATCAGGCAAACCGGCTGCGGAATTGTGATAATGCAAATGTCAACAAGACGGTAGCGGCGGCAGCGCGACAGGTGGAAGAGATTTCATATATCCAGCGCGAGCTGGGGATGAAATATTTACCCGCGAAATTGCGTGCTGTCGCGGAGCTGCGGTTGGAATACCCGGATGCTTCTTTGACCGAATTGGCGGAGCTTTCCTGTTTAGGGCGATCCGCATTAAACCATCGGCTGCGGCGGCTGGAGCAGATTGCAGATAATATCCGCAGTTACGGCGTATCGGAATGGAATCGTTCGGAAGCGCGAGGTAAATGAGATGTCTGATCTGACACCGAGCTTTTTGCATCTTCGTCAAGAACAACGGCAGATCATTTCTGCGGCGCAACTGCAGTCGTTGACCTTATTGACGATGGCGGCTCAGGAGCTTTCTGATTTCTTGCAGCAGCAGCTGCTGGAGAATCCCGTATTGGAGCAGGATGAGCAAGCGGATAATGATAATGTGCCGATTGATGACTTGCCGCTGCCAGACGGTGCGGAGGACTGGCGGGAACCGGGGGCGCTTTCCCCGGCGCGCGCAGAAGTATATGCAGAAGATCGTAATGCTGCTTTTGCGCAAGAAGATGAAGATCTGCCCCGTATGCTTTTGCTGCAATTGGAGCTGCGACGGCGACATGATGCAGAGGAGAGCGCAGCCCTGCGGGCAATCATTTATTCTCTGGATGAGAATGCTTATTTAAGGGTATCTTTGGAAGATCTTGCTGCACGATTTGGCATTGCTTTACCTCTATTGGAAAAGGCATTGGCAGAGGTGCAGACTTTAGAGCCGGCGGGTATTGGCGCGCGGGATTTGGCAGAATGCCTACGGCTGCAGATTCCGGCAATGCACCCGGAGCGGCAGTTGTTGCAAGCGATGATAGATGGCTATCTACCGGCTTTAGCTGCTGGACGAGTGAAGGAAGCCGCACATGGTCTGGGGATTAGTGAGAAAAAGGCAGTACAACTGTTTGAGTATATCCGGCAATTGGATCCTCGTCCGGGAGCTGCTGTTTTTCCGGTTGAAAGACCACAATATATTATACCGGATATTTATGTGCGGAAGCTGGATGGTGTTTACCGTGTGTTTTTGAACGAAGCACATCAACCACGCTTGCGAATCAATGAATATTATCGTGACCTGCTGCAGCGACGGGGATTTGCTGATGACGCGGTGACGCGTGTGTATACACGGCAGAAAATTGCTGAAGCAGCCATGTTGCTGCGCAATATCCAGAGGCGCAGAGAAACCGTTTTATGCATTGCCGAGTTAATCGTCGCACATCAGACACCCTTTTTTGAAGAGGGTTTATCGGCTTTGCGTCCCCTGACGCTGCGTGAGATCGCTGCTGCAGCGGAAATGCATGAGTCTACCGTCTGTCGCGCGATTGGTGGGAAATACATGGATACGCCGCGCGGTGTGTTTTCGATGAAGTTTTTCTTTCCGCGCGCTTATCGCCGTGATGATGGCAGCATGATTGCCAACGCATGCGTGCGCAGCCGCATTGCCGCATATGTTACGGCGGAAGATAAGAAAAAACCGTTGACGGACCGTGAAATTTGCGATCTGCTGGCTGGTGAGGGATTGCAGGTTGCTCGCCGGACGGTCGCAAAATACCGAGAGGAGATGGGAATTCCCTGTCGTGCATACCGTCGCCGGCACGGATAACGTCCTGGCCTCTACATTTGCCTAAGGCAGATGCAGGCGGTAAAAGGAAGATGAGCAGCGAGGAAAGGCGGAATTCACGCTTTTTCAGGCAGGGATTTCCATTCCCAGCGCGAAATTATGTTAATGATATTTTCATACGTTTCCGATTGTCGGAAACGCAATAACAATCAAACCTTGAGGAGGGCTTATTTACTATGGTAAAAGTTGCTATCAATGGTTTTGGCCGTATCGGACGTCCGTTTTTCCGCATGTGTTTCGGGGATCCAAATATCGAAATCGTTGGCATCAATGACCTGCTTAAGCCCGAATTGTTTGCGCATCTGCTCAAATATGATTCCACCTTTGGTATTTGGGATCATGAGGTGAGCTATGATGAACAACATTTGATCGTCGATGGGGTAAAGGTACCGATTTTTTCGATCAAGGACCCAGCTGAATTGCCGTGGAAGGAACTGGGCGTTGATATTGTGCTGGAAAGCACAGGCCTGTTCACCGATGCCCTGAAAGCAAAGGCACATCTGGATGCGGGTGCAAAGAAAGTACTGCTTTCTGCGCCGGCGAAAAATGAAGATATCACCATCGTTTACGGGGTCAACCATAAGGATTATGACCCGGCGAAGCATCACATCATTTCCAACGCTTCCTGCACAACAAATGCGATGGCTGGTACGATGAAGGTGCTGGATGAAGCGTTTGGCGTTGAACGCGGCCTGATGTGCACCATCCATTCCTATACCAATGACCAGGTGATTCTGGATAAAGGTCATAAAGATCTGCGCCGCGCCCGCAGCGCTGCCTGCTCGATCATTCCGACTACAACCGGTGCCGCAAAGGCTGTTGCGCTGGTATTGCCGCAGCTGAAGGGCAAATTAAACGGTTATGCGCTGCGCGTGCCGACACCGGATGTTTCAATCGTTGATCTTTCTGTTGACCTGGCGAAGCCGGCCACTGCAGAGGAGATCAATGCTGCGCTGAAAGCCGCGGCAGAAGGCGAGCTGAAGGGCGTGCTTGGCTACAGTGAAAAACCGCTTGTATCCATTGACTACGTGGGCATGGAAGAGGCCGGTACGATTGATGCGCTGTCCACGATGGTCGTTGGTGGCAACATGGCAAAAGTTGTGATCTGGTATGATAATGAATGGAGCTATACTTGCCGCCTGAAGGATGTTGTCAAATATATCGGGGAGAGATTGTAATGTCCTATTTGGATAAAAAAAGTATTCGCGATATTGATTTTACCGGGAAAAAAGCGATCGTGCGCGTGGATTTTAACGTGCCGATGAAGGATGGCAAGATTACCGATGATACGCGCATCCGTGCTGCGTTGCCGACGATCCATTACCTGTTGGAACAGCATGCGGCAGTGATCTTGATGTCGCATTTAGGGCGCCCCAAGGGCGAGCCAAAGGCGGAATTTAGCCTGAAACCGGTCGCTGACCGCCTGGATATTCTGCTCAACCAGTCCGTATTTTTCGCACCAGATTGCGTGGGGGCAGAAGTGGAGAAGATGGCGCTTGAATTGCGGCCCGGGCAGGTGCTGCTGCTGGAAAACTTGCGCTTCCATGCAGAAGAAGAGAAAAATGCACAGGATTTTGCTGCTGCGCTGGCCGGGCTGGCGGATGTCTATGTCAATGACGCTTTTGGCACAGCGCATCGTGCACATGCTTCCACAGCAGGCATCGCAGCCTATTTACCCGCTGTTGCCGGTTTCCTGATTGAAAAAGAGATCAAAAGTCTGGGGCGTGCGGTAGAGAACCCGGCTCATCCTTATACCGCGATTATCGGCGGCGCTAAAGTGTCGGATAAGATTCTTGTCATTGAGAATCTACTTCAAAAAGTAGACCGGCTGCTGATCGGCGGCGGTATGGCGAATACGTTTCTTGCGGCGCAGGGCAAGGATATGCAGGCTTCTTTGGTGGAGAAGGATCGCCTCGCCTGGGCTCAGGAATTGCTGCATTCTCCAGCTGCGGATAAGCTGATGCTGCCGGTGGATGTGATCGCGGCTGAGGCATTTGATGCAGATGCGGCGCATCAGGCATGCGGCGTGGATGAGATCCCGGCGGGGTGGATGGCGTTGGATATTGGGCCGCAAACACGGCAGCGGTTTGCAGATGCGGTAAGCGATGCAGAGACGATCGTTTGGAATGGGCCGCTCGGCGTTTTTGAGATGGACGCTTTTGCCGCAGGCACGCTGGAGATGGCGCATGCGGTGGCGGCAAGCAATGCGTTCTCTGTTGTCGGTGGCGGTGACAGTGTTTCTGCGGTGCATAAAGCTGGTGTTGCAGAGCAGATTAGCCATATCAGCACAGGCGGCGGAGCATCGCTGGAATTCCTGGAAGGCAAGATCTTGCCCGGTATTGCGGCGTTAAATGACAGATGAGGAAAGATTTGGGCTGATGATGTGGCAGGAGCCAGACAGGCTCCTGCCCTGCCTTAATTTGATGTAATGTCTGATAAAGGAGAGATTTACTATGAAAAATCGGCGGAAAGAGATTTATGCCGCCAATTGGAAGATGAACCTGGATTCCGGGGATATCCGTGGCTTTATGGAGCGCATCGTACCTTATGCCGGCACGGTGGATGCGGAGGTGATGATTTTCCCGCCTGCCGTCTATCTGTCTTCTGTCGCAGAGCAGGCAGCCGGCTCGCCGATCGGGGTAGGTGCGCAGAATATGTTTTGGGAACGCAATGGCGCCTATACCGGCGAGATATCTGCACTGATGATCAAGGACTGCGGAGCCGGCTATGTACTGTGCGGTCACTCGGAACGCCGCCATTTCTTTGGCGAGAGCGCAGAAATGGTGACCCGGAAGGCTGGTGCAGCGCAGGATGAAGGCTTGATCCCAATGATCTGCGTTGGGGAAACGCTGGAAGAACGCGAACAGGGTGAAACGCTGGAGGTTTTGCATAAGGATATCTATTGCTCGCTTTCCGACGTAAAACCGGATAAACGCGTGATCATCGCTTATGAGCCGGTGTGGGCGATCGGGACTGGTTTAACTGCCACGCCGGAAGATGCTGAGACGGCGATCGCCTATATTCGTGATCAGGTGCGCGAGCTTTGGGGCGACCTTGCGGATGCAATTCGCATTCTTTACGGCGGTTCGGTAAAACCCGGCAATATCGCGGAATTGATGGCTTGCCCGAACATTGACGGCGCATTAGTCGGCGGCGCATCTCTGCATGCGGACAGCTTTATCGATATCATTCAGAACGGTGTAAACAGATGAGAAAACCGCTGTTATTGATGATCCTTGATGGTTGGGGTATGCCGGAGAAGGGGGAGGCGGATGCGCTTTCCCTTGCCAAGCTGCCAAATTTTCGCCGTCTGTGGCAGGAGCATCCGCATACTTCGCTTTCTGCAGCCGGCATGGATGTTGGCCTGCCGGAGGGGCAGATGGGAAACAGCGAAGTCGGGCACATGAATATTGGTGCAGGCCGCGTGGTCTATCAGGAATATACTTTGATCACGAAAGCGATCCGTGAAGGGACTTTCTTTGAAAATCCGGCCCTGCTGGCAGCCTGTCGTGCCGCAAAGCAACAGCATGGTGCGTTGCACTTGCTGGGTTTGCTTTCGGATGGTGGGGTACACAGCCATAGCGAACATCTTCGTGCGCTGCTACAGCTGGCAAAGCGGCAGGGGGTGGAAAACGTATTTGTGCACTGCTTTCTTGATGGCCGTGATACTCCCACTGACGCCGGTCTGGGCTATGTACAGGCGCTTGAACGTTTCTGTGCAGCGGAAGGGGTGGGTCGTATTGCGACTGTTTGCGGGCGGTTTTATGCGATGGATCGTGATAAGCGCTGGCAGCGCGTACAACGTGCATATGAGATGATGGTTTATGGGCGCGTCGATCATACTGCGGTAAGTGCGGAAGCAGCGGTGAGCGCATCCTATGCGCGGGGACAGAGCGACGAGTTTATGGAGCCAACGGTGATTGTAGATGCTGCCGGTCAACCGTTGACTACAATTGGCACTGGTGACAGCGTGATCTTTTTCAATTTCCGCGCAGACCGGGCACGGGAGATCAGCCATGCGCTGACGGATGCTGTGTTTGATGGCTTTGATCGTGGTGTTCAGCCGCCGCGGCTTTCTTGTTACACGACGATGACAGCGTATGACGATACGCTGCAGGGGGTAGAGGTTGCTTTCCCGCCGCACGGGATAAAGAACAACCTGGCGCAGGTTCTGGCAGCAAATTCTCTGCATCAGCTGCGGATTGCGGAAACGGAAAAATATGCCCATGTCACGTTCTTCTTTAATGGCGGTGTGGAGGATATGGTGCCAGGAGAAGATCGGGTGCTGATTCCTTCTCCCAAGGTGGAGACTTATGACAAACAGCCGGAGATGAGCGCAGAAGCAGTGACGGATGCGGTGATCGAGCGGATCGAAAGCGGCATTTATGATGTGATCATCCTCAACTACGCTAATCCGGATATGGTTGGCCATACCGGAGTTCTGGATGCCGCAGTTCAGGCAGTAGAATGTGTTGACCTTTGTATTGGCCGTGTGGAGCGGGCTATTCACAAAATGGGCGGCATGATGCTGATCACGGCGGATCATGGCAATGTGGAACGGATGCGAGAGCACGGCCAGCCGATGACGGCGCATACGACAAACCAGGTGCCGTTTATCTTGGTTATGGATCCACCATTTGATGGTGCTTTGCGCAGCGGTGGTCGCTTGGAAGATATCGCGCCAACCATACTGCAGTTGTTACATCTGCAG
This sequence comes from uncultured Clostridia bacterium, assembly GCA_944390945.1. Lineage (GTDB taxonomy): Bacteria > Bacillota > Dehalobacteriia > UBA4068 > UBA4068 > CALXSV01. The sequence goes on from CALXRV010000066.1 coordinate 30,358, forward strand.
CAACCTTCGGAGATGACGGGACGATCTTTGCTTATCTGATTGAATTTAATGGGTATAGACGAGTGTAGCGTTGGATACAATGTGCCGGCTGCCAGTGTGGAACAGAGAATGTTGCGGTTGGCATGAGATGATAAGGAGGGAAAATAATGCCGATTATCACGGATATTCATGCCCGCGAGATTTTGGATTCGCGCGGCAATCCGACAGTAGAAGTAGAAGTTTTGTTGGAAAGCGGTTCTTTTGGCCGCGCTGCTGTTCCGTCCGGTGCTTCTACTGGCGCGCATGAAGCTGTAGAACTGCGGGATGGGGACAAAGCCCGCTATTTGGGCAAAGGCGTACTGAACGCAGTTGCTAATGTCGAGACCGTGATCGCACCTGCGTTGATCGGCGAATGTGCGCTGGATCAGGTGCATATCGATCAGCTGTTGCAGGAACTGGATGGCACCGAGAATAAGGGAAAGCTGGGTGCGAATGCGATTCTGGGTGTTTCTATTGCCTGCGCCAAGGCTGCAGCAGACTATCTTGGCCTGCCGCTCTACCGCTATATTGGCGGTGTAAACGGCAAAACCTTGCCGGTTCCGATGATGAATATTCTCAACGGCGGCAAACATGCAGACAACAATGTGGATATCCAAGAATTTATGGTAATGCCAGTCGGCGCAGGCAGTTGGTCGGAAGCGCTGCGGATGTGCGCGGAGATTTTTCACAACTTGCGTGCAGTGCTGAAAGAACGCGGTTATAATACGGCTGTTGGCGATGAAGGCGGTTTTGCGCCGGACCTAAAATCGAACGAAGAGGCGTTGGCCTGCATCATTCTGGCAATCGAAAGGGCAGGCTACCATCCTTATGATGATGTGCGCATCGCGATCGACGTGGCGGCGACTGAACTTTATCGCGACGGGAAGTATCATCTGGAAAGCGAAGGACGCGTGTTGAGCGCGACGGAAATGATCGATTATTATACTGCGCTTTGCGATAAGTATCCGATCATCTCGATTGAGGATGGGCTGGCGGAAGATGACTGGGAAGGCTGGATCGCCATGACCGAGCGTCTGGGCGACCGCATCCAGATCGTGGGGGACGATCTGTTCGTCACCAATACGGAGCGCCTGAAGAAGGGTATAGAATTAAAGGCGGCGAATGCTATTCTGATCAAGCTGAATCAGATCGGCAGCATTACAGAAACGTTGGATGCGATTGAAATGGCGAAGCGTGCGGGCTTTACTGCCGTGGTATCCCACCGCAGCGGCGAAACAGAAGACGTGACGATCGCTGATATCGTAGTGGGGGTAAATGCTGGCCAGATCAAAACTGGCGCGCCATCGCGTACAGACCGGGTGGCGAAATACAATCAGTTGCTGCGCATTGAAGATGAGCTGGATGATGCAGCCTGCTATGGCGGTATCGATGTATTCTATAATTTGCGCTGATTTATGCGATAGGGCAAAGAGGATATAGCGCTTTTCTATTGTTAGCATATAAAAATAGATTAAAGCTATTGTCATTGCCCGTAAGCTATGCTATAGTAGTGTGGTTAGCTTTATCAGTAAATATATCTTATGCAAATTGCTGGAGGTGAAACAATGGTTGTATTTTTGACAATTCTGCAGGTGCTCGTATGCCTGGGTGTTATTGCTGCGGTTGTTCTGCAGTCTGGTAAGAGTGCGGGGCTTTCCGGTTCGATCGCCGGCGGTGCAGAGGCCTTTTTTGGCGGCAAGAAGAAGGGGCTTGACGAGCTGCTGGGAAAAATAACAAGATGGCTGGCCGCGGCATTTCTTGTGCTCACTTTATTGATCACCATCCTGCAATAGCCAAGCGGTTATTTCTTTTTCATTGATCGCTGTGCGCGGGGATTCCCCCGCACAGCGGTGTCCGTTGTTTGCAGCAGTGGGAACATAACGGGATTATTTAATGGAAAACAGGAGGCATAATAAACTGTGGATGCGTTATTGTATTTTGCGCCGATTGCAGGTATCTGCGCCCTGCTGTTCGCGTTTTATCTGATCCGCCGCATTACCGCGATGGATGCCGGTAATGCGCGCATGCAGGAGATTGCTGCTGCGATTCATGCCGGCGCGATGGCATTTTTGGGCCGCCAATATAAGACTCTGGTTATTTTTATATTGATTATCGTAGTGATCATTTCCGTGGTTGGCCTGCTGACGACGGGTGCGGACAGCTTGAAGCCGGCGACTGCCCTCGCATTTGCCATCGGTGCTGCCTGCTCGATTCTGGCTGGTAATATCGGAATGCGCATTGCGACCAAGGCAAATGTACGTACGGCAAACGCGGCTTATCAAAGCGGTCTAAATAAAGCTTTAACATGTGCATTTTCCGGCGGCGCCGTGATGGGGATGAGCGTAGTTGGTCTTGGTTTGCTTGGTTTGGGGATTGTCGTACTTTTCAGCAATGATTCTTCCATCATCAATGGCTTCAGCTTTGGCGCTTCTTCAGTTGCATTGTTTGGCCGTGTAGGCGGCGGCATCTATACCAAAGCAGCGGATGTGGGTGCTGATCTTGTCGGTAAAGTAGAGGCAGGTATCCCGGAGGATGATCCGCGCAACCCTGCTACGATTGCGGATAATGTTGGTGATAATGTCGGTGATGTTGCAGGGATGGGGTCTGACTTGTTTGAATCCTATGTTGGCTCCGTAATTGCGGCGATCGCGCTGGGCGCGTCGTTGCAGATTCCGAATGGCGTGATCGCACCGATGCTGATTGCTGCTGTCGGTATTTTGGCCTCGATCATCGGCACGTTTTTCGTCAATGTCAAGGAAGGCGGTAATCCGCAGAAATCCCTGAACCGCGGGCAGATCATTTCGACGGTGCTTGCGATCATCGGTATTCTGATTGTCTGCCTCACCGTTTTGGATGAGGGCTATGTCGTTGGCGACAAGAGCTACACGGCGCTTGGCGTTTTTGCTTCCGCTTGCGCCGGCCTGCTCGTTGGGTTTGTCATCGGTAATGTGACGGAATATTATACTTCTGCTGATTACTCGCCGGTCAAGAGGATCGCAAAATCCTGCGAAACCGGCACGGCAACCAATATCATTTCCGGTGTGGCTACAGGTATGCTTTCGACTGCAATACCGATCATCCTCGTGGCGATTGGCATTCTGATCGCTTATGCCTGCGCCGGTCTTTATGGCATCGCAATGGCTGCGGTCGGTATGCTTGCGACTACCGGCATGGTCGTGGCAGTGGACGCTTATGGCCCGATCTCGGATAATGCCGGCGGTATCGCAGAGATGTCCGAGCTGCCGCACGAGGTGCGCGAGATCACGGATAAACTGGACAGCGTAGGCAATACAACGGCAGCGATCGGCAAAGGGTTTGCCATCGGCTCTGCTGCCCTGACCGCGTTGGCTTTGTTTACCGCCTATACACAAGCGGTTGGCATTTCCGATATCAATATCCTTGATCCGGTCGTTGTCGTAGGCCTCTTCATTGGCGGTATGCTGCCCTTCCTTTTCTGTGCGATGACGATGAATTCGGTCGGCCGCGCGGCACAGTCAATGATCGAAGAGGTACGCCGTCAGTTCCGTGAAGTGACCGGCCTACTGGAAGGGAAAGCAAAACCTGATTATGCCCGTTGCGTCGATATCAGCTGCCAGGCTGCTTTGCGCGAAATGGTTCCGCCGAGCGTGATGGCGGTGGTCGTACCGTTGTTTATCGGGCTCTGCCCTGGCCTTGGGCCGGAATGCCTGGGTGGTGTGCTTTGTGGTACGCTGGTCACCGGTTTCCTGCTTGCGATTTTCCTGGCCAATTCTGGCGGTGCATGGGATAATGCGAAGAAGTATATTGAAGAAGGTCATCATGGCGGCAAAGGGTCTGAGCCGCATGCCGCTGCAGTTAATGGCGATACGGTGGGCGATCCATTTAAGGATACTTCTGGTCCTTCGTTGAATATCCTGATTAAGCTGATGACCATTATCGCGCTTGTTTTTGCGCCGCTTTTCTAAACCAGCTGAATGTTATGGTCTGCGGAAAGGGCCGGATACATCGTCCGGCTCTTTTCTTTTATCGAAAATATGTTATACTGATTAAAGTTGGGGTGTAATCCAGATTACAGGAGCAGAAGATGCAGGAGATTTACTTTGACAATTCCAGCACGACCCGTGTTTGCGACCAGGCGCTGGCAGAAGCAGTGAAAGAAATGCAGCAGGAATATGGCAATCCGGGTTCGGTGCATCATCTTGGCGCGCAGGCGTTTCATGCTTTACAGGCCGCGCATACCAGTCTGGCCAGCGCGCTGCATGCGCTGCCGGAGGAGATCTATTTTACCGGCAGCGGGACGGAAGCCAACAATATGCTGATATTTGGCGTGGCGGAGGCACGCGCCAGGGCTGGACGGCGTATCCTCGTTTCCGCAGTTGAACATCCTTCGGTCAGTGAACCGGCAAAATATTTGCTGAGTCGGGGTTTTGATGTGCATTTCATCCCGGTTGATCCGCAGGGACGTATTCGGCTGGATGCCTTGGCTGAGCTGCTGAATGAGGAAACGATCTTAGTCAGCATTATGCATGTCAACAACGAGACCGGTACGATACAGCCGTTGACAGAAGCTGGCAGCCTGATCCGTCGCTTGGCGCCGCAGGCGATCTTTCATGTGGACGGCGTGCAGTCGTTTGGCCGGGTGGCGGTGGATCTGGCTGCCTGGCAGGCAGACGCTTTTGTCGCCAGCGGGCATAAGATTCATGCGCCGAAAGGGATCGCGCTGCTGTGGTTGAAAAAAGAACGCCGGATTCCGCCACTGCTGCGCGGTGGCGGGCAAGAGCGGGGCATGCGTTCAGGCACGGAGAATATGCCTGGGATCTGCGCTTTTGCCAAAGCGTCTGAGATTGCCTGCGCCGGTATGCAGGAATATGCTCGGCAGATGCATCATGTAAAGCAGGTTTTGCTGGATGCCGTATCCGCATCATTATCGGATGTATATGTCAATGGGCCACCATTGGCGGAGGCTGCGCCGCATATCCTCAATCTTTCTTTTCCCGGTGCGCGCAGCGAAGTACTGCTGCATTATCTGGAGGAAAAAGGCGTATATGTATCTGCTGGATCTGCCTGCAATTCACGCAGCAGCAAGGGCAGCCCGGTGATTGAGGCTTTGGGTATCTCGCCAGAACGGGTCGATTCTGCACTGCGCTTCAGCTTCAGCCGCGAGAATACGCCTGAGGAAGCGTTGGCTGCAGCGGAGGTGCTTCAAGCGGCGGTGACAGAGATCCGCTTATGGATGGGACGGAACCGGAAGCGAAGATAAGAATGGATGGAGAAAAGACATGGAAATCGCAAAGGATAAACAGCTCCTTTTGATCCGCTATGGCGAACTGGGCTTGAAGGGGCGGAATAAGAATATATTCATTCATAAATTGGTGCATAATATCCGTACCGCATTGAAGGGTCTGGACGGATGCGATGTGACTTCTACCTGGGGGAGGGTATGGGTGACGGCAGAGCCTGGCCAAGCGGCAGAGGCTTTGCAGCGGCTGCGCTGCGTGTTCGGGATCTATTCCATTTCGCCGGCGCATGCGGCGGAAAAGGAGCTGTCTGCAATCAGTGCCGTTGCTTTTGATGTACTGCAAGAGGCATTGCCGGCAGGTGGCACTTTTAAGGTGGAGACGCGCCGTGCAGATAAAACATTTCCCGGCACTTCGCCGGAGATTAGCCGCGCCATCGCCACTTATATTTTTGATCGCCTGGCCGGCGATAGCCGCTATGATGCGGATATGCATCATCCGGATATCACTGTGGATGTGGAGATTCGCGGTGAAGGCGCTTTTGTGTACGGCGCTACGGTTCCTGGCGCTGGTGGCTTGCCGGTTAGCTCTGGCGGAAAGGCCCTGCTGTTGCTTTCCGGCGGTATCGATAGTCCGGTTGCCGGCTGGATGGCATTAAAGCGCGGGGTGGCGATCGAAGCGATCCATTTTCATAGCTTCCCATTTACCGGTGAAAAAAGTAAGGAAAAAGTATTTGCGCTGTGCCGCATATTGGCTCGTTGGCAGAACGCGCCGGTAAAGCTGCATGTTGTGCATTTTACCGAAATACAGAAAGCGATTTATGCCAATGGCGAAGCAGAGTATGGCATCACGTTGATGCGCCGTATGATGTTTCGCCTTGCAGAACGTATTGCAGCGCAGCGGCGTTGCCTTGCGTTGTATACGGGAGAAAGCGTCGGGCAGGTGGCATCGCAGACGTTGGAGAGCATGGCAGTGATCAACTCTGTGATTGATCTGCCTGTGCTGCGCCCGTTGGTTGGGATGGACAAAGAAGAGATCATGGCATTGGCGCGCAGCATCGGCAGTTATGATATCTCCATTTTGCCCTACGAGGACTGCTGTACTGTATTTTTACCCAAATACCCGAAGATTCGTCCGGTGAAGGCGGAAGCGGAAAAACTGGAAGAAAACCTGGATATTGAAGCGTTGCTTTCAGAAGCTCTGGCCAGGACGGAAACGCTGACTTTGTCATAATTCACCGCTAGGATTTTTTTGCAAGATATGCTATAATTCTTTTGTATTATTTGCGGAAGGGGTAGTCATGGCCGAGCAAAAGGGAAAACTGAAAATGGTCTGCGATAACCGTAAAGCACGCCATGAATTCCATTTTCTGGAAACCTATGAGGCTGGCATAGAATTGTTTGGTACGGAAGTGAAATCGCTTCGCGCTGGCCAGGCAAATCTGCAGGATGCTTATGCAAAGGTGGAAAACGGCGAGATGTGGCTTTACAATATGCACATCAGTCCATATGCAATGGGCAATCGCTTTAACCGCGAACCCAAGCGTCCACGTCGGCTGCTGCTGCATAAGCAGGAAATTATAAAGCTATATAGCAAGGTGCGGGAAAAAGGATTGACGATCGTGCCGGTAAAGGTTTACTTTAACGGTTCGCTGGCGAAGGTGGAGATCGCGCTGGCGCAGGGCAAGAAGCTATATGATAAGCGAGAGGATCTGGTTGCCCGCGCAGTACGGCGGGATACGGAACGTGCATTGAAGGAAAGGAGCCGTGGCTAGCAATGGGCCTGTTTGATCGAGACGACGAGAACCAGCCGGTTTGGATTAATGGCAATGCTTTGGTTTGCCCGGTATGTGGCAACGATCATTTCTGGTCGCGGGAGACGCAGCTGAATACGGCTGGCATGACTTTTCTCGGTCTGGATTGGGCAAATGTCAGTGCACAGAATTATGTTTGCAGTGAGTGTGGTTATATGTTTTGGTTCCACCCGATAAAGTGATGGCTATGGGGCTGTACCGGTTTCGACGGGGGAAAGATTGGCATAGGAAGCGAGCCGGGGTGCCTGCGCCCGAAAACGCGGAAAACAATTTATTTGCCAAACCGAATTACGCTTTAGCTGCTTAATTGCAGTCTAACCCTGACTATGCTTCGCCCATAGGGCATACGACGGGTCATCAATATGGGCTTTCTGCTGCAGGCTCGGCCTGACCTGCGGCAGGAGAACCAAGGCCTGGCGGGGGCAAAGGCTGTTTGTAGCCGTTGTCCGCGCGAGATCTAAAATACAAACTGCGCTCGGAGAGGCTTGTGTGGATCTTCTTTCGGACAGGGGTTCAACTCCCCTCAGCTCCACCAGATAAGCGCCGCGATTTTGATGCAAGACGTATTAAAATTGCGGCGCTAATATTTTTGTAAAGTGCGCTTTGGCTTCCTGCTTAGTTCAGCAAGGAGCTAAGTTACGGAAATAATTGCAGAAATTGTCCTGGATCATTTCGCGATAAGAAAGGTATTTTGCTAAGTTAGCATTTGATCAGCCTGCGCTACGCCTCCCGCAGGTTTCCAAAATAGGAGATAATTTATGGCATCAAAAAAAAGTGCTTATATATTTATCCTATGTGCTGCATTGCTCATCACAGGTATATTTGGGCTATCTTCACCGGAGAAAAGAGCTGCTGGTTTTGTCGAAAGAAATGGTGATGCATTTGCAGAGCTGGTAAGGAGTAACCAAGTGATTCCCTCGACATGGGGCAAGCAGACCATCGAAATTTGGGATGAAGAACATCTCATGTATGAATTTGTATTGGGGCATGGATTTGGTGATAAGCAATATTGGGGAGTTTACTATTTTCCAGATGATGTACCCTTACCGTTTCAAAATACCGATATCCAGTTGTCGGCTACGGACAAAAACAGTTGGGTCTGGCAATCCGATGGAGACAACCATGGGAAGACGAAGAAAATCACAGACCGATGGTATTACTTTGAGGCATCTTTCTGAACGGGTGCTGTTTTCAACGGCTACTGTCTGGCACAGCAAGGCATTTGCTTCAGCCACCAGATTCTTTTCCTATGATTAGGCAGCCGCTGGAAAAGTTGTACACCGGACCTTTTCTTCCTAATAGCCGAAGAAATAAAAACCGCGGCCTTCAAGGCTGCGGTGAAAGGAGAGGGATTCTGCAGAAGCGACATATCTCTTCCTGCCCTGGCATCTGTTGCGAAGAAAAGGATCAGGCACAAGCCAATTCAACAAAGCAGATCGGCTTTTCCTGTTTCCGCCTGCGCAGCTGGGCGGGTTTTTGTTTGCCGGGCATTTCCGGCGTGGTGGGCGCTGTGTGATTTTATCACAGTTTAGTTTAACATTTTTATGATACTATAGGCTCACCAAAAGCAGGGAGGCGTTTTGTGGCTTTGAAAGGGAAAAAACGTTGTGTTGCTGTTGTGGACCAGAAAACCTGCGTGGCCTGTGGCTGCTGCGTGAAGGTCTGCCCATGCCAGGCGATCAGGATCGTTCAGGGCGTCGTTGCACAGATAGCAGGGGAGGCATGCGTGGGCTGCGGCAGATGCGCCCAAGAGTGCCCGGCAAGCGTTATCGAGCTCCGAGAGGTGCAGGCATGAAAAAGCATTGGTATGATTATTTGTGGATTGCTTCTTTGCTTTATCTCCTGCTGGGTTTCTTTAATATCCTGTTCGCCTGGTTGGGGCTGTTATGCTTCTTTATTCCTCTGGTTTTCTCTGTGGCCCGCGGAAGCAAGGGGTATTGTAATCGGTATTGTGGTCGTGGGCAGCTCTTTGGTTTACTGGGGGGTGGCTTCGGCCTATCTCGCAGGAAAAATGTTCCACAGTGGATGAAGAGCCACTATTTTCGCTATGGCTTTCTGGCTTTTTTCCTCATCATGTTTTTCCTGATGTTGTGGAATACTTATCTGGTATTTGCCGGAGCACAAGATCTCAAACAAACCGTCACCCTGTTGTGGAGCTTCCGTCTGCCATGGAACTGGGCATACCAGGGCACTTTGTTCCACCCCGGCGTAGCGCAGTTCGCCTTTGGCTTTTACAGCATTATGCTGACTTCCACCATTCTCGGCCTGATTACCATGCTGCTATTCAAGCCGCGCAGCTGGTGCGTCTACTGCCCGATGGGTACCATGACGCAGCTGATCTGCAAAGCAAGGCGAGGAAACCGCGCCTGAGAAGATGGCGTCTGGGGATGGATAGCATCAGTATTTAGCCGCGCAGCTTTGCCAACTTCGCTTCATCCAGCAGTTTTACCGTGCCCCGCGACAGCTTAACCATACCTTCGTTTTGCAAAAAGCGCAGCAATCTGGTAATCACTTCCCGGTGCGAGCCAAGGTGGTTGGCGATGCTTTCGTGCGTGATCTTCAGTTCATCGCTATTCTCAATGGCAGCTTCTTCCAGGAGGAAAGCTGCCACTCTTTTATCCATACTCTTCCACATGATCTGCTCCATCAGCCAGATGACTTCTGAGAACCGACTGGCCATCAGTTCATTGGTGAAGTTGGCCACGGGGGCGGATTCTTCCATCAGTTGCTGATAGGCCTCAGCCGGGATGAGCCAGAAATCCGTATCCTTTTCCGCTTCGACCGTGATGGTAAACTGAATGGAATTCATGATGCAGGAAGCGGAAAGCAGACATATATCCCGTTCAAACAGGCGGTAGAGGGTGATTTCTCTGCCTTCCTCGGAGAGGATATAGGCCCTGAGTTGGCCTGATTTGATAAGCAGAAGGCCAGTGCAGTTTGTTTCCCCGTTATGCAGGACTGTCCCTCTGGGCACACTTCGCAATAACAGATTGCTGCAAAGGCGCATCTGTTGATTTGTGCTGAGTTTATTCCAGATGGGAAAATAGTCCTGAAAGGTCATGCTGTCGGTTCCTTTCCTGTAGCAGTATGCGGTACGGCTGACAATAGTTTATGGTTTATCATGCCGTGTTCTGGGGCGTGCGTGCCGGCGCAGGGTAGGGATCTTAATGGCTTTTGCCGGCATGGCTAGGCTAACCGGGTCCAACTGGCTGAACTGCCCGCTGGTGTTGAAATGGCGGCCGAGCTTGTGGAAAATTACATGCGCGCAAGGGAAGAAGTTCGCCCGGCAGGATCTTCAGCCGTCAGTCTGCATATGGCAGAAGATCTCAGCGATCACTTCGGTCTTGGCATCGGCATAGTTCTGCACATAAGTCCATCTTCTTTGGGCTAGCTTTTGCTTAGCGGCGGCGTAGCATTCCCGGTCCGCCGCATGGGTTCGCAGCCAGTCCCGGAAGGCCAGCATACGCTGCGCCTCTTCACAGTCTGCGGAAAAGACGTGAAGATTCACCTGTGGATTTTTCCCTTTCAGCAACCGATGCTGATACCAATCCGGCTCCCGAATGCACAGCAGATAACCTGCCTGCTCCAGCGCTGGCAGATAATGTTCCTCGGCAGCGGCGTCCTCCACCAAGAGCAGAATATCCAGGATTGGTTTTGCACACAGTCCAGGCACAGACGTGGAGCCGACATGCTCAATGGTAATACGCTTGCCAGATAGTGCGGTGGCAATCTTTGCCTGTTCCCGCTGAAACTGTTCCGGCCAGGCAGGATCATATGGGTAAAGCGTGATGCTCCCATTCAGCTTTTCCACAGTACCGATAGTTACCGCTTGTAAATATTCATCCGTTGGCATGCGCGTCTCCTTTCTCCAATTTGCTTTGCTGCTGCAGTTCAACTGAGGAAGATACGGGATGCGATCCGCTTTCTGCCGCCCGCAGCGTCCAGCCAAAGTCATTGTGATAAATCATCTGGCGGGTCATGCCGCCGTCGATACAGATATTCTCACCAGTGATAAAACCGGCTTTTTCCGAACAGAGATAAAGCACCATGTTGGCAATATCCATCGGGTTGCCAACACGACCCGCAGGCTGCTGTAGCGCATCAGGCCCTTGGTAGTCGGTATATTCGGTATCGATCCAGCCGGGAGAAATGGAATTTACCCGCACCCGGCCTGCAAGGCTCACCGCCAGCGCATGGGTAAGTGCTGCAATGCCGCCTTTAGCTGCTGTATAGCTTTCCGTCTGTGGCTGGCTCATGCGGTCCCGGGATGAGGAGATGTTGACGATCGCCGCCTGAGGACTAAAATAAGGCATGAACAGCTTGCTTAGATAAAAGGGCGCGGCAACCCCCACCCGCAGGGCATAATTGAATTCTTGATAGCTGCAGGTATCGATACCCTTCATCAACGGCAGAGCGTTGTTGATGAGATAGTCCACCCGTCCATGATCGGAAATGACCTTGCTGGCGAAGTTTTCAAGAACAGTTTGATCGGCTAGATCTCCCACGAAATAATCGTTGGGTAACAGGTCGATGATGCATACCCGGGACTCAGCCTTACGGAATTCCTCCGCAATGGCTTTGCCAATGCCTTTGGCGCCGCCGGTAACCACAGCAACTTTATTGGCGAACATGGGTTTCCCTCCTCGTTTTTCCTTAGATTGGCTTAGTCCGCGAGCCCGTCCAAAACCTCTGGCCGGAAGCTTACTGGTCGGAATCCGTCGTTGCGGGAAAACATGGCGGATCTTGGTTTTTTCATCCGACCGGCGTAAAATTTTCACTGTCATGGATCGGGCAGCACAAAGGATGGCAGGGGATCTCAGACGCTCAGGCCCTCACAGATTTAGCTGACCGCTTACGATGAAGGCCTGCTCTTCTGTCATATTGCAGGCATGCGAGATTGGATTGTCCTATTGCGTCAGCAAATCTTCAGATCGGGTGACGCGCATGACGGTGATCTTACATTTTCACAGCGGATTTTCTTGCAGCGGTTGGTCGTGTATTGGCCAACCTTGATTTCGGTTGGAAAAGTTTCAGTTATAGCGGGATTTTTGCCTTACCCAGGCGATACAAATCGTTGCTTTTCCTGCGATGCCGTCCGCCGGGAAGCTGCTGCGCAACATCAGAATGCAGGGCTCAGCAGGGTATACATTTGCGGTCGATCCAGTCAATTTGTATTATACATGCTTGCCTGAACAGGGGCAAGAAGGCGCCCGCTTTTTATTTGTCTGGCAGCGTGCGGGGGCTGCGTGAGAATGCTGCTGCATCCTGCCAAAAGCCGTTCAATAGCGATAGAAAACCGAAAGCTGTGCGTAAATCCTTGATTTACGGCGCCATTTCAAGTATGCTTATAGAGGAGGAAATATTTGGGGAACATGCGCTCTTCAGATTTTCAGCCAATCTATAGCGTCAAAAGCATAGGATTGAAAGTAGTTTTGCCGCGGCAGTATCGCAGAGCCCGGCAATTCATGGGGATGAACTCGGGAAAAAGATCAGCGTGAATCGTATTACTGTTGCACTTGGCAACAGGTGGATGGCAAGCATACCATTACCCAATATATGGCAGGCCGAGCCGGTTTTTATGATCCTTTGTTAAAAATTTTGCATCTTACGTTATTGCTGAACAGGGGGCCGTGGTGATGGAGCAGGCTAGCTCGATTGGTTTTTTGACAGAAGGAACCATCTGGAAAAGGATCACATCCTTTGCTTTACCAATCTTCTTGGGAAATCTTTTTCAGCAGTTGTATAATACTGCCGATTCCCTGATTGTCGGAAATTTTCTAGGTAGCAATGCCCTGGCTGCAGTCAGCTCATCGGGAAATTTAACTTTCCTTTTGATTGGATTTTTGAATGGTATTGCCATTGGGGCTGGCGTTGTCATTGCCCGCTATTTTGGCGCCCGGGATGCTGAAAATATGCAGCGGGCCATCCATACCATTGTGGCATTCGGTCTGGCGGCCAGCGTGGCCATGACGGTGATCGGCGTGCTTTTGACGCCACAGATCCTGATTTGGATGGATACACCAGCGGCAGTGATGCCAAACTCTGTCGTCTATCTGAAGATCTATTTTATGGGTTCTTTGGGCTTTGTCATGTATAACGTTTTCGTCGGCATCCTGCAGGCGGTGGGGGATAGCAGACACCCGTTGTACTATTTAATTATTTCTTCGATTATCAATGTTGTGCTGGATCTTGTGTTTATCGGGGTTTTTCATACAGGAGTGGAGGGCGCCGCAGTGGCGACCGCTTTTTCACAGCTGGTCAGCGCGGTTTTGTGCCTGATCCAGCTGATGAGAACACGAGAACCCTACCGGGTTAGCCTGCGGAAGATACGCTTTGATGCGATCATGCTAAAACAGGTAATTCATTTGGGCTTGCCTTCTGGGGTTCAGAACTCCATCGTGGCGCTTGCCAATGTAATCGTCCAGGCCAATATCAATTCTTTTGGTGAAATGGCCATGGCAGGTTGCGGTGCTTTTTCGAAAATTGAGGGATTTGCCTTTTTGCCAATCAATAGCTTTTCGATGGCATTGCCGACATTCATCGGGCAGAACATCGGCGCAGGCAAATATGAGCGGGCGGCAAAAGGCGCGCGTTTTGGTATCTTGAGTTCCGTTATTTTGGCTGAAGTCATTGGCATGCTGATTCTTGTTTTTGCTCCGGCGTTGACCGCTGCATTTGAATCCACCCCGGAGGTGATTCAATTTGGTGTGGAGCGTGCCCGGACTTCTGCGCCATTTTTCTGCCTGCTGGCCTACTCGCATTCAATGGGCGCGGTCATGCGCGGCGAAGGGAAACCGGTTGTTTCTATGCTGGTCATGATGATATGTTGGTGCGTGATCCGCGTTTCTTTTCTTTCGCTTGTGATCCCGCTGACCAATAATATCCAGTTTGTTTATTGGGCTTACCCAATGACCTGGTTACTGAGCTCGATTGCCTTTTTCGTGTATTACAAGAAAGCAGATCGTTTGCATTCTTTTGCCTGATCACGGTAAACCGCTGCAGAGCGAAAGGAGCGGTGCTATGGATGAGGCGGTGCGGTTCTTTTTCCGTGCACATCTGCAGGCTATGCCTTTATATGAATCTTTTGCCAGCCGTTTACTGACAGAGCTGCCTGCCACGAGAATAAAGGTGCAGAGCAGCCAGATTTCATACTATTATCGACATCTGTTTGCCTGCGTTTCTTTGCTGAAAGTGCGCCGCAAGGAAATGCTGCCGCCAGCTTATATTGTGGTTACCTTTGGTCTGCCGCAGCGGGTTCTTTCAGCGCGGATCGAAGCGTCAATAGAGCCCTATCCCGGACGATGGACGCACCATGTATTGATTTCTGATCCTGCTGAGATCGATGATGAATTGATGGAATGGCTGCATCAAGCCGCTGTCTTTTCTGCACAAAAGCGTTGAGACAGCTTTTCTGCAGGGCCGTAATCATGTCTAGCGCATGACTGAGATTAGCGAGAACCGTCAGCTGCCGCTGACGGTTCATTTTGTTTTTTCAATATCGTTGTGCCTGCCATCGTGGTGGCGGTGTTGTTTGCGCGGAAAATACAAAGTCGTGTTGCCGGAAAAAGCGGAAAAGGCGCCGGCCATTTCCCGCTTCCGGTATTTTTATGCGCATGGCCAGCATGCTTTAGAAAGCAAAGAAATCGAGATCTTCATCCAGCGCTTCCGGTTGCAGTTTTACTGATTCTTGCTCGCGTGGTGTTTCCGTTGGTTTTGGCGCATGCTCGCGCGGTGTGGCTGTGCTTGGTGTAGACGGGTCGACCAGGATGACGTCTATGCCTACCTTTTGAATTTGCGGCCAGCGCAGGGTCAATTCGCCATTTTTTCCGAACAGGGAAAAAAAGCGTGCTTCTTCCGGTATGATGATTGATTCTACGCAGCCTTTCAGCAGGTCGATTTCGATATCACGGATATAGCCGAGCCGTTTACCATCTGCAAGGTTGATCACATCTTTATTCCGCAGTTCAGATATACGCATCATCTGTAACGCCTCCTGCTACATCCTATGCCGCTGCAGTAGGGAAAATACATGAATGTACAAAGCGTGGCGGGTGATGGCAAAAATTAGCTTGCAATACTGCATGTTGGCGATTATAATAATATGTAACACCACATGATGTGGAGGGAGGTCTGGATATGCGGTGCGTATTTTGTGGTTATGAAGATTCAAAAGTGCTTGATTCTCGCCCGGTTGAAGAGGGCCGCAGTATCCGGCGCCGGCGCGAATGCCTGCAGTGCGGCAAACGTTTCACAACCTATGAGCGTGTGGAAGAGCTGCCGCTGATCGTGGTGAAAGCGGATAACCGGCGCGAGTTGTTTGATGCCAGTAAGATATTAAACGGCCTGATAAAAGCATGCGATAAGCGATCCGTGCCAGTAAGCGTGCTGGAAACCATCGTCAATGATATTGAACGGGAGCTCAGCAATGGCCTGGAACGCGAGGTTTCCTCCAAGCAGATTGGTGAACTGGTGATGAAGCATCTGCGTGGCGTAGATCAGGTGGCATATGTCCGTTTTGCCAGCGTATATCGTAATTTTGAAGATGTCTCCACCTTTATTGATGAAATTCGGGAGCTGCAAAAAGAGTTAAAGGAAAATAAGGGCGCTGAATCCTGAGTCTGTGTTGAAAGCCTTAATTGGTGAAGCAAGCGGGGGAGCAGCGCCATTTGTTTTATGCAGTCGCTTCGGCAGCGTCGATGGTTTTTCCGCTGGATACCGTTTTCCGTTTATTATGTTTTTCCTGGTATAATGCTATATCGGCGGCCTGTCTTAGCTCCATGATCGACTGGCCGTCGCTTTCTTTCCGGTAGGCCATTCCGCAGGAAAAATGCATTTCCGCCGCTGTGGTACGGAGCTTTACCAGGAAGCTATATGCTGCGTTATCTGTGCAATTTGGCAACAGGAGGATAAATTCGTCCCCGCCGATGCGGAAGGCTTCTCCCAGCCCGGCTGTGCTGGCATGCAGATATGCGGCTGTTTGGCGGAGGAGTTCGTCCCCAGCCTCATGGCCAAAGTGGTCATTTGTTTCTTTCAACCCATCCAGATCAATCAAAAGCAGGCAGAGCGGATGCCCAGCAGCGTAGCAGTCTTTGCTTGCAGCCAATTGAAAGGCGGCAAGATTCCCCAGCCCTGTCAGCGCATCCGTTTGCGCTAGCTGACAGTATTGCTGCGCTATTTTATGCCAGCGTTTGGCCAGATTTGCATAATGATATGCATAGCGGCAGCAACCTAGCCAACCCAGGAGAGGAAAGAGTGCGCCGCAGAGCGCAGCAGCAATGATGGGGAGCACGGAATGCGGAGACAGCGCGGCGGCGATGAACAATGCGGAGCCGAGTGATAAAAAACAGGAGATAAGCTGTGCTAACCTGACCTTTTGTGGTAGATGGCGCAGAGGCGGTTGTGTTTTGGGGTTAAAGTTGTTGGGCTGCGAAAAGATATTGTGCATGAGCACCGTCCAGAGATGTTTTGTTAATCCAAGTATAGCGCATTCATTGTATTTTGTCTATTTATAAATTTTGTCGAAGAAGCGGATAGCATTTGCTATCCGCTTCTATTTGGACGGTAGTATCTTTCAGTAGTGTTTTTATAGAGAAAAATACTGTAGCATAACATAGTTTTCACGTTCACCCAGTTCGCGTACTTGTTCGCTGCAGATCCAGTTGTAAAGGATACGCGCTGGGTCATCCGCTGGCAGCGAGGCATCGATCACAACATAGAAGTCATTGCAATAAGGGTATTCATTGCTGGCTATGGTTTCGTTGTTGGCCTCTATACCGTTTATGGCCAGGATCTTACTGCGTGAAAGTTTATCCGTTTCCATGTTCGTCAGATAATAATAAACTGTATAGCCGAGTGCATTAGTGGAATCATCATAATCAGCAATCACTTCCAGCAGTCCAAGCATGGAATCGATCAGGTAATCAGCCGGTGGTGTCATCAGCTCATCGCCGAGCGGAAAAAAGAGATCAAACAGCGTCTGACTGCCGCTGTCCCGGTTGCGTTGATAGGGGATAATCTCTGCATCCATGCCACCAAGCTCCGCCCAATTGGTCAGTTCGCCGCTATAAATGGCGCGAATTTCTTCTGGTGTTAAACTTATTACTGGGTTTTCCGCGTTGGCAATAAAAACGAGCGCGTCGCGACCAATCGGCGTCATTTCCCAGGTGAAATCCATATCTTCGGCATATTGCTTTGCTTCTGCGGAAGGCTCATAGGCAAGCAGGATATCAAAGGTCCCATTAACCAGTGCATGGTAATTATCCGTTGTCGAACCAGTAAAAACAAGACGCTCTGCTGCCTCTTGCCGCGTGATCCCAAGCGCTGCTGCAGTGATCGCCTCGCCTAGCGGTAGGGCGGCCAGTGAGCCACCCATAGCCGGATAGTTTTCATTGGTGAAAATAAAGCGCTCCGCCGGCGTGCTTTCCACTTCTGATTCTAGCTTTGACCATTCGTCTTCTGCCGGCGGCGTTTGCAGATGCTCCTCTTTTTCCTGCTGTTGTTCTATGCTCGCTGGACGCCAGACGCAGGCTGCGAAAAACAGCATCAGACTTAGACAAAGCAACAGCATACCTAACCGTTTTCTCATGATCTCCACTCCTTTTGCGGATTTGAAAAACGTCTGCTGCCTGATGCCGCAGGCAGCAGGAAAAATTTGCCGGTGGTGGGGCGGGGATTGCCCTTTGTTGGTCGTTTTAATCTTCACTGTTGACTTGTAGCCAGAGCAGGCATTCTCCGGATTGGTTGAAGATGCCGGCCCAGCGCCGGTCACGCGAGATGATGCTGACCAGTCCATCCTCCAGCGATTGAATGGCTGAGATATTCACCTCCTGCAGTAACAGGCCTGTCTGATCGACCAGGATGTTTCCGGACTCGCGATACAGCAGATAGCCAACTCCTTCACAATATCCCAACAGCGAAGCATTCGGCTGTGTTTCGCCCAAGCTGCGGCTGGAGAGATCGTAGAATGTGATACCGGTGGTTTCTTCATGTTGTATGAGTAGCGTGCTTCCTCCCTCCGGCAGCAGTTGATAATAGACGACATCAGCAAAACGCTGCAGCTCTTCATTGCTTGCGGCATCATAGAGCACAAGCTCCTGCGCATCCCCGTTACGTATGGCATAGATTCCATTATGCAGATATTTAATCGTATACGGATCACCAGCCAGGCTTTCCCAGTTTTCCTCTGGTGCGTAAAGACGATGCTCATGTGTCTCGTTATCTTGCAGCAAAAAATAGGTTCTTCCTTGGTCGCACCATGCATCAAGGCAGGATGCCCGCTGTTCTGCGGTCAGCAATGTGCACAGTGGGGAACCGTCTGCGCGCAGCAGGAGTACTTCACCATCCGGTTTACTTGCCACATATTGATCGAGAGCAGCGAGGTAGCTTATCGTATCATATCGTGGTGTGATGAAGATACCGGTGGTACCGAGCAGGCCACGGAGATCGCTTTCTCTATCTGCGATGCAGGCGGTCCGTTCGTTCAGCCAGCCATAAAATGTATAGTTGGCGTCGGAAAGGGCTGTACCGTTTGCATCCGTTATCGCGGTTGTCATCTCTCCTTGGTTTGTAGAGTTCTCCTCTTTCGTTTCCCAACGCTGGATAAAATAGCGACCCTGCAGGTAGCAGAGATAGCTGGCCTGTGGTATGGTGGCCAGATGTGTACCCTTTCGGTCATAGGTATGGATCTCGCCAATCCCCATTGCTTCTGCGAGCGGATCCCCTGGTTGACAGCTTTGCAGGATGATGCATTCGCTGTCCGCATAGCGCAGTATACCGGGTAAATCGTCGAGCACCCAGGTGCCGTCTGCCGCCGCCAATGCGCTGTATTGCAGCATGTTTTCACCCGTCGGATCCAGCCGAGGCAGATAGGTCAGGAAGAGCAGGGATTCTCCTTCCGGCGATTGATAGGGGGTTACTGTCTTGAAGATGGGGTCGGTTACAATCTTCCCCGTAGCATCGCAGAGTCCGAATATTTCCAACCCGCCGTCAACGCCAGACTTTGTGATCTTGCCCACATAAGGATAGAGCTTGCCGTATTCTGTGCCGGGCTGTAGGCGTTCCATTTTTTCTGCCTGGTAGCGCAGGGCAATTTCCTGCATGGGAAGGTATGGGTCAAGCTCCGGCAGTTCATCCAGGTAAAATACAGGCTGGGTTTCTCCTTCCGGCGGCGGCAATTCATCCAACCAGAATTTTAGTTCGCCTGCTTGCTCTGCTGTGACAGGCTGGTCAGAATCAGTCGGAACGATATTTGCCTGCCAAGTGCAACTGGTACAAAACAGCAATAAACAACTGGGAAGCAACAAAAACCACTTTTTCACTGCAGCTCCTCCTTCCCTTAATTTTGGCGTGTTGGGATTCTGCCATGGATTATGGTTCTGGTTTGACTATGCAATGATGGTGGCAAAAGGGAACAATACTTCGGAAGTCTATCCTTTTGGCCATTATACCATAATCCTAGGCCGATTAAAAATATATGATCCCAATTTTGGTATTTGGAATACCTTTAGCCATCCTGAGTATTTCCCTGTCTACTATCACAGATGTTGAAAAGAAATTGATTTGTTGTCGAAACGGCCCTGTTCGGCATGATAACGTAATATCTTTATATCTTGATGGGTGTCATTCGGATGATTGCAGCATCAGGTAAGTATTGATGTTTGATCATGGAATGCGAAAGCAACAAAGGAAAATTCGGTCCGCAGGGTGAAATAGGCTTCCTTTTTATTTCCAAAAACGGTATACTAATCTATAATATTATTTCTATTTTCAACAAAGACGTTTCTAAATTATGCCAGAAATGGAGGCGATTGCTGCTTGCCGGACTTACTTAGGATTCTTTTGACAGTTTCCATTGCTGTAGCTGGTGGTTTCCTGGGGTTAAAACTAAAACTCCCTGCTGGCGCGATGATTGGTGCGCTGTTTGCCACAGTAATCTTTAATCTGAGCTTTGGATTGGCCTATATTCCTACCAACTGGAAGATTATTTTACAGCTTTTTACCGGTACTGTACTTGGAGTAAAAATCCATAAGGAAGATATCAAAAAACTACGACATCTGCTGATCCCTTTGATTATTTTATTGATCAGTATGGTGCTGTATAATTTTATTTTTGGTACGGCTATGCATCTTGCCAGTAGTTTGGATATTGTCACTGCACTTTTTGCAGCGGCCCCTGGCGGTATGACCGATATGGCAATTATTTCTGATGATTTTGGTGCGAATTCTTCCTATGTGGTTATCCTGCAGCTTAGCCGGCTGTTGGTGATTTATCTTTGTTTCCCACCACTTTTTCGTAAAGTCGCCCAAAAGCAGCCTGCCGTGCAGACGGGTGAGGAGACGAGCAGCCCAGCTACAGATAAGAAGAAGCAGAAACATATCTCTCGCCAGGATTGGTTACATTTTTTATCTAGCATGTTATCTGGTGGAGTTGTAGGCATATTATTCTGGCAGATCGGCATAACAGCAGGTGCGCTGATTGGTGGCATGATTGGTGCTGCAATATTTAGTATTTGTACTGGCAAGGCCTATGTCCCGCGGTTTTGTAATCCGTATTTGAGGTTTTTTTCCGGGGCTTATATTGGGCAAAAGGTAACTTTGGCTTGTGTGTTAGGAATGGCGGATCTGATTATTCC
This sequence comes from uncultured Clostridia bacterium, assembly GCA_944390945.1. GTDB lineage: Bacteria > Bacillota > Dehalobacteriia > UBA4068 > UBA4068 > CALXSV01. Next base: position 51,036 of record CALXRV010000066.1, read on the forward strand.
CATATTGATCTTAGCAGCTGGTGTACTTGTTTTTATGTTTGGTGTATCGTTTCTGATGCATAAGTTTTCTAAAGAAGATTTACTTACTTGTATGTTTATCTGTTCTCCAGGTGGCATTCAGGAAATGAGTCTGCTGGCGGAGGACTTGGGCGCGGATGCTACTAAAACTGCATTACTACAGACGGCACGCATGGCCTCTGTTATTATCATTTTTCCTACAATGATTCGTATAACTTCATCTTTTATTTCTTGGTTGGGGCTTTAATTTGTTTTATCATACCTTGCTAGGCTTCCATTGCTGAAGTGCTGAAGCGGGCCGGAATCGTTCCGGCCCGCTTTTTTAGGGTAACCTATTTTGACATAGATGTGGAACAATGCAGTTGTAGAAATCCATAGATACATAGCTAATCGGCAAAAAACTGTGCCCAGGCATATCCCCCGTAACTATTGTTGTTTTCCAAGCAGGCAACACCGATCCGGCTATATCCTGGATGAAGAATATTATCACGGTGTCCGGGAGAATCCATCCAGGCGCTGACAACCTGTTGTGGCGTCTGCTGGCCAATGGCGATATTCTCTCCGGCCAAGCGATAAGTTGCCTGTAATTCGTCTAGTACGGTAAAGCAGGAACTGCCGTTTGGTCTGGTATGAGAAAAGAGATCGATGATCTCAACTGTGCGCAGGGCTGCTGCTTCTGTCAAGAGCGGATCAGCCTCCAAAGCTGGCAAACCAGCATTGGCCCGCTCCACATTGACCAAGCGGACGACTTCAGCTGCATATTCGCTCTCCGTAGTTTTGGTCAATTCTCCGGTTGCTTGATATGTATGGCTGACGGTGTTTTCCGATTGCTTTTCTTTTTCATCAGGTGCTACTTGCTCTATGTTGTTGGGTTCAGCTGTGGTTAGCCATTGCTGTTTTTGCGGTGTAACATTTTGTTCATGATAAATCGATTGGAGAAGACGATAAACAGTGCTGGATAAACTTTCGCCCTCTGTTGTACTTGTTTGACAGCACGATACCAGATCTGACAAGGTGCGGGAAAATATGCTGCATGGGGTAGGCGATTGACAGTCGCTATTGCCGGCTGGACAAGCGGCCATGCGTTCTACCGGCATCAGCAGCAATATGAGCAGGAGCAGGACGGCAAAAATCTTTTTGGATAGACGTTTCATCAATGACCTCCTATGTTTTTCTATAAGGATATTTTAACACTCCTGATCCGTCCGCGCCAAATCCAAATGCTGGGATAGCAGGTATGATTTAGTAAGTAATAGTTGTCGAAAACTTCCTTTCCGGCAGAGACCCGCTGCGACATATTTCACCGCGGTCGGGCATTTATAATAGGATTGCAAGCTCGTCCGGAGATGGATGGGATGCCGGCGGCCTTCATCCTTAAGAAAGCGGTGATATGATGTCTGATGCACCAAAAATATATCCCTTCAAACGTAGCAGTGGCGCAGCGGCGGCAGAGCCGGCCTACCATGGAAAAACACAGGCGAAAAGCAGGCTGAAAAGTTATCGCATTACAGCATATTTGCGCGCGCTGGCAATTGGAAGCTGCTTTTTCCTTTTAGCTAGAGCGCAGATTTTGGGTGGATTATATCCATTTGGACCAGCTTGCCTGGCAGCTGCGGCAGTTACTTATCCCAGAAAAGGTGCTTTGTCTGCGATCCCTGTGCTACTCGGATTGTACAGTTCGCTGCAAGGAGAGTTTTTTCTGGTTTATACAGCGATCATCGCGCTGTTGGCGGTAATCTTCCTGCTTTATCATGTTGATGGAAAAAAGCAATGGTTTGTTGTTCCCGGCATGGTGTTAGCTGCAACGCTGGTCAGCAAGGGCCTGCTGATTGCCCTGACCACCTTTACAGACTACCAGCTGATGATCTCGATTTTTGAAAGCGTGATCTCTGCTGGCTTATCTCTAGTTTTTCTCGTTATCCTCAGCGCACTGCGTCGGTTTGATGTCACACGCCGTTTTACAGCGGATGAGACAATCTGTATCTTTCTTGCTGCAATGGGCATGGTCTGCGGATTGAACGGTTGGTACCTTGGAACGATTGAAGTGCAAAGCATGGTCAGCCGTCTGCTAATAATGATTGTTGCTTATTTAGGCGGCGGTGGAGCAGGCGCTGCGGTTGGCGCGATGCTTGGCGTGATCCCTAGTTTGTCCGAGGTGATCGTGCCTTCAGTAATCGCCAGCTATTGCTTTTCCGGACTGCTGGCAGGAGTTTTCGGCAGCTTTGGCCGTATCGGAACGGCAATAGGTTTCCTGCTGGGCAATATGATTCTTGCCCTTTATATTTTGACGGCGGCTGAGATCAGCGCAGGCCTTGTTGCCAGCGCAGCAGCAGGCGTGCTCTTTCTTTTAATCCCTGCAAAACTATACAGAAAGCTGGGACGCTCTTTTGCGGCCAGTGGGTTAAAAAGTGCAGAAGAGGAGCGTAATGCCAGGCTGTTGCGCGTTGCCATGCGAAAACTTCGCAATTCCAGCTGGGCTTTTCGTGATCTTGCCAATTCTCTTTCTGAACTGTCTGGCGAGGACAAGATCAACGAAGAAGCAAATATCCGTGCGGCGATGGAACAGCTTTCCCATCAACTCTGCGCCCGCTGCTCGATGAAAGATATCTGCTGGGAGATCGATTATCATGAAACGTTCCGTGGCATCATCCGTTTATTTGAAACTGTGCGTGACGGGGAAATCGCAGAGCTGCGCGATGCACCGGAAAATTTTTCAAAACGTTGTCCGCATATTCGAGAATTAATCGCGATTGTAAACTGCCTGTTCGATCTTTACTGCCGCAGTAATTTTTGGCAGTTGCAGCGCATCAGCAGCCGACGGTTGATCAGCAACCAGCTGGAAGGCGCAGCGGAAGTTTTAGAAAAAATCGCCTCAGAGATCACGGATTTTGGTGAAGAACGTGAGATTCTGGAACGCGAATTGCAGCGTGCAATGGCGCGCCGCGGCATGCCGGTAGAGGCGGCAGGGATTGGCGGCGTCAGTGATAAGGCGATTGATGTCTGGGTGCAGTATATTGAATGTCCCGGCGAAGGCTTTTGCCGGCAGGCAGTTGAAGAAGAAGTGGGAAGGCTGCTTGGGTGTCCGTTTTATGTGCACGAAACCTCCTGCGGTGGCAAGAATTGTGCCGGTCGTTGTTCCTATAGACTGCTGGCGGGCGGTGCGCATCATTTTCATGTTGGCAAGGCGCAGCTGGCGAAAAACGGCAGGGAAGTCTGCGGCGATAGCGGCGGCAGCCTTTTGCTGGATGAAGGGCGGCAGCTGCTGTTGATCAGCGATGGGATGGGCGTTGGCGACACGGCAGCGCGGGAAAGCGGAGAAGCGATCTCTCTGGTCAGCCGATTGCTGGATGCTGGTTTTCGCCAGGATACCGCGGTCGATATTGTTAATGCTGTGCTTTCGCTGCGCGGCGAGGAGGAAAGCTTTGTCACTCTCGATCTCTGCATTGTTGATCTCTATACTGGTATGGCTGATTTTATTAAAACTGGCGCAGCGGCGAGCTATATCAAGCGTGGCAGTTCGGTACGGGCGATCAAAGGCAGCTCGTTACCTGTTGGCATGTTATATCACGTGGAAAAGGAGGTGATCAGCGAACAGATCATGCCGGGTGATATGATCATCCTGGCCAGCGACGGCCTGCTTGATATGGATATTGATGAGGAAGGGCAATGGCTGACTCGCATTATTGAGCAGGCCGCCGCGAATACGCCGCAAGCTTTGGCGGAGTATTTGTTGGACAAGGTGATCAGCATCAGCGGCGGAAAGATTAAAGATGATATTACCGTGCTTGTTGCGCAAATGGGAGAAGTTGCCTGATCTTTTACGGCAATAACGGGCAGCCAATTCGGCTGCAACCATGAACTGGATGCAAGCAAAGGACGACTGAGTTTAAGATTGGTAGGCAAGAAGCAGGCAGGCAAATGGTTCAGTTTGCCTGCCTTGTTTTATGCTGGTCATCTCGTCTGCATAAATTGGAATTCCTTACATGTTGCGGCAGAATAAAAAGCGGCTATCAGAAGTATAGCTAATCCATCATGTGCCGGATCGTTTGCGATGCGGCAAAACAATACCTCTCGGTCGGGGGAAGACTATCGTTTGTTAAGTTTAGCATTTATCTGATGGAGGTTACTATTTACCTAATAGCTAATCGATAACGAGATAATGATTTCCTAAAACTTCATTGCAACAAGAGAGTTCGCTTTTGCATGCGGTTTGTGCTGGTAAGGAAAAGGGAAAACTTTATCAAAGGCGAAATACTAAGAGTTGCCAACGCAGTTTCTTCTCTTTTGCTGGTTTGCTGATTCCCAGATCAGCGAAAGCTTTTGCGCGGACGGAGATCGTGACATGGATATTCTTCGGCAGGTCAAGGCATATATGAAGGCTGAACGGATGCTGGAACGTTGCCATTTGGTGATTGCGGCAGTCTCGGGCGGTGTGGATTCGATGGTAATGGCAGATCTGCTTGAGCGTCTGCAGGAAGAGTTGGGCTTTCAGCTCGTGATCGCTAATTTTAATCACCGCCTGCGGCCTGAGGCAGAGGCAGAGGCCACCTTTGTCGGTGATTGGGCGCGTCGGCATGGGCTGCCGTTTTGTGCTGGCACCGCAGATATCGCGCAATTATCGCAGGGAAAAAATCTGCAAGATACTGCGCGGCGTGAACGCTATGCATTTTTGCGCAGTGTGGCCTTTCGTTTGGGTGGCGCGGCGATTGCTACCGCGCATCATAGTGACGACCAGGCCGAGACTGTATTGTTGCATTTGCTGCGCGGCAGTGGGCTGGGGGGATTGTCCGCCATGTTGCCAGTGGAAAACGGTGTGATTCGTCCAATGCTTTGTCTGGATCGTGAAGCGATTTGCCGCTATGCGCGGGAGCAAGGCATCGAATGGCGTGAGGACGAGAGTAATCACAGCGACAAATATCTGCGTAACCGCATCCGGCATCAGCTGATGCCACTTCTCGCCAGCTATAATCCACGGATCAGCGAGGCGTTGAATAATGCGGCACTCATCTGCCGTGATGAAGATGCCTTGCTGGACGAAATGGCGGAAATATCGTTGGCAGAGTTATGGCTGGAGGACGATGTGGCGCTGGATGGGCCTGGTTTTGATGCATTGGCGCCAGCTCTGCAGCGGCGGGTGCTACGGAAAGCGTTCTGTCTTTCTGCGGGGGATCTGCCGGAACTTTCATTTTTGCAGGTGGAAAATGTACTGGCATTGCGCGATGGTCAGGCATGCACCTTGCCACGAGGTATACAGGCCTACCGCCGTGGGCATCTCTATTTTGCTACACAGGTGCCGCCGTTGCCTGCAGTAGAGGAAAACTATCCGCTGGAAATCGATAGCGCAGAGGATATCTGGCATGTTTTACCAGAGATGGGCTGGGCATATCATACTGAGCTCTGTGCTGAAGCACGGCCTGTCATTGGCCTGGATAGTTTTCTGCTCCCTGGTGACTTAGCAGATCAGGCCTATTGGCGTACGCGAAGGCAAGGCGATAGCTTGCCTTCACGGGGACGTTGCGGTCGGCGTAAACTGAAGGAATTATTCATCGATGCACATGTACCGCAGCATGAGCGCGGTTGTTGGCCATTGCTTACGACTGGCAGCGATATTCTTTGGGTGCCTAAGCTTTGGCGAGCAGAAATTCATGTGAGGAACGGCAAGTGCATATTGATAAAAATCAAGCGTTGTGATAAAATTATATAATGTCTGGCAGTTTAGCAGGCAGCATTTTTGCTTCTCAAATTGATGCGGAAAAGAGTTGTACCAGCGCGGCAACAGCCGCTCTGTGAGACGATAGAGTGGTTCTGGTAGGAAAGGAGACGCCTTTGAACAGACTGCTGAAAAATTCCACGATCTTTATTTTGATCGTGCTGGTTGTTTTGTCTTTTTATACTTGGGGCAATCAACCAGATCCGGTTACGCATTTGAATTACAGCGAGTTTCAGGCCCAGGTGCAAGCCGGTAATATTGCGGAAGTGACGATCTCTAATGAAGCGGAGGCTGGCCGCTATGTGATCAGTGGCACCTTGGTGAGCGACGGCAGCCGTTTTGAGGCGATTGTATTCCCGGATATGGATTTAGGTCCGTATCTCACCGAACTTGGCATCGCAGTAAATTATGATGCGCTGACAACAAGCTGGTGGAGTTCGCTGCTGATGACAGTGATCCCCATGTTGCTGATTGTTGGTCTGTTTGCTTTTTTAATGCAACAGGGGCAGGGCGGCGGCGGCAAGGTGATGCAATTCGGCAAAAGCCGGGCAAAACTGCAGACAGATGGACGTCAGAAGGTCACCTTCCAAGATGTTGCCGGTGTAGATGAAGTTAAGGAAGAGCTGGAAGAGGTCGTCGGGTTTTTGCGTGATCCGCGTAAGTTCAATGCCATCGGCGCGCGGATCCCGAAGGGCGTGCTGTTGTATGGTCCCCCCGGCTGCGGGAAGACGCTACTAGCACGCGCGGTAGCTGGTGAAGCCGGTGTACCGTTCTTTTCCATTTCAGGTTCTGATTTTGTTGAAATGTTTGTTGGTGTGGGTGCGAGCCGTGTGCGCGATTTGTTTGAACAGGCGAAGAAGCACAGCCCCTGCATCATTTTTATCGATGAGATCGATGCCGTAGGCCGCCAGCGTGGCGCTGGTCTTGGCGGTGGGCATGATGAACGCGAGCAGACGTTGAATCAGCTGCTGGTGGAGATGGATGGTTTTGCCAACAACGAAGGTATTATTGTCATGGCTGCCACGAATCGACCGGATATCCTCGACCCGGCACTGTTGCGTCCTGGGCGTTTTGACCGGGAGATTACCGTGGATGCGCCGGATGTGGCCGGTCGCCGGCAGATCCTGGATGTGCATGCTAAGGGAAAACCGTTGGAAAGCTCGGTTAATCTGGATGTGATCGCACGCCGTACCCCTGGTTTTACCGGCGCGGATCTGGCGAATGTGCTGAATGAAGCTGCGTTGTTGACGGCCAGGCATAACAAGCAGAAAATCGGCATGGAAGAACTGGAACAAGCGGTGGAGCGGGTGATTGCTGGACCAGAGAAAAAATCCAAGGTGATCAGCGATAGTGAGAAACGCTTGGTTGCCTACCATGAAGCCGGGCATGCCGTCGTTTCCTATTTCTTACCGAATTCCGACCCGTTGCATAAGGTCTCAATCATTCCGCGCGGTCGCGCGGGCGGCTATACTTTGTTGCTGCCGGTAGAGGACCGTAATTATGCAACAAAATCGCAGATGTTGGACAGTCTTGTCCTGCTGCTGGGTGGGCGCATGGCAGAAGCGCTGGTGTTAAAAGATATTTCTACCGGTGCACAGAATGACTTGGAGCGTGCCACGTCGACGGTGCGTGAGATGATTACGCGCTATGGTATGAGCGAAGAGTTGGGGCCATTGACTTTTGGACGTCAGCAGGAGCAGGTTTTTCTTGGCCGGGATATTTCGCATGAGCGCAATTATAGCGAAGCGATCGCTTATGCGATTGACAAGGAAGCGCGGGTCTGGATGGACACAGCGTATCATCGTGCGGAAAAAATTCTGCGTGCGCATCTTGATGAATTGCATGCGCTGGCAGCGCTTTTGATGGAAAAAGAGACGGTGGAAGCCGTAGAGTTCTATCACATTATGCAAAACAGCGTTTCCGAATCTGCCGCGATGCGTAAAGCAGCAGCGGATGCTTTTGCGGAAGAAGAAGCCAATCAGCAGCGTGCGGCAGAGGAAGCGGAGCGCAAGCGTCTTGCCGCGGCAGCCGAAGCTGAGCGTCGCGCGCAGGAAGCGGCACGGCGCGCTGAAGCCAAGACGATGGTGTCGGAAGCAAAATCTGCTTCTGAGCTGGCAACAGAGCTCCCGCGCAAACCGCATGAAGACGTTTTGATTGAAGACGAGTTTGCCGAGTTCCATCCGGATGGCGATCTGACTGCTGCACCAACGGCAAAGCAGGGAAAAGCAGCTGATCGTAGTGAGGATGAGAACAAGCCGGACGTTAACATCTTTTTTGACCATAAGGATCATTAACCGGTTCCGTTTGGTATCTGCCACCGGTTGCAGACAGAATAATGCTTAAAGAAGGGATCGTCATGGACGAGCAAAAGGCAACTGTAGCCAAAGGTTTTTTTCGTGCCGTGAAACGGTTTTTACGGCGAAAAGATATTGTGATCAGCGTGGATCGTTATTTGCTGAAGGCCTTGAGCGCAATGGCGCTCGGGCTTTTTGCCTCCCTGCTTTCCGGTTTGATCGTTAAAACGATCGGTGAGCAGCTTTCCATTGATTGGCTGATCGAATGTGGTACTTTAGCGCAGGGGATGATGGGGCCGGCAATTGGTGTTGCGGTCGCACACGCACTCAATGCGCCGCCACTTGTGCTTTTTGCTTCTGTGATCACAGGCGCCGCCGGTAATGAGCTGGGCGGTCCGGCTGGTTCCTTTATCGCAGCGGTGATCGGTGCGGAATTTGGCAAGCTGGTATCCAAGGAAACGAAGCTGGATATCATGGTCACCCCGGTCGTCACCTTTGTGGCCGGGTTTCTGGCAGCACAATTTATCGGCCCTTATATCGATATGTTCATGCGCTGGCTGGGCGATACAATCATGTGGGCGACAGAATTGCGGCCGGTTCTGATGGGTATTGTGGTTGCCACCGTAGTCGGCTTGGCGCTGACAGCACCCATTTCCAGTGCAGCGCTCTGCATTATGATGGATCTTTCCGGTCTGGCGGCTGGCGCGGCAACGGCCGGTTGCTGCGCGCAGATGGTTGGCTTTGCGGTAATGAGTTTCCCGGCAAATCGTTGGGGTGGTCTGGTTGCGCAGGGTATTGGTACTTCCATGCTGCAGGTGCCGAATATTATTCGCCATCCGCTGATTCTGCTGCCTCCAACATTAGCGGGGATGGTGACCGGGCCGCTTTCTATCACGGTTTGGCAGATGACGAATATTCCGGTTGGTGCTGGGATGGGAACGGCTGGTTTTGTCGGCCAGATTTCGACCATTGTCGCAATGGGTGGCAGCATTGATGTATGGTTGTCCATGCTTTTGCTGCATATCCTGCTACCGGCGGTTTTGACTTTGCTTTTTGCCTGGCCGATGCGCCGCCGTGGCTGGATCAAAAACGAATATATGGCACTGGAACTATAGCCTGCAGGAACGGCGGTGGAATATGCAAACCCGCCTGTGTTGAGGATGAGAGTTTGATCGATAAACGAGAATTCATCACCTGGCTGCAACAATTTCCGGCTGCCTGGCTGCGACCGCTCTGCATGGGCATCCTCAATGTCACGCCGGATAGCTTTCACGATGGCGGTGCCTATCTGCACCCAGCAGACGCTTTGCATCGTTTGCAACAGATGCTGGTTGCCGGCGTGGATCTGATCGATATCGGCGCAATGTCGAGCCGCCCGGGACATCAGCCGATATCCGCGGAGGAAGAATGGCAGCGATTGGCGCCGGTTTTGCGGCAGGCTGTGCAGATCTGTTCAGTGCCAATCTCCGTGGATACGGACAAGGCTGAAGTTGCTGAGGCTGCACTGAAAGCAGGCGCTGCAGCGATCAACTATTGTGGTGGTAAGCAGGATACAGCGATCTATCATTTAGCGGCGGAATATGGTGTTCCGCTGATCGTCATGCATCGCGATGGCGAGGAAGGCGGACATGCAGCTATCGTTAATGAAGTGCTGGCCTTTTTCCAAGCCAGCCGTCGTACAGCCTTATCCGTTGGTGTGGCGGAATGGCAACTGGTTTTTGATCCCGGCTTTGGCTTTGCCAAAAATGTAGCAGAAAATGTAACGCTGATGCGGGCCTTGCCGCAGTTGGCTGCTGCCGGCAGACCGCTGCTGGCAGGTTTTTCGCATAAACGTTTCGTTGCCGCGCTTTCTGGCGAACGGGCCGGCGCGGCGCCATATGGTAACAGTGCTTTGTCTGCCTATTGCCTTTTGCATGGCGTACATATTATCCGCGTACATGAAGTGGAACATTTTGTGCCGGTCGCCAGGGCGCTCCGGCTCTTGCAGGAGGAGAATTAAGATGGATCGTATCTGTTTGCCTGAGATACCCTTGTTTGCCTGCCATGGCGTATATGATCAGGAGCAGCGGGAACCGCAACATTTTTTAATTTCGCTCACGCTTTTTTTGGACCTGCATCAGGCGGGGCTTTCGGATGATTTGGCGGATACGGTGGATTATGGAGCATTGTATCAGCGCGTTCGTGAATTTGCCGAGAACAACAGTTACCATTTGATCGAAGCATTGGCAGAGCGGATCGCTACACTGGCCTTAGCAGAACCTCTAGTTCAGCAGGTGACGGTGCGGGTGAAGAAGTGTGCAGCGCGGGCTGGCGAGGTCAGCTTCCCTGCAGAAGTGATACTGGAGCGTGCACGCTGATGGCACGCGCTTATCTTTCCTGCGGTAGCAACTTGGGTGACCGTGCCGGGTACTTAAGGCAGGCAGTAGCTGGCTTGGAACAGGCGGCGGGCGTACGGGTTCTTCGTCGATCCTCTCTGTATGAAACAGAAGCCTGGGGTCCGGTAGAACAACCGGATTATCTCAATGGCGCGTTGTTGATCGAAACTGAATTGCCCCCGCATTCTCTGCTTGATTTATGCCAGGAGCTGGAACAGCGCGCTGGTCGGAAAAGGTTGGTCCGCTGGGGAAGCCGTACTTTGGATATAGATATTCTGCTTTATGATGACTGCCGCGCGGATGATGCACGGCTGCAGTTGCCGCATCCGCGATTAAGCGAGCGGCTTTTTGTGTTATACCCGCTGGCAGAATTGGCAAACGGCGACCCACTACCGCTGATCGGCGATGTGGCTTCACTTTTGGCAAACTGCAAGGACGCAGGAGCGGTGCGGTATTATGCTGGTGCGGATGAATGGTGATCACCGGGAAGGATGCGCGGAAATGGGAGCTGGCATTGCTGGAAAGCGGCTATATTGCATCGTGAATCCGCTGGCGGGCGGTGGGAAATGCGGCGCTGCCTGGCGGCAGATTTTGCCGGATCTGATCAAGCGCCAACCGGATCTCTTTTGGGAATATACAGAAGGGGCGGGGACAGCCGGACGCCAGGTACGGGAAGCCGTTTTACAGCGCGGCGCAGAAGCGGTGGTTGTCTTTGGCGGGGATGGCAGCTTGCACGATGTGATCAATGGGATTATCCGGGATGACCGATTAATTCGGGATGATTTGATCCTGGCATTTCATCCAGCAGGCTCTGCATGTGATCTGGCGCGTACCTTATATGGGAAAAAGCACAGTGCGCCGCCAGACCTGCTGCAAAGCGGCGTTATTCGCCGGGTGGATGTTGGCCGTTGCACCTTCAGGGGCCGGGAGGACATGCCAAGGGTATCCTATTTCCTTAACAGCTTTGATGCAGGGGCTGGTGCAGATACCTGTGTGCGTGTGAATGCCGGAGCTGGCCGTGCCAAGCGCTGGCTGCGTAATGGGCGGCTGGCTTTTATGTTGAATGCGTTTTGTGTATTAATGGGATTTTCCTATACCGATGCAGAGATCATTGCGGATGAGAAAGGATTTTCCGGCCGCTATATCATTATCGGTGTGGGCAATGGTAGATATATCGGCGGCGGTATGTTGCTTTTTCCGCAGGCATCGCTGGATGATGGCTGGTTGGATTTGTTGCTGATCGAAGAACGCAGCCGAAAGGATATTTTGCGGTTATTGCCAACCGTTTACCGCGGGGGTTTTTTCCAGGCATGCGGCGTGCATGCGATGAAATGTAAACAGGTTTTGCTGCGAACAAAGCGGCCGATCGCCATTGAGCTGGATGGCGAAGTGCCTGGCTATACTGAAGCGCAGGTGCACGTGCTGCCACGGTTGCTGCCGTTACTTTTTCCAGCGGCTGATCTGCGGGCTTGACTTTCTGTTGCAGCAGGTTTATACTTGGTATGAAATTCCTATCTGAAAGATAGGAATTAAAGGAGGTGCTGCTGTGAACATTTCAACCAAAGGGCGTTATGGTCTGCGGGCAGTGTTGGATTTGGCAGTGCATGATGCAGAAAAACCGATCACCTTGTCTGCGATCGCAGCGCGGCAGCAATTATCCGAAGGGTATCTTGAGCAGTTGATGGTCCCGATGAAACGGGCGAACATTATTGCCAGCAGCCGCGGTGCGCAAGGCGGTTATTTTTTGGCCAGGCCGGCGGAGGAGATTCGCGTGGGCGAGGTGTTTCGCGCGTTGGAAGGGCCGCTGGCGCTGGCATCTTGTGTCAGCGAGGCCAATGAAGAAGACTGCGCGCGACGCGATTGTTGCGGGAGCGCATTCCTCTGGGGGGAGATACAGGACGCCATCGGTGCAGTACTGGATAAATATACGATCGCTGACCTGGTGAAACGGGAGGGAAAATAAGCATGGAAGGAATCTATCTCGATCATGCGGCGACGACGCCGCTTTTTCCGGAAGTCGTTGACGCGATGGCGGATTTTCTGCGTGAGCATTATGGCAATCCATCCAGCCTACATCATTTTGGGGCGGATGCAAAGGGATATCTTGACCAGGCGCGTGCGCGTGTAGCAGAGCTGATCCATGCAACGCCGGAAACGATTACCTTTACTTCCGGTGGTACGGAAGCAGATAATATTGCTATTTTTGGTGCGGCAGCACATGCCGCAAAGCTGGGGAAACGGCATTTCATCACTTCGGCAGTGGAGCATCATGCCGTATTGGAAAGCTGCGAAGAGCTGGCGCGGGAAGGCTTTGATCTTACAGTCCTGCCGGTGGATAGCTATGGTATGGTACAGCCGGATACGTTACGCGAATCGCTGCGCGACGATACTTTTCTGGTCACGATCATGCATGCGAATAATGAAGTAGGCACGATCAATCCAATTCCCGAACTGGCGGAGCTAGCACATCAGCGCGGCGCACTTTTTCATACGGATGCTGTGCAGAGCGTTGGCAAGATTGCCTGTGATGTAGCGGAGTTGGGCGTGGACATGCTGACCTATTCTTCGCATAAGATCAACGGCCCTAAAGGGGTGGGCGCGCTTTATCTGCGACCGGGCGTTACCTTGGAACGTCGTGTCTGGGGTGGTGGCCAGGAACGTACGCTGCGCTCTGGCACGGAGAATATGCCGGGTATCGTAGGCTTTGGCAAAGCGGCAGAGCTGACCGCCGCGCAATGGCAGGAACATGCTGCGGCATGGAAAAAACTGCGCGATTTGCTGGTTGAACAGGTTCTGCAGCGGATTCCCTATACCTATTTGAACGGCCATCCGACGCA
>CALXRV010000067.1 GCA_944390945.1 uncultured Clostridia bacterium
GGCAACTGCCATTGAAAAACAATTGCGCTGAGGAAGGCGAGTGGCACGCCAATACACCAGATGCCGCCAACATCGAGTAGCATACAGAAACGGGTATCGCCGCCAGCGCGCAGAATGCCGATAAAGAGAGTATAAGTGAGCATGCGTGGCAACAGATAGATGACATAGGTGTTCAGTGTGCTATCGAGCAGGGCGCTTGTTATGGCATCAAAATCATAGAAGCGAATGATCGGCGCTTTGGCAAACCAGAACAATACGGTCATCGCAATACAGATAAACAAGGTAAACCGCAGGAAATCTTTGGCATATTCATAGGCGCGCTGGGTATTGTGCCGCCCCAGTTCGTTACCGATCATTACCGCGCAGGCGTTGCCGACGCCAAAAAAGATCGCCTGGAAGAGATCAACCGCTACACTTGCAACCTGGACAACCGCCAAGGCTGCACCGCCGGTCTTCCCATAGGCGATATAGTAGACGGCATTGCCGATCGACCAAGTGCCTTCAGAAATGACGACGGCATAGGTTGTGTGCAGCACACGACGCAGCATCGTGCGGCCAAAGCTGAATAGTTCGTGCGGCCGACCTGCCAGCGGGTGGTTTTTGGCGCAATAAACATAGATAAAGATAAAAATTGATTCTGCCACACGCGCGATGACAGTGGCAATCGCCGCACCTTCTACGCCCAATTTTGGCAGACCGAAATTGCCGTAAATCAAGCAATAATTGAGGAAAGTGTTGATGCCTAATGCAACGCAGCTGATGATCGTTGGCATTACCAGCCGATGGATGGCGCGGCAGTTGAAGGTCAATACGTAGGTGAGCGCAGTGAAAATATATGAAATCTGCACGATGCGCAGGTAGCGAACACCAAAATCAATCACTTCCGGCTCATCGGCAAATAGCGAGATGATCTGCGGGGCAAGCAGAAAGCTGGCTGCCATGACCAACAAGGAGAGGGAAGCGCCAAATATGTAATCGATGCCGAGGATCCGCCGGATGTTTTTGGTGTCTTCCGCACCGTAATATTGTGCGAGCAAAACAGAACAACCGCTGTAAAAACCAAAACAAACGATCACGAAGACAAAAAAAACGCGGTTTGCCGCACCAACGCCAGAAAGCTCGTTGACGCCAAGTTTGCCGATCATCATCGTATCGATCATATTCAGGCAAATGCCAATCAGTTGCTGAAATATGATGGGTATTGCGATGGCGGCCGCTGTTTTGTAAAAGGTGCGGTCGTTTTTCCGCAGCGACAAAGCGTTGCCGTTCATAATGCCTCCTCCGAATGAAAATTGATGATTCTGCCCAAGTATGGGGAAAGCGCCCGTAGAAACGGGCGCTTGGCTGGGGTGAATGGATTCGAACCATTGACTGACGATTTCAGAGACCGTTGCCTTACCGCTTGGCTACACCCCATTATAATCTTTCCCGGCGAAAGAAACGGTTCTCTTGGTCGGGACGACAGGATTTGAACCTGCGGCCCCTTGATCCCAAATCAAGTGCGCTACCAAACTGCGCTACGTCCCGCCGAAATTTGCAACGGTGATATTATAACCAATTTTCCCCGCACTTGTCAAATCTTTTTTTAATAATTTTTTCCAAGGGTTTTGCGCAAAAGGAACAACCAAATCAGCCACCCGCACCTGGTGGAATATTTCACCTGGAAACGGCAGGGATTAAAAGGGAGGAGTAGAAAATTATAATAAGTAGGTATGGTATATTTATCTGGGCAATGCCCATTTGACGCTAAGGGAGGTCATATTTATGAAAATCAGTTTTTTGGGCGCCGCCCGCACGGTGACGGGCTCCTGCTATTTGCTGGAGCATGGCAAAACAAAGTTTCTTGTTGATTGCGGCATGTTTCAGGGCAACAAAGCATTGAAGGAACATAACTATGGGGATTTTCCATTCAACCCAGGTGCGATCGATTTTGTCATTCTGACGCATGCGCATGTAGACCATAGCGGTATGCTGCCAAAATTATATAAAAAGGGGTTCCGCGGTAAAATATTTACCACGACTGCCACAGAGGCCCTGTCCGCAATCATGTTGCCGGATTCCGGCTATATCCAGGAATCAGAAATTGAACGCAAAAACAGAAAACGGGCGCGCGCCGGCGAACCGCCGCTGGAACCGATTTATACTGTCGCAGACGCAGAGGCGGTGCAGGCGCAATTCCAGGGGGTAGCCTATGACACGGAATTCTCTCCTGCCAAAGGATTGCGCATCGTGCTGCGCGATGCCGGGCATATCCTGGGTTCTGCGATGGTGGAGATTCGTTATGAAGAGGATGGCGTATCCCGCAAATTGGTATTTACCGGTGATTTGGGCAGAAATGATCAGGCGATCGTACGCGACCCGTATATCATCGATGAAACGGATTATCTGGTGATGGAATCCACCTATGGTAATCGGGAGCATAAAGGCGGCATGGAAGAGGAGATGCCGCATTTTACGAAGATCATCAACGATACGATCTATCGCGGCGGCAATGTCGTCATCCCGGCATTTGCCGTTGACCGCACGCAAGATATCCTCTACATGCTCAATGAAATGCTGCAGAAAAAGCTGATACCGGAATGCCCGGTTTATGTTGACAGCCCGATGGCCGTCCGCGCAACAGAGATCTTTGCTTCCTTCCCGGATTACTACGATAAGCTGACTGCCAAGCTTTTCCATGAAGAGGGCAGGCCGCCGTTTATCTTGGAAAATTTGACTTGTACCCGTTCGGTGGCCGAATCGCAGCAGTTGAATTCGGTAAAGGGTGCGATCATCATTTCAGCCAGCGGTATGGCGGATGCTGGACGAATCAAACATCATCTTAAACATAACCTCTGGCGCAAGGAAAGTTCGGTTGTCTTCTTTGGCTACCAGGCGGAAGGCACGCTGGGCCGCCGGCTGATCGACGGCGAAACGCATGTCACCATCCATGGCGAGGAGATAGATGTCAAGGCGCAGATCCACAATATGGAGGGTTTTTCTGCGCATGCGGATAAAAATGAGATGCTTGCCTGGCTGCGCGGCTTTCAGAAGCTGCCGCAAAAGATCTTTGTTACGCATGGCGAAGAGAATTCGGCCCTATCTTTTGCCGCCCTGGTCACAGATACCCTGCATGTGGCGACAGAAGTACCCAGCCTGGGCGATGTGTTTGATCTTGCGGCAGATGCGCCGCTCGTTGATCATGTATCTGGTTTCGAACAGCGCGTGGCTGACGAGAATCTGCTGGCGGATATCAATACGATGCTGCAACAGATTACGCTTGCCCGCGATCTGGAGAAGCTGATCCGCGTGCGCGATTATTTGAAGCAATTACAGTGACGGAGGCGGTTTTGTGGGCAGCGGAAAACGGGAACAGAACATCGTGGCTGGCTTTGCGCATCATTTGCTGCGCGATTGCCGGCCAGTACCGATGACGCTGCTGCATTGCTATCGAGCCTGGGGGCTTTCGGAAAGCGAGCTGATCTGCTTGCTGCGTTTAATTGCCCCCATGCTGGATCGCGGCAGACTATCCAGGGCCGAGGTCGCAGCGGAATTTGGCTGCGCGGAGGACAGTACCCAGGCGATCACGCAGCCTTTCTGCAGCCGCGGGCTGCTGGAATACGATGAGAAGGAAGGCATTTATACCTGCAACGGGATGATCAATGCGCTTTATGAAAGCTGGGCTGTCGGTAATCGCCCTGCATGTGCGACAGATCGATCCACCGGCAGCAAATCTTCACGGCGCAGGCAAAATCTGCAGGATAGTAAGGAAATGCAGGAGTTGAGCCGGCTTTACCGCCGGTTCGAGCAGGGTTTTGGCCGCAATTTGAAGTATACGGAAAGCGACCGTTTGCGTAGCTGGCTGGATGAGGAAAAAATACCTCCCGAGTTGATCGACGAAGCGTTGACCCGTGCGGTGATGCATGATAAATGCAGCTTTGCTTATATCTATTCAATCCTGCAGGATTGGCAGCAGAAAAAGCTGACGACGCTGGAGCTGGTACGTAAGTATGATATCAAGCAAGAGCAGCCGGCAGCCCGCAGTGGCAGGAAAACTGCGGAGAAAAAAGTGGACAAACATAAATATGACGAACTCTATGAGGCAATATTGAAGGAATGAGAGAGCCTATGGATGGGATCAAACAGGATCTGACGGCACTGGAATCATTGTTTGGAGAAATGGCAGCAGAAGCAAAAGGGGATGACGCGGAGCTTTATGACTGCCCGCTGTGCCGTGATACAGGATATCTGATCGAGAATGGCTATGCACGCCCCTGCACCTGCCGCAATGATGCGCAGCTGTTGGTGCGGAAAACATCCGCCGGATTGACAACCCGCTTGCGGCGGATGCGCTTTGATAATTTTGAGCTGCGTGTTTATCCGGCGGACTTAAAATTACAAAATGCCAGCTATCGTTCATTAGCAAAGCGTGCATTTGAGGATGCCCGCCGCTTTACGGCAGCCTGTATACGGGGCGAGGAGACGGAAAGCATCCTTTTTGAGGGGGAGGTTGGCTGTGGCAAGACGCATCTGGCTGCAGCGATCACAAATGAATTGCTGGAGGCTGGCAAAGACGTGCTGTTCCTGGTTGTGCCGGAATTTTTGGATAGCCTGCGTGCCAGCTACCGGCGGGAAAATGAGGGTATGGATGAAACAGAGATCATCAAACGCGCTTATCAGGCGCCGGTGCTGATCTTGGATGATCTGGGTGCGCATAATTATACGGAATGGGTGAGCAATAAGCTATTCACGATTATCAATCATCGTTATAACCGCAGTTTACCCTGCGTGATCACGACAAACCTCAGCATTATGGAGCTGGAGCAGAATATCGGCGAGCGAGCTGCTTCACGCATGCTGGAGTCCTGCCATATCCATCGAATGGCAATCGACCGCGATATGCGTTATCAGCATAATTTGGCAGGGCTGCGCTTATGAATGTGGACGCGGTCATCTTTGATTTTGACGATACGCTTGTTTACAGTTATGCCACTTATCAGCGGGCAACGGAATTGTTCTGTGCGTTCTTGGCCTCGTATGCGAGATTTGGCTGCGCGGAGGATTGGGCCGCCTATCTGCACGACCAAGATATCCGCAATGTGCGGCAGCGCGGTCAAGTATCGCATCATTGCTTTACCGAGGCGATGGTGCAGACTTTTTCCCATTTTAGCGGACGCCCGGCAGCAGGGCCGGCGTTGGCGGCGATCGAACGTATCCGGCAGGAGACCTATATGGCGCCGCCGGCTGTGATCGAAGGTGCGCCGCAGTTGCTGGCTGCATTGCAGGGCAGGGTAAGGCTGTATCTGATTACCGAGGGCGATGTAACTGCGCAGACGAACCGCCTGCAGGGCAGCGGATTGCTGTCATACTTTCTGGCCTATGCGATTGTCCCGCATAAAAATGTTGATGCTTATCGTGAGCTGCTGGAAAAATGGAAGATCGATGCCAGCCGCTCCTGGATGGTGGGCAACAGCATTCGCTCAGATATCAATCCGGCGCATCGCGCCGGGCTGCAGACCGCACATTTTCTGCGCAATGATTGGGTTTACGACCGCGAAGAGGCTGTGGTCGCGCCTTACCGGCTACAGCGTTTGGGCGATTTTTTGGAGTTGATCGGAGATGAAGCTTAAGACGGCGGCGGTCACGTTCGTGCCGCAGATCGGGCAGATGGAAGAAAATCTCCAGATGGCTGCGACGCTGATACGGCAGGCAGCTGATGGCGGGGCGCAGCTGGTTCTGCTGCCAGAATTGTGGAATACGGGTTATGATCTGCCACGGGTATCGCTCCTGGCGGAAGGCAGTAGCGGACCCAGCGTTTCCTTGCTGCGGGAGAGCGCAATCGCGCATGGTGTGTGGATTGCCGGCGGTAGCATTCTGGAACGCAGACATGACAAGTATCATAATACGATGTTCGTGGTTGCGCCGGACGGTCGGATCACGGCAAAATACCGGAAGGCGCATCTATTCCCGCGGGAATTGCAGGAGCAGCAGTATCTGAGCGCAGGGGATGAGGCGGTCCGTTTTCTGTTGGAAACCGGTGCTGGCGCAGTCTGTACGGGTCTGGCGATCTGCTATGATCTTCGCTTTCCGGAGTTGTTCCGCAACCTTGCCTTGCGTGGGGCGAAGCTGTTGCTGGTGCCGGCATATTGGCCGAAAGCACGCCGTGCGGAATTCGAGCTTTTTTGCCGTAGTCGCGCGGCAGAGAATCGTTGCTTCCTGTTGGCAGCGAATGATGCACCCGGTGCGCCTTCGTTGGCAGTGCTGCCGGACGGCGAGGTACTGGCATTTTCCAGCGAGCAGGCGGACGTTCTTTTCGCTACTTTTGATTTTGATCTTTTGACGGATGAGAAATACTTTGATTCCCTGGCCGACCGGCAGCCGTTTATCGACGAGATTGACAATAACTTATTGTGATCTGATGATAGGAGGTGTGGGATGAAAAAACGCAGTCTTTTGTCTTTGCTTCTGTCTGTTCTGTTGATCCTGCTCTTTGCTCTGCTGGCAGGCTGCCATCAGGCGGAACCCGAGACCGGTGATCTGCCGGACAGTGAAGATACAGAGCCGCTGGAGGATGCGCAGAAAGTATCAACCGTGCAGGTTGGGATGGTTGTCGACGGCGCGGTGGTCAATATCCGCATTGAACCTTCGACCGAAGGTCGCATTCTGGATACCGTACAGCGCGGCGCATTATTGGAAGTCGTTTCTGGGCCGGAGGCAGGCTGGTATGAGGTGCGTTGCCGTGGAGACATTGCTTATGTCAATGCGGATTATCTTTATGTCAGCGAATGGTTGACGGATAAACCGGTCACGGTTGGCACGGTGACTGGCAGCGATGCGGTGAATGTGCGGCAGACTCCCTCTACCTCAGGAAATATCCTGTTTACGGCGGCAGAAAATGATCAGTTCATCGTATTGCAGGCAAACAGCAGTGAAGGGTGGCATCAGGTTTCCTACCGCGGCGGTTCCGCCTATATTAGCACGGAATATCTGACCCTGACTGAAGCGACGATCGGTGAACTGCTCTATGGTGAGTGACTTGGCGCAAGCGGGGAGAAATACAGGCAAACGGATTATGCTTTGGCAGGTGGGGAGATTGCCGACCGCGCGGACAAGATTTTAGAGGGGCAGTTTTTGGGTAGGATGCGGTAAACATCCGGTTTATGTTTTTTTAAGGGCAGAGGTAATTGGGGTCAAGAATTGATGCTGCAAAAACGCCGCAGGCGCATTGTCGCCGGCGGCGTTTTAGACACTTAATAATGGAACTGGAGAAATTGCGGACAGGAAGTCCGCCCGCGTGAAGATATCCGGCAGGCATTCCGGCCTGTTATACCCGCAGCCACTTTGCGCCTTTGCAGGCAAAGACAGTTAATCTATGGTCATCGCCATTAATAACCCAGTTCCTTTAGGATGTCTTGAATCTGCTCTTTATCCGTATCTGGCGCAATGCCTAAAAGTACCGTAGCGCCGATACGGGAAATTACCAGGTATCTCCCGTCGGCTAGCAGCGTATATTTCTGGTTCTGCCCAGAATTGATACTGATTTCCGTATGCATATCGTTCGTTTCCGGTGCGTACTGATCTTTGGCCTGGTTGAAGAAGCGTTCTGCTGATTCTGCTGAGGAAAATGAGAGGTACCAGATGCTGCGTTCCGCCATCTCTGCAGCATAGGCCAGCTCCCAGCCATCAGTTATCTCGCTGGGCGCGCTTTCTGCAACCGTATAGCCATATCCGCGCATCATCTCCGCGAATTCTTCTGGGAGCAGGGCAGTTTTAGAAGAGAGCAGCATCTGGGCTGCGACGGCGATGAGAATTACCAGAACCATTACTGCCAGAATGGCAATGACCAGTCTGCGGCATTTTCTGGGCTGTTCTGCATCAGCATCCTGCCTTTTCGGTCGGGCTGCCAGCAGATCTTCCAGCTGTCTGGCAGCTTCCTGCCCAAAGGTCTCGCGAACCCAGTCGGGGTCATATTTATCGTTGTTGCGGTTGAAGCTATAGCTCCAGGATTTTTCTACCGAGCGCCCGGCGATATGCCCAGGCCGGTTGAACTTTTGCGCATCAACATAGATGGTAAAAAAGCTCAAGATGGGTAGCATATCCTGGTAAGCGTCATCCAGATATAGATAGAAAATATCCAGCCTATCCCATACGTCCAGCGATTTGCTAATCTGGGCGATCTGCCGCTCGCCATCGAATACGCTGATAACGTAGATTTTGCCTAAGGCCCGGTCATAGCAGGCATAGGTCTGCTCTTGGTAGTCGATGGTCATCTGGCTGGTGAAGGCACCGTCAATTTGCGTGTAAAATGAACCCAGCGATCTTCCATCGTTGTCTAACACCTGGTATTCCATCAGCTTGGTGGCGGTGCCAAACAGATATTTATAGCGGGAAACCGCCTGCATGGTGTTCTCTAGAATATTGTAGTCTGTGTGGAACAATGTGTTACCCTGCGCATCGGTAAAAGTTAACTGTCGCAGGTTTTCCGCCTGAAAAGGCGCCTGAATGCTGGCCCAGGGCGTTCGAGCACGAAACAGGATTCCGGCCTCTCCTTCTACCTGAAAAAGATTTTTTTTGCTGGCCTGGGTTTGTCGTATGGTGATGAACAAGACGACCCCTCCCTTCGCCTGTTTTCTGCATTAAGAGTATGATACATGATTGCCAGGGATTTGTCCACGCCGTTGCAATGTGCGGGGGAAGAATGATATTGGGAGATGGACCAGGCCTTTTGTCGGATCCTGCCCATGTAGCCATTTATATATTCGCATGATCTGGGGGCAGGGTGTTCATGAAATATATCGCTCTGCTCAACCAGCATGCCGATTGCAGCATTGTGAAAAAAGCCAGTCTAATGCTTTCGCATCCGGTCCGGTCAAAAAAATCGACAAGCACCTGCTGATGCTTGTCGATTTTGGTATGCCCGATAGGAATCGAACCTACGCTTCCGGCTCCGGAGGCCGGCGCTCTATCCCCTGAGCTACGGGCACGCATGATATGGCGTTATCCGCTGACCCGTATATTTTACCGCATCCTGCCGGTAAAGTCAAACCTTTGTTTTGCCTTGTTTGCGCGGAAAAGGGGAACAGTGCAGGATTGGATTATTTACCGAAAATTACGAACAATTTTAATTGTTGCCGCCCGGAATGAATTTATGGTATGCTATTTATGTATTATTATGTAGTTCTAATCCAATATTCTGTTATGAAAATCATGGAGGGATGACGCAATGGCAAAGGTTTTAAAAGTGGACCATATTGGCGTAGCGGTGAAAAACATTGATAATGCTGCGAAATTCTGGGAAGGTGTGCTTGGTCTGAAGATCGTTGCGCGGGAAGAGGTAGCGGCGCAGAAGGTAATCACCGCGTTCATCCCCTGCGGCGACAGCGAAATTGAACTGCTTGAATCCACGGCAGAAGATGGTCCTATTGCAAAATTCATCGAAGCTAAGGGTGAAGGCATCCAGCATGTTGCGCTGCGTGTTGACAATATCGTAGAGGCTCTGGCCGAACTGAAACAGCAGGGTGTACGTTTGATCGATGAAAGCCCCCGTGGCGGTGCCGGCGGAGCCAGCATTGCGTTCCTGCATCCAAAAGCGACCGGCGGCGTGCTGCTTGAACTCTGCCAGCGTGATTAAATGCGATCCGTTTCGACAGAAAGTCATCTTGATCTTGGTTTGCCGGTTATTATATATTTTCATATATTATAACATAGATGCATCAGATTTCTTTAGGAGGTATGCAGATGTCGAAAGAAGCCAAGCTGGAAAAGCTTGCCGCTATGCGGGAAACGGTCATTCTCGGCGGCGGTGAAAAGAAAATCGAAAAGCAGCACCAGAGCGGGAAGATGACTGCCCGCGAACGGATCAATGCTCTGCTGGACGAGGGCAGCTTTGTCGAGTTGGATCAGTTTGTCACGCATCGCGGCACGAATTTCGGTATGGATAAGGTGGAAGCGCCCGGTGAAGGTGTGGTTACGGGTTATGGCACGGTAGATGGCCGTCTCGTCTATGTCTTCTCGCAGGATTTCACCGTACTCGGCGGTTCCCTGGGCGAAATGCATGCTGCCAAGATCTGCAAAGTGATGGATCTGGCGGTGAAAGTGGGCGCACCCTGCATCGGTATCAACGACAGTGGCGGCGCGCGCATTCAGGAAGGCGTTGATGCGCTCAACGGCTATGGCGAAATTTTTAAGCGTAACACTCTGGCTTCCGGTGTAATTCCGCAGCTTTCCGTCATCATGGGGCCCTGCGCTGGCGGTGCGGTTTACTCTCCGGCGTTGACCGACTTTGTATTTATGGTCAACAAGGCCAATATGTTTATCACCGGCCCGCAGGTGATCAAATCCGTCACCGGTGAAGAAGTCTCTGCTGAAGCGCTTGGCGGCGCGATGGCACACAATAAGACAAGCGGCAATGCGCATTTTTATGCGGCTGACGAAGCGGAATGCATTGCCCAGATTCGCCGTTTGCTCAGCTTCCTGCCTGGCAACAACCTGGAAGGCGCTCCGATCTGCGAATGCAGCGACCCGGCTGAACGTATGGATGAGATCCTGCGCGATGTTGTGCCGGATAATCCGAATCAGGCTTATGATATGCATGATGTGATTACCGCAATCGCGGATAACCATGATTTCTTTGAGGTGCAGCCGTATTGGGCAGCCAATATCCTCGTCGGCTTCATCCGTCTTAACGGCATCAGCGTGGGTGTGATCGCCAACCAGCCGAAGGTGATGGCAGGTTGCTTGGACATCAATGCTTCTGATAAGGCAGGCCGTTTCATCCGTTTCTGCGACGCGATGGGCATCCCGATGGTGACCTTTGTGGATACGCCTGGCTATCTGCCTGGTGTTGCACAGGAACATGGCGGTATCATCCGTCATGGTGCCAAGCTGCTCTACGCCTATTCCGAAGCTTCTGTTCCGCTGCTCACCGTGATTACGCGTAAAGCTTATGGTGGTGCTTATCTGGCGATGTGCGCCAAATCTTTGGGTGCGGATACTGTGATTGCCTGGCCGTCTGCGCAGATCGCTGTGATGGGTGCCCAGGGCGCTGCGAATATTGTTTTCCGCAAAGAAATTGAGTCTGCAGATGATCCGCAGGCCAAGCGTCAGGAAAAGATTGCGGAATATGAAGACAAGTTCTCCAATCCGTACTGCGCTGCCAATCGCGGCATGGTTGATATTGTCACCGAGCCGGAGTATACCAGGTTCTATCTGATCAAATCTCTTGATTCCCTGCTGACGAAGAAGGAATCCCGTCCTGGTAAAAAGCACGGCAATCTGCCTTGCTAAGGGATAAGGAGGGAAGGATATGCTGCAATTTTTGACCTTTGCCAGCGCGGCGGCAGATTCGACGCCAGGTTATATGACGGCAGAAACACTGCAGACTGGCATTAGCACCACGGCGATTGGCATGATCGTTGTTTTTCTGGTGCTGATCGTGCTTTACCTTTTCGTCAAAGTCGTCGGTGGGGTGATGGGTTCTCTGGATAAGAAGAGCGCTGCCAGCAAGGCAACGATGAAAAAGGTGGACGAGGTTCCGGCTCCTGTCGTTGCCGCTCCGGTGGTGGAAGAGCCTGCAACTGGTCTCAGCCCAAAGACGGTGGCGGCGATTATGGCGGCGGTATCGCTTGCCAGCGGAAAACCCATGGCACAACTTCGCTTTCAAGCTGTGCGCCGGGTAAGAACCGTCAATAACAGCTGGGCTGCCAGCGGAACCAACGAGATCATCAATACCAGACAACAGTATCTTTAATATTTGAGGAGGCCATCCAATATGAAAAAATACAATGTTACCGTAAACGGCGAAGCTTTTGTGGTTGAAGTGGAAGAAGTCGGCGGTGCTACGCCTGTCAGCGCTGCACCCGCTCCGGCGCCCGCTCCGGCTCCTGCAGCCGCTCCTGCTCCGGCCCCTGCTCCTACTCCCGCTCCGGCGCCTGCTCCCGCCCCGGCTGCTGCTGCCGCAGGTACTGGTGAAGGCGTTCCCAGCCCGCTGCCCGGCACGGTGCTGCGCATCAATGTCAGCGTTGGCCAGGCTGTAAAAGCCGGCGATGTGTTGCTGGTTCTGGAAGCGATGAAGATGGAGAATGATATTACTGCGCCTTCTGACGGTACTGTTTCTGCAATTCATGTCAGCCAGGGTGCTGCTGTTCAGACTGGCGACCTGCTTATCTCCCTGTAAAAGTATAAGGAGAAATTGCTGGTTATAGGGGGGATTGTATGAATATCTTTGATACGATTATCGAATTTTTCAAAAGTACCGGCCTGGTCGCTTTCCAACCGGAAAATGTGATCATGATCTGCGTTTCTTTCGTTCTGCTCTGGCTGGCGATTAAAAAAGGGTTTGAACCGCTTTTGCTGGTGCCGATCGCATTTGGTATGCTGCTGGTCAACATCCCTCTTAGTGATGTCATGAACGAGCCGATCTATTATGTGGCTGCAGACGGAACCACGCGTGTGCAGCAGATCGGTGGTATGATCTACTATCTCTATCAGGGCGACCATCTTGGCGTTTTCCCGCCGCTGATGTTCCTGGCGGTTGGTGCGATGACGGATTTCGGTCCGCTGATCGCCAACCCGAAGACGTTGCTGCTGGGCGCAGCCGCCCAGTTGGGCGTTTATCTGACTTTCTGGGGTGCATTGATCCTGCGTGATCTGGTCCCCGGGGTGTATTTCACCTTCCAGGAAGCAGCTTCTATTGGTATTATCGGTGGTGCTGACGGTCCGACCGCCATCTATTTGGCAACAAAACTGGCGCCGCATCTGCTGGGTCCGATCGCTGTTGCAGCATACTCTTATATGGCGCTGGTGCCGGTGATTATTCCGCCGGTAGCAAAGCTCTTTACCACCAAGAAAGAGCGCCAGATCCGTATGGTTCAGTTGAAGCCGGTCAGCAAGCGCACAAAGATCATTTTCCCGATCCTGACAACCGTCATCGTTGCCCTTTTTGTGCCAGCAGCTACTTCCCTGATCGGTATGCTGATGCTTGGTAACCTGTTCCGCGAATGCGGCGTGGTTGATCGTCTCAGCGATACTGCGCAGAATGCGTTGTGCAACATGATCACGATCTTCCTTGGCGTTTCTGTTGGCGCCACCACGGTTGGTGAGACCTTCCTTACCCCACAGACGCTTTCCATCTTTGTGCTTGGCTGCTTTGCTTTTGCCAGCTGCGCGATGGGCGGCGTGTTGGTGGCCAAACTGATGAACCTGTTTTTGAAAGACAAGATCAACCCGCTGATCGGTGCGGCTGGTGTTTCTGCAGTGCCGATGGCAGCCCGTGTGGTACATAAAATGGGGCAAAAAGAAGACCCGACCAACTGGCTGCTGATGCATGCGATGGGGCCGAACGTCTCTGGCGTAATCGGCACCGCGGTTGCAGCTGGTGTGTTGCTGACGTTGTTCCAGGCCTAATCAACAGAACAGATAATTCTTCATGAATGAGGAATGAAAGAAAACTCCGGCAGAAGGGTGCCCTCCTGCCGGAGTTTTTCTTTGCCACAAAGGAGCAGAGGAGTTTTTTGCGCCGATATTGGCAGCTGAAAAGAAAAAGAACCCGAATGGGTTCTTTGGGGAAAATTCAGAGAATCTGCTAACTTGGGAAACAGCCGCGAATAGATGAACTTGCGGGCGGCTGCAGCAAGCAGCATGCCAAGGTTACATGATACCAGCATGCCGCAGCAAGTTATGCAGCGCGTACCCGCATAATCTCCTCACCAGATTTCAGTGCTGGCCGTGGACTTTGCAGTAAGCGGCAAAAACGGAGAACGCAAAGAAAGCGACGGTCCAGGCTGCGCAAAACAAGGTCATTGTAATTCCCTCCTATTCGTGTTATCCTGTTAATGATCTATCGCAAGGATTTTAAGAGCAGTGCCAGCGGTTTGCCTTGCGCACAAACAGCCCATATTATAGGCTGAACATGTTGATTGGTACATAGGGGAATCCTTTTGTTTTGCACAGTTTTCCTTTGAAAACAAGTTCTTTTTATGGTTTTTGTTATGAAAATAAGTTGTGCGAATATAGATAAGAATTAGTCCCGGAGGTAAGCAATGGACGATATTGATGTGAAAATCATTAAAATTTTGCGTAAAAATGGTCGTATCTCTATGCAGCATTTGGCTAAGGAGATCAATATGAGCGGCCCGGCGGCAACTGACCGTGTGAAAAAGCTGGAGGATGCGGGCATTATTACCGGCTACGGCGCCCATATTGATGAAGCCAAGCTAGGCAGGCCGCTGCATGCATTTATTACAGCGACGGTCTCCATAGAAAACCGGAAAAGGCTCTACGCTTATATTGAAGAATGCGTTAGTATCGTGCGGGCCTATTATGTATTTACCGGCGGCACGGAAGTGATTATGGAAGTTTATGCTACGGGTACGGATGAGATCGGACGCATTCAGCGCGATTTGTTTGAACTGGCGATGACCACAACGCATATCGTGATGAATGAGCCATTAAAGGATAGCCTGTTTCCTGGGCATGTGCAAGGGAGTTTTTTTGAGGACGCCAGCCAGAGCTGATGCGGAGCGAAGAGATGGCAACAGGAAAAAATACAGTGCGGGAATATGTAGTGATCGACTTGGAAACAACCGGGCTCGATCTGCAGCAGGATGAGATTATCGAAATCGCGGCGGTGAAGATCCGAAGAGGCTTGGTGGTGGATCAGTATTCCTCTTTGGTGCGTTGTGAGCGTGTGCTGACGCCACAAATCACTTCATTGACGGGCATCAGCGATGAAATGCTGCAAGGACAACCGCGTTTAAGCGAGGTGCTGCCACAGTTGATCGAGTTCTGTGGCGAAGCAGAGCTGGCAGCTCATAATGCAGAGTTTGACGCGGGCTTTTTGCATCGCTATTGGCCGGATGATCGCATTTGGCTCGATACGCTTCCGCTGGCGCAGATTGCCTGGCCCACGTTGCCTTCCTATGCATTGCGGAATTTGAGCGCGATGTTGGATCTGCAGCATGAGCAGGCGCACCGGGCTCTGGATGATGCATTGGCCACTGCAGCCCTGTTGGTTGCGGCAGAAAAGGAGCTGGAGAAGCTGCCTTTGCGTGCAAAAGAGGAGATCTTGCAGCTGGCTGCCGACGATCCTTCACCATTGAGCATGCTGCTGCGCCGTAAATGCGGGCAGCCCGGCGCAGCGGTTGCCCCCGGGGTGGAAAAAGAGCAGGGCGCGCGCGGAGCCCGGCAAAAGGATGATGAATACCGTATTCTTATGCAGGAAATCCGCCAGTATCTGGGCGAGGAAAGCTGCTATCGTGAGAGGATTGAAGGCTTTGAGGAAAGACCGCAACAACTAAAGATGGCGCTGGCCGTAGCGGAAAGTCTGAACCAAAAAGGGTTTTTGCTGGCGGAGGCAGGTACCGGTACCGGGAAGTCACTTGCCTATCTTTTGCCTTCCGCCTTGTTCGCGCTGGGCAGCGGCAAACCAGTAATGATTTCCACACATACACGCAATCTGCAGGAACAGCTGCTCAATAAAGATATTCCTATGCTGAAGCGTCTGTTGGGCCGAGATGTTTCCGCCGTTGTGGTCAAAGGACGTTCCAATTATCTTTGCCGGCGCCTTTATCAGTATATGCTGCGTAACCCTGTGGATCAGTTACGCTATTTTCTGATGCGTGTCGCTTCCTGGCGTAGCCGCAGTATGAGCGGGGATGGCGGCGAGCTGACGCTGACCAGCTTTGACCGCTGGAAATGGCAGCGGATCTGCGCTTCGCGAGAGAATTGCGCACCATTTTGTCCATATGCAAGATCCAATTCCTGTATTGTGCAGCGTGTGCGCGCAGCGGCCAGCCACAGCGATATCATTATCGTCAATCATTCGCTGTTGGTAGCAAACGCTGCAATTGAACAGGGGTTTCTACCGCAGGTTGGCCAGCTGATCGTTGATGAAGCGCAACATCTGGAACATGCTGCCGAGGATCAACTTACCACTGGCGTTGATTTTAATGAGATACTGCATTTGCTCGGCCGTCTGACGCGGCGCGAAAAGGGGCGGGCTGCCGGAGCTTTGCAAACATTGCGCAGGTATGCCGCGTTGCGCAAGCCGGAGGCGATGGCAGAACTTGCCCTGCGCACGATTGACGAGGCGGAGACGGACAGCGATATGGTGATCCGCAGCGCAGAACGTTTTTTTGATCTGCTGGGCAGTAGTTTTGGCGGCCAACTGGAGCGCGCGGCATTTTTTCCACATAAGGTGCGCATTTTGCCGCAGCACAGGCAGGGCGAGCAATGGCAAGCCCTGCAGCAGCAGGGGGGAGAATTGAGCGCTGCGCTCAGCCGGTTAGCGCGTGATTGCTTCCGTCTGCTCGACCAGATGGTCGATAAGAATGATGGCGAAGAACAGGAAAAACCAGCAGGCAGCGAAGAGCTGTTCGGCGCTGGCTCTCTTGCGCGGGAGCTGGCGGAGACCCTGACTGCCTGTCTGGCGGATGCGGATGAAGATCATGTCGTATGGGCGGAATTTCCAGACCCCAAAAAGCGCCCGGTGCTTTTGTTGGCGCCTGTTGAGCTGGGGGATTTGCTGAACACTGCCCTATATCAGCGTCTGAATGCTCTGGTGATGACTTCAGCGACTTTGGCTGCCGGCAGGGACTTCAGCTATTTTAAGCGCAGACTTGGTCTTGATTTGCTGCCGGAACCCCCAACGGAGCTCGTTTTGCCGTCGCCGTTTTTCTATCGCGATCAGGCGCTGTTCACTATTGTGAATGATTTGCCGGATTGGAGCCGCTGCAGCGAGGTTGCGGCAGTGGAGGCGATCGGCGACGCGTTATGCAAGCTGCTGCTTGCTTCACGTGGGAGGGCGATCGTCCTCTTTACTTCACATCATCAATTAAAAGCGGTATTTGAGCGTATCCGTAGGCCGTTGCAGGAGCAAGGTATCCTTTTGTTGGCGCATGGCGTCAGCGGCGAACCGAACAGCTTGCTGGCAAGATTGAAACGGGAAGAGCGCTGCTGTATTCTGGGTGCGAACAGTTTCTGGGAAGGTGTGGACGTGATAGGCAGTGCGCTTTCCCTCGTTGTTGTAGTGCGGTTGCCCTTCTGGCCGCCGAACGATCCGCTTACCGCGACGCGCATGGAGCGCATTGAGGCAGAAGGACGCTCTTCGTTTAGTGATCTTAGCCTGCCACAGGCGTTGATCCGCTTTAAGCAGGGATTTGGCCGGCTGATCCGTTCTGATCGCGACCAGGGCGTGTTCTGTGTGTTGGATCGCCGGATTATCGAAAAAGGGTATGGCAGCCGCTTTATCCGCTGTCTGCCGGATATGCAGCGCTATGTGGGCAGCAGCCAGGAGATGGCAGAACGTATCCATGCCTGGTTGGATTAAAGCTAAGCACAAAAGCATTTTTCCCGCATATGATGATGCAAAGCGAAAGGAGGCGGCACGGATGAAGATCTATTTTATGAAATTGCCTGTCGTGCTGCGCCGGCTTTTGCCGGGTGCGGGAAAAAAGAACAGCTGAACGATGTACGGAAAAGACGGCATGGAGCTGCCGTCTTTTCTCTATATGGCGCTGTGCAGAGAGGGAATCAGCGCACACCGAATATGCCGCCGATCATGCCGGCCAGCAGACAGTAGACCAGTTTTAGCGGTATGGCGACGCCTTCGCCAAACCCAAACAGCAGCATCAATATCAGGATGATGGCTGAGGTGAGCATGCCCACCAACAAGCCACGGCTACCGGCCAGGCGCCCGGCCATCCAGCCGCCAAAGAGCAGGGAAAGCGTATTGCTGAGGATGGCCAGGCGGGGCAACAGGCTTTCGGAAAGCGGACTGAAATAGATGATCGCAGAAAGCAGAAATGATAACAGCAGCATGCAGATAACCGTAGCTGCAACGCCGATAAACACAGCGCGAATTCCACCGGATGGCAGGAATGGTGCGGTATGTTCCTTCATGATTTTTCCCTCCTGATGCAGCTTGCTTCATCATCCTATGAGATCACGACGGGGAATATGCTTGACGTTCTCTTGGAAAAGGCATACAATAATATGGATTTACAATACCGTGCGGTGCTGGTTTTGCTGTTTTGCGCCACTATGGAAAACAAGGGTCTGGCGAGTGCAGACCTGGGAAGGAGCAGCGGGTTATGCATGAGATCGATCAGGCGCGCATTCGTGCGGCTGTGCGGGATATTCTGGAAGCAATTGGTGAGGATCCGGAGCGGGAAGGGCTGCGTGCAACGCCGGACCGTGTTGCCAGGATGTATGCGGAGATTTTTGACGGTATGGACAGTGATCCCCGGGAGCATTTGCAGCGGCAGTTTACCGAGGATGGACATAATGAAATGGTGATTGTGCGCGATATTCCCTTTGCATCGATGTGCGAGCATCACATGATGCCGTTCATTGGACATGCTCATGTTGCCTATATTCCAAGAGATGGAAGGATTACCGGATTGTCAAAGATCGCACGCGTGGTCGAGGGGTATGCGCATCGCCTGCAATTGCAGGAAAGAATGACGAAAAATATCGCCGACGCATTGGTAGAGGTATTGCAGCCGCAAGGCGTGCTGGTGGTAATCGAGGCAGAGCATATGTGCATGAGCATTCGTGGCATCAAAAAACCGGGAGCGCAAACAGTCACTTCTGCTGTGCGAGGGGTGTTCCATCATATCAGTACCCGGACGGAAGCTTTACAGCTGATCAAGGCAGGTCGCTGAAGGAGGTTTTATGGGCGAGCATAAGCTGCGGCAGTCGCAGGTAAAGGACGCAAAAAAGAAAAAAGGAACCTGGCGGGAGGGTTTTATGCTGTTCATTTATGCGCTGCTGCTGGCGTTGCTGCTGAAAGCCTTTGTGGTAGATAGCCGTGCTATTCCGTCTACTTCCATGCAGCCGACTATTGAGCCGGGTGACCGCGTTGTGCTTTCCCGGCTTGCTTATCTTGGTGAGCGGGCGCCGCAGCGTGGCGATATTGTTGTGTTTAAGGCCCCGGCAGAAACGCAGGAAAAATCGGATATGATCAAGCGTGTGATCGGATTGCCTGGGGAAAAGGTGGAGATTCGGGACGGTATGGTCTATATCAATGATATCGCCCTGGTCGAGCATTATCTGAACGAGGCGCCGGATTATGTTTTTGGTCCAGTAACCGTGCCGGAAGGATGTTATTTTGTGCTGGGCGACAATCGTAATCATAGCGTGGACAGCCATGCTTGGCTTGATCCTTTCCTGCCGGAAGAGGATATCAAAGGCAAGGCGACGGTTTGTTACTGGCCGCTTGACCGGATCGGAGGACTGTACGAATGAAAATATTGATTACGAATGATGATGGCATCCATGCTTATGGAATTCAAATTCTTGCCAATGGATTGCGTGGTTTGGGTGAGGTATATGTGGCGGCGCCACAGTCCAATCAGAGTGGCGCAGGGCATGGATTGACGGTTACGATCCCGCTGCGCGCCAAGGAGGTTGAGCTGCCTGGTGCGAGTCGTGCCTGGGCGATCAACGGCACACCGGCGGATTGTGTTAAGCTGGCGCTGGAGCATCTTGTGCCGGAAATGCCGGATGTCGTGGTCTCTGGCATCAATAATGGTTCAAACCTCGGCACGGATATCATTTATTCGGGTACTGTGGCCGGTGCTATGGAGGGATTTTTCCACGGTTTGCCGGCGATCGCCATTTCCGTGGCCAGTTCGCGGCCGCATACGGAAGTGGGGAATTATGAGACAGCAGCGGCTGTTGCGGCTGATTTTTGCCGTCGTTTTCATCAGGGAGAGCTTCCGCGTACTCTGCTCAATATCAATGTGCCGGGTGACCGGCCGGAAGATATTCGCGGTTTGCGGTATACGCGTATGGGCTGGCGGTGGTATACTTCTGCTTATGAAAAGCGCGTGGACCCGCGCGGGGGCACCTATTATTGGCTTTGCGGAGATGTTGTTAACGGTAAGTCTGACGGAAATACGGATGTCGAGGTTTGTCTTAGCGGCTATACCAGTGTAACGCCGCTCGATTACGATATGACGGATCAGGTGCTGCTGGCAAAGCTGCATGATTAATCTGCGGCTGTTAGCGGTGCAGACGATGCAGGCCGCCGCTGATAAGTAGTGTGAGCAGGTAGGTTCCGCAAATTAGGCAGCAGAGGGCAAGCCGGGCTGCGGCTGGCGATAGGATGGATTGCACCAGCAGCGGCTGTGCCAGATGATAGATGAAGAGAGAAACCCCTGTGGCCAGCAGGGGTTTCCCTGCGATATCCCGCCAGTTAAGCCGGATCTGTGTCAGGCGGCGACAGGCGTTAAGATGGAGCAGAAATCCGGTGAGCCATGAGATATCCAACGCCAATGCTGTGCCGAGAATACCCAGCGTTGGTTGGCTGGTCAGCCAGAATATGCCAAAAAGCAAGATAATGCCGGAAAGAATGCTGTTCAGCAGTAAGGTGCGCACTGCACCTAAACCCTGCAGAACGCTGGCCAAGGTCACTTGAAGATAGAAAAAGATGCCGCCTGGCGCTAACCAGCGCAGGATGATGGCAGCTGGAGCATTGTCAAAGAGGACAGTGCATAGGGGGTCGCTGTAAAGCCAGAGCAGAAGCATGCCGGGGAGGGTGAATACCATGGCTGCCTGCAGGGAATCATGAATCCGCTTTTGCAGCAGCATTCTGCCGCTGCTGATGTCCTGCATGCTTTCCGCCACCGCCGGCAGGACGGAGACAGTCAGCGCAGCGGTGAAGACACCGGGTAAATGCAGCAGGGAAAGCGCAACGCCGGAAAAGCGACCATAGATCTCCGTGACGGCTCGCGTATCCCAGCCCGCTCGGCTCAGGCAGTAGGGGATGAGAAAAGCCTGCAGCATGAGAATGGCGCTTGCGATCAGGCGGCCTGCGGTCATTGGCAGGCCATAGGCCAGCAGCCGCCGTGCAGCGGGCAACAGCTCTCCAGCAGTATGCGATGTGGCCAGCGGACGTATGCCGCTATGTCGCATTTGCCAGACCAGACAAAGCAGCCCGGCTAGTTCGCCGCAGACTGTGGCGACGGAAGCGGCTGCCACGGCAGTTTCCAGGCCGGCGGCGAGCAGTCTGGCGGTAAGCCAAAGGCCGACAGCGACACGTACAGCCTGTTCGGCATTTTGACTTACGCCAAGTGCAGAGACGCGCCGCATGCCTTGGAAACAGCCGCGCCAGGCAGAAGCGATGCTGATAATGGGAATGGCAGGCAAGATCGTATGAAAGCAGAGCGCGGCCCGGCTATCACTGATGAAATGACGCAGCAAAAGCGGCGAGAATGCCAGCGCAGCCAGGGTGACCAGGCTGCCGCCCAGGAGCAGGATGAAGAATGCCGCTCGGAAATAAAGCTGCCGTTCCGCTTCGCCTCGACCGGCGATCAACTGTGAGAGCGCGGGCTGCACGCCGCAGCCTGCCAGCACAATCAGGAAGGAAAACAGAGGTGATACCATTTCGACCAGACCGATGCCTTCTGCGCCAAGCAGGCGGACGAGTGCTACGCGATAGAAAAAGCCCAGCCCTTTGACGATAATATTTGAGATTAGGAGAAGCAGAGTGCCGAGGAACAGCCCCTGCGCTTTGATTTGTTTTGCCATATTCCATATCTATGCGGGAAAGGAAAATATTTTGCTAAAAAAAAGGATTTGCCCCTGTTTCATATAATATATAATATTTGGAATATGAGCTAATTTCGCCCTTAAGGAGGACATGAAATGAAGGTTTATCCGTCTGCAAAGATTCGTAATGTTGGTGTCGTCGCTCACCAGGGCGCCGGTAAAACTTCGCTGACCGAAGCGCTGATCTTCAATACAGGCGTTACCAGCCGTCTGGGCCGCGTGGAAGACGGAAATACGGTGGCAGATTATCATCCGGAGGAACTGAAACGCAAAAGTACGGTAAACACTTCGCTCGTGGCCGTCGAGTGGCGGGATCATAAGATCAATGTGATCGATACGCCTGGATTTTCTGATTTCTTCGGTGAAGTCGTCAGCACGCTGCGTGTGGCGGATAGCCTGGTGATGGTGCTGGATGCTGTCGGCGGTGTTGAAGTTTCCACCGAGATCATTTGGGAGCAGGCGGACGAAAAGAGCATCCCAATCATCGCTTTTGTCAACAAACTGGATCGTGAAAATGCGGATTTTTATAAGACGCTGGAAGCGATGCAGAATATCCTGACGCGGCAGATCGTACCGGTACAGCTGCCGATCGGTAAAGAATCCGGCTTTAACGGTGTAGTTGATCTGATCTCGTTGAAGGCCTATCAGTATAATAATGGCAAATCGGCTGAGATCCCGGTTCCGGCAGAGATGCAGGATGAAGTGGAGCATTACCGTGAAATGATGATCGAGGCGGCGGCGGAAGGCGACGACGAGATCACGATGAAGTATTTGGACGGCGAAGAGCTGACAACAGAGGAGATCATCCTTGGCCTGAAGGAAGGCCTGCGTATGGGGAAAGTCGTCCCAGTACTGGCGGGTTCTGCAACAAAGAATATTGCGATTGATAAATTGCTGGATATGCTGGCGGACTATGCTCCTTCACCGCTGGCGCATCTTTCTGCTGATGCCGTCAGCGCGCCGCCGGCAGCGTTGATCTTCAAGACAATGGCGGACCAGTTTGTCGGTCGTATCAGCATGTTCAAGGTCTTTTCCGGTAAGCTGAAGGGCGACTGCACGATGT
This sequence comes from uncultured Clostridia bacterium, assembly GCA_944390945.1. Lineage (GTDB taxonomy): Bacteria > Bacillota > Dehalobacteriia > UBA4068 > UBA4068 > CALXSV01. The sequence continues at coordinate 22,595 of CALXRV010000067.1, forward strand.
ATAACGCCAATAAGGGCGTGGATGAGAAGGTTGGTCAGCTTTCTACCATGCAGGGTAAAACTTCGATTCCGCTGGCGGAATTTGATCTCGGTGATATCGGTACGGTGGCTAAGCTGACATCCACGGTTACGGGTGATACCCTGACCACGCGTGATAGTGGTATTCTGCTGGAAGGCATCGATTTCCCAGAACCGACGCTGACCTTTGCCATCGTGGCCAAGACAAAAGCGGATGAGGACAAGTTGGGTAATGCGATCAGCCGTCTGCTGGAAGAGGATCCGACCCTGCGCTTTGAAAAGAATGCAGAAACGCGGCAGACCTTGATCACCGGCATGGGTGAAGCGCATCTTAATATCATCATCGACCGGCTGAAGAAGTTCAACGTGGAAGTTTCAACCGTTGAGGTGAAGGTGCCTTATCGCGAGACGATTCGCGGTACGGCGCAAAACGTGGAAGGAAAGCATAAAAAGCAATCCGGCGGCCATGGACAATACGGACATGTTAAGATTGACATCGCGCCGGATCCGGAAAATGATTTCACCTTTGAGGAAAAGATTTTTGGTGGTTCGGTGCCAAAGCAGTATATCCCGGCGGTTGAAAAGGGCATGCGCGAATCGATGGCCGAAGGTATTCTTGCCGGGTTCCCGGTTACCAATATCAAGATCACGCTGACCGACGGTTCCTACCATGACGTGGATTCCTCGGAAATGGCGTTCAAAATTGCAGCCAATCTGGCCTTTAAGGCAGCTTGCGCGCAGGCGAAACCGATCCTGCTCGAGCCGGTGATGGATGTGGATATCCTGGTGCCGGATCAATATATGGGCGATATCATGAGCGATATGAATACAAAGCGTGGCCGTATCATGGGTATGGAAAAGCATGGCAACCGCCAGCTGATTCATGCGCAGGCGCCGTTGACGGAGATGTATCGTTATTCCATCGACCTGAAATCGATCACGCAGGGTCGGGGAAAATTCACGATGAAGTTCTCGCGTTATGAAGAAGTGCCTTCGATGATTGCGGATAAAGTGATTGCGCAGGCAAAGGCAGATAAAGAAAACGAATAGTGATCTTTACAGTATAATTATTTAGTTTTCTGTATAAAAATTTTAGTGAATGCCTTTTGTAACGGTGCATGTTATATTGAAAAAGAGGGCGAAAAATAATTCGCTCTCTTTTTTATGTTGTCGGTGGGATGATGTGTACTAGTTGTTTTTGCGATGGAAGAAAAAGCACAGGTGAACAAGTTGGTGAATATATATTATATCATAATATAATAGCGATTTGAATTAATTATAAATGATGTTAAATATTATAATGAGAAATTCAGGCGAATCCGTAAAATCGATTTGATTCGAATTATGCAAGAAAAAAGTGGACTTTCTTGAGGATTTAGTGTATAATAAGTGCAGTTTTTATGGGGAAGAAAACGCCGAAAAAAACGGCGCCAGACCGTCGTATATTTGATGGAAAGGAGATGGTAACACGGCACAGTTTACGAACTTGTCAAGGCTGAATGATTAAGGCAAATTGAATTTTGGCAATGTTTGGAACAGGCCTTGCTGTGGAATATTCATTTTATTCGCAGCAAAACAGATATTACGGCGTTATCCCCACTCGGCTGGATCAGGTTATGGATTCATGCCGGCCCATAGTTTGATTGCTGCCTACAGGGCAGTCTTGATCAAAATTTGACTGTGAGGAGGATACTATGAAAAAGCAATTCCTGTTGGTGTTCACTGTGATCATGGCGGTTATGCTGGTTTTTGCCGGCTGCGCATCAGATCCGGATGCTACCCCCACCACGCCTGATGGTACGGAATCTTCCACTGGTGATGGCGAACTCCCGGCTGAGCTGGTAAACAATCCCGCTGCCAATAACGGTAATGTGTTCAACTATGCACAGGTTTCCCCGCCCGGCATCTTTAACCCGCTTCTGTAT
>CALXRV010000068.1 GCA_944390945.1 uncultured Clostridia bacterium
ACATTGCCGATGAAAACAGCAGCAATAATTAAAATGGCCAATAGGATACGCGTTGTTTTCCCTGTATATTTATTGCGCAACGCTTCGCCCAGACCCATATTTTTTACCAGGCCGAGTCGAGAGGCCATGCTTTGAAGAATAATGACGGAAATCGTAGAAAACAGGAGCGCCCACAACAACGTGAAACCATAACTTGCGCCAGATACTGTGCAGGTTGTTACCGTACCCGGCCCAATAAAAGCGGCTGCCACCACCGCACCTGGGCCCACTTGCTTGATTCGTCTGCCAAAATTACCCATTTTTCTACCTCCTTCGTTTTATACTGCCTGAGTGAATAACATTACCTCCTTCTTTTTTGTGCATCGCCAAAACGAAAATATTATTTAATTATGATTAAATCATAGCATCATGTTATTTTTTTGTCAATATTTGTAATATCGTTCACTGTTGTAAATAAATTGTATATTTTCTTAAAAAATATTATGCAATATTTGGCGAAAAAATAATATAACTTTTTTTTCGTAATAAAAAATTATCTTATTCTTTTAGAAAACACCAGTTAAACGATCAAATATAAAAAATTGTCTCCACGTTAAAAACAAACTACTAAAAAATATATTTGTTAATCAAATTAGATAAATTATCACAATAGCTCATCAAAACATATTATAGCTATTATCTTTCAAACTTGATATATATTTCTTTTTGAAAACCGATAAAAAAATAATGTAATATTTTATTTTTTGTTATATTCACAACATAAATATCTATTATCAGCAGATAAATTAAATGTTTATTCACATATAAGAAACGACAAAAAATTGGACAAAACAAAAATTACAAATCATAATAAAGGAAATTGGATTACCACCGCGTATAATATTGGTGAATAGCTGGAAGCCATCGCCACACCTTCAGCAAAGAAACAGAAGGAGGAAAACTTATGGCAAATTATGATATCAGCCAATATCGCGATATGACACCGGTAGAAGTACGGCATCACATTCGCAACGGTGAGATCAAGATCCCGACCGCAGGCATGGCAGCTGGTTATGCGCAGGCGAACCTGGTCATCCTGCCGCCGGAACTGGCTGCGGATTTTAAACGATTTGCCGAGTACAACCCCGGCCCCTGCCCTGTATTGGAGATTCTGGAGCACGGGCCACAAACCCATGAAATGGCGGCAGATGGCAACATCATTACCGATATACCGGAATATTTTATCTACCGCAACGGCAAACTGGCGGAACGTTGCTACGATGCAACACCGTATTGGCAGGAGGGTATGGTCGGCTTCCTCATCGGTTGCAGCTTCTCGTTTGAAGAGGCGCTGATGCGTGCAGGCATTGAAGTACGGCATATTGCGACAGGCCGCAATGTACCAATGTACAAAACAAATATCATGACCAAACCGGCCGGCCCTTTCTCTGGCCCGGTTGTCTGTAGTATGCGGCCAATGACACCGGCAGACGCGCAGCGTGCTTATGAAATTACCGCTGCGATGCCGCATGTGCATGGCGCACCGCTGCATATCGGTGACCCGGCGGAGATTGGCATTAAAGATATCAACCATCCGGATTATGGAGAGGCGGTTGAGATCCGCCCCGGCGAAGTCACTGTTTTCTGGCCCTGTGGCGTTACGCCGCAGGCAGCGGTAGAAAATGCTCGCCCGCCGTTGGTCATCACGCATTCCCCGGGGCATATGTTCATCACGGATATTCTAAACAGCGAACTGAACGACTTTCTTGCAGCCAAAAAGGATCGTTAAAGCGCGCAGAAAACGCCACAGAAAAAGCAGGGTCCGCTACAGGACCCTGCTTTTATCTTGCTTCAGCATGAGCGAACAGGATCAACCCTGTCGCAAATTTCACAACAAATCATTTTAATTCTGCCACCAGTACATGGAACGACTGGCCGTTGATTCTGACCTGATTCTCTGTTTTTCGGCTGATCTTATCTTCGTTAAGGTGGCGCGCAGTCTCGCACAGCATCTGGTAACGCTGCAAATAAAGGTCTTGGGCTTCTTCCACCCCTACGGCACGAAAACGCATCGTATCCCCGGTTTTTAACTGCGCGACCAAAGGCAGGTCTACGGCAATCACATGTGCAATCTTTGCATAACCACCTGTTGTCTGATGATCTGCCATCATGATGATCGGCTGGTCCGTTGGCACCTGAATTGCACCGAAACTGATGCCATCAGAGATAATATTACCGTCGCAGCCTTCTGCCGCTTCGATCGCCGGTCCAGTCAGACGATAGCCCATACGATCATTTTCCTTGCTGACGGTATATTCACTGTTTAAGAAGGTTTCAATGCCCTTGGCAGAAAAATAATCATCCTGCGGGCCAAGCAGTACGCGAATCACCGGATGCGCACAATAATGAATGCCATAATCCTCACCCAGAAAACGGTAAGGCAAATTTGGGAGAGAACAGCGTGGCGCGCAAAATGCGAGTGTATCCCCATCCAAAGCGGCACGGCCATGAATACCGCCGATGACGCCCTTCATATAAGTTGATTTGCTCTCCATCAAGCAATCTGCAGCCAAGCCGCCACTAAAGGCAATATAGGCGCGCGCACCCCTTTTTGCGACTGGCAATTCCAGGATGGAACCTGCCTGCGCAAGATAAGCACGGTTCAATTCAATCGGCTGCCCATTCAGCCTGGCGCCAAAATCAGCGCCACTGATGGCAAAAATATTTGCCTGATGGAATTTCAACGTTGGGCCGAGCACCGTCGCTTCCAGCGCCTCTGTCTCCGGCGCATTGCCGACCAAGATGTTCGCCAGTGCCAACGCCAATTCATCCATGGCACCAGCAACATTGATCCCCATTCGTTGATAGCCATAGCGTCCGATATCCTGCACTGTTGTCAGCAGACCGCGCTTGAGGAATTCGATCATGCCTCCCCGCCTCCTTCCTCTGCATGCCATTCTGCATAAATGCGGTCATATTCCGCCTGATCGATCGGATAAAACTTCAGACGCTGCCCCGCTTCATAAGGAATCGGCGGTTCACGGTGCGCATCATAAAGTTTCCAGGGGGTACGACCGATAATCTGCCAACCTCCAGGAGATTCGACCGAATAGATACCCGTCTGCAAACCGGCAATGGCCACCGAACCGGCAGGAATGCGTACGCGCGGAGTTTTCAGGCGCGGGGTGGCAATTCGCTCATCCATACCGCCCAGATAACAATACCCCGGTGTAAAACCGAGCATATAAATCAGATATTCCGGTGCGCTGTGAATGGCAATTACCTCATCTTCGCTCAGGCCATTCTTTTCCGCCACAAACTTCATATCCGGACCGAATTCTTCACCACCGTATAACACGGGCACATGAACGACCGAAGGCGGCGGGATCTCAATGCTGCCGGTGTTGGATACCGCCTCTTCCAGCCGGGCGCGCAACGCAGCATAACGGATCACCTCTGGCCGATAAAGCACAGAAACGGAACGATACGTCGGGATCAGCTCAACAATCCCCTCAATCTGCATTTCTTCCAGCACAATACAGAACGCACGTACCCGATTGTTGATCTCTTCCGAAATCTCATTGCCAAACTCGACACAGATCGTACGATCCGAAGCATTGAGAAATCTTACCTTACGATCCTCTGCCAAAGCTTTCACCCCGATTTCGCCTACGCGGCCATTATTTTATTTAATAAAACTGCCAAAACGAACCACTTCCACACCGGCTGCCTTCAGCGCCTGACGAATCTTATCCACAAAGGCCAATGCTTTCGGGCCGTCACCATGCACGCAGATCGAATCCGCCTTAACCGGGATCTCTTTGCCGCTGATCGCCGTCACATAACCGGTCGTTACCATCTTCACCACGCGCGCGATGGCAATATCCTCATCATGGATCATCGACCCTTCCTTACCGCGTGCAACCAGCGAGCCATCCTCTTCATAGGCCCGGTCAGCAAACACCTCGCTGGCATACCGCAAACCCATCTCTTCCGCGGCATTGATCAGTTCGCTGTTTGCCAAGCCGAGCAGGATGATATCGCGATCGAAATCCTTGACCGCCGCGCAAATGCCGCGTGCCAGTGCGATATCCTTGCCCGCCATGTTATACATTGCGCCATGTGCTTTCAAATGCTGTATTTCCATACCGTGTTTCTTGGCAAAAGCAGAAAAAGCGCCCAACTGGTAAAGTACGTACGCCTTCATATCCTGCGGGCTGACGGCAAGATTGCGCCGGCCAAAGCCAAGCAGATCAGGATAGCCGGGATGCGCGCCGATCGCCGCGCCGCATTCCTTGGCCGCTGCGATCGTACGATCAAGGACAACCGGGTCGCCAGCATGCCAGCCGCATGCGATATTGGCTGAGGTCACAAAACGGATGACCTCTTCATCCATGCCGATGCGATATGCGCCAAAGCTTTCCCCCAAATCAGAATTCAGGTCCACTCGATACATCAGGCTCACTCCTTTACGATCTTATGATGTTCTAACGTGATAAAAAAATTATAACAATCCGCTACCAGTTTTGCAACACAATTCTTATCATTCAGCGAATAACATCTGCCGCCAGCGGCTGTACAGCTGGCGGTTCCTCGCCCAAAACCACTGCCTGCCGCAGCAATTCCAGCGCCGGTGCAGGATCGATCGTTTCACTGCAATGCAACACTGCAATCGTATCCCCAGCACGCAGCCGGCTACCCAGCTTGGCCTGCAGTACCAAACCGGCGGCAGGATCAATGGCATCTTCTTTTGTCTTGCGTCCAGCACCCAGCAGCATGGCGGCATGACCGACTGCCTGCGTATCAAAAGCCGTCAGCCAACCTTCCCTTTCTGCTGCAAAAACGATTTGGCGATCAGCACGCGGCAAGCGGGAAAAATCATCACAGCCGCCCTGCGCACGTACCATGGCAGCAAATTTCTCGCGCGCATCTCCGTGATCCAGCAAATGTGCCGCCATATCCTGCGCCGCCTGCTCATCCGGTGCGATACCGGCCAACAGGAACATACCCCCGGCCAACAAAGTTACTTCGCTGCGCAGATCCGCAGGGCCGGCCCCTTCCAGTACATCCAGTGCCTCCCGTACCTCCAGCGCATTACCAACCGCAAAACCCAGTGGCTGCTCCATCGAAGTCAGCATTGCCATCGCCCGTACGCCGTTCGCTTTCGCCAGGTCGATCATCTGCTGCGCCAGTTCACGGCAGGAAGCAATTTCCTGGATTAAAGCGCCATTCCCATACTTGACATCCAAGACGAGGATATCCGCACCTGTCGCCAGTTTCTTACTCATAATGCTGGCTGCAATCAGAGGAATACTATCCACGGTTGCCGTTACATCGCGCAAAGCATATAACACTTTGTCCGCCGGAACCAGCTCCTGGCTCTGACTGATGATGGCAAGTCCGATTTGCCGCACCTGCTCCTTAAACGCAGCGATGGAAAGATCAACACGAAATCCCGGGATCGATTCCAGCTTGTCCAATGTACCACCGGTATGGCCCAGCCCGCGGCCTGACATTTTTGCTGCACGCAGACCGGCGGCAGCGGCCAGCGGCATCAACACCAGAGACGTCTTATCTCCCACGCCACCGGTGGAATGTTTATCCACCTTGATACCTGGGATATCAGAAAGATCCAGACGCAGGCCGGAGGCAAGCATCTGCTCTGTCAGCGCTGCCGTCTCGCGGCGGGTAAACCCGTTGATCCGCCCGGCCATCAGCAACGCGGCGCTTTGATAATCCGGAATGCGGCCATGCGAAAGCCCATCCACCCAAAAAGCGATCTCCTCTGCACGCAATTCTGCGCCATCCCGTTTGCGTGCAATAATATCGATGATATCCATCGCTTAGATCCTCCTGATGATCCCTTCCACCAATGCGCTAAAATGCTTCTCCGCCTGCTTGCCAGTCGCGAAAACCTCCTCGTGCGACAACGGCTGCGGCAAAACGCCCGCTGCCATATTGGTGATGCAGGATATGGCAAGCAGCCGCATCCCCATTTGATGTGCGGCGATCGCTTCCGGTACGGTGGACATCCCGACCGCATCTGCGCCCAACAGCCGCAGCATGCGAATCTCAGCCGGCGTTTCAAAACTAGGGCCGCAAAGGCCGCAGTATACCCCCTGCTGCAGCGTGATTCCCAGTTCGTTTGCAACGCACAATGCCAGATCACGCAGCGCCGGGTCATAGGTGTAGGTCATATCCGGAAAACGCGCTCCCCAACGTTCATCATTGGCGCCACGCAGCGGATTATACCCGGTCAGGTTAATATGATCGGTGATCAGCATCAGCTCGCCGGCATGGAAATCCATATTCACCCCGCCGGCAGCATTGGTCAGGATTACCGTCTGACAGCCCAGCTGCTGCAAAACGCGCATCGGCAGGATCACGGTCTGCGGATCATGCCCTTCATAATAATGGAACCTGCCACTGAAAGCATAGACACGTTTTCCGCCCACCAGGCCAGAAATCAGCTTGCCGCTATGGCCAAGCACCGTTGGCTGCGGAAAATGCGGAATCTCGGCATACGGCAAAACCACCGTATCCTTCATCATGTCAGCCAGTGCACCAAGGCCGGAACCAAGCACAACTGCAATTTCCGCCCGTGGCAGGCGCTGCGCAATCGTTTGTGCACAGACTTCAATCTGTTCTATCTGCGTAGCCAAATCAAGCATTGCTCTTCCTCCTTCAACATTTCCAAAATTTTGGCGGTACTTTTCTCCCCGGCCGCGACCGGCAACAAAAATCAGCGCAACAGTTCTGCAAGAAAACTTTCGCCAGCAGGCAGCTTGGTTGCCCCCAAATATTCCGCAGCCGTCTGTCCCAGATCCGCAAAACTAGCACGGATACCGAGCGGCTTAGGCCGCACGCCGGCACCACAGACCAGAAGCGGCACATATTCGCGGTCATGGTCTGTCCCCGGCGTTGTCGGATCATTGCCATGATCCGCCGTGACAGCCAGAATATCCCCCTCCTGCAAACCATGCGGCAACAGCTGCCGCATCCCGCTGTCAAACTGCATTAACGCTGAAGCGTAACCCGTCGGGTCGTTACGATGCCCAAACAACATATCAAAATCTACGAAATTAGCAAAGACCAGCCCATCCGGCGCGGTTGCCAGCGCTTCGCAGAGCGATTGCATCGATTCCGCATTTGTATGCCCAGGCAGGGAGATATCCACATCCTGCCCAGCAAAAATATCCCTGATTTTACCGATGCTGGTAACGGTCAGCCCATGCTCCCGCACCGCCTGCAGCAATCCATGCGGCGGCGGCGGCAAAGAAAAATCACGCCTGTTTTCCGTACGGTAAAAATCTCCAGCTGCATGTCCAAGAAATGGTCGCGCAATCACGCGGCCAACGCCATGCGGTCCCTGCAGGATGCGGCGTGCAATACGGCAAATCTCATAAAGCCGCTCCGGGGGATAGATCGTTTCATGCGCCGCGACCTGAAAAACACTATCTGCCGACGTATATACGATCGGCTTCCTGGTGGCAAGATGTTCTTCTCCCAGCCGCTGGATAATCTCCGTTCCGGAAGCGACGCAATTGCCGAGCACTCCACAACCGATAGCAGCAGTAAACGGCTCCAGCACTTCCGGCGGGAAACCTTGCGGGTAGGTGGGCAATGGCTGCGGAAGTACCAGACCGGCAATCTCCCAGTGGCCGCTCGTCGTATCCTTACCTGCAGTGCGGGAAGCCATCTTTCCAAAAGCAGCACAGGGCGCTTCGACCGCCGGCACCCCGGCCAGCGGCAGAATGTTTCCCAGCCCCAATGTCTGGAGGAACGGCAGCTGCAGCTGGCTCGCAGATGCGATATGGGCCAGCGTATTCGCACCCTGGCTGTTGTATTGTTCTGCATCCGGCAAGGCACCGCAACCAACGCTATCCATCACCACAATAAAAAACCGTTTCAAAATTCCTTTCCCCACTTTCTGTCGTTATGCAGCATGGCGTCATAAAAGAAAGCAGCGCACCAGCCTTCAGGCGCGCGGGTGATAACGCTCATAGATTTTTTTGAGCGAACTTCTATCAAGATGCGTATAGATCTGCGTGGTACTGATATCGGAATGGCCCAAAAATTCCTGTACCACCCGCAGATCTGCCCCATTTATCAGCATATGCGTGGCCGCGCTGTGGCGCAAGGTATGCGGATGCACATGCAGGCCGATACGCTTGCCGTAAGCTTCGATGATGCGCCAAAAGCCGCTACGGCTTAACGGGCCACCACGAAAGTTCAAAAACAGCTCTTGTGTTTGTTTTCCGTGCAAAAGCTGAGGCCTGCCCAGGGCAAGATAGTCTGCCAGAGCGGATAAGGCATAGTCGCCCACCGGTACGATCCGCTCCTTGCTCCCCTTGCCAAAGCAACGCAGAAAACCAGCACAACTGTCAATATCATGTACGCTCAAGCCAACCAGTTCAGAAACGCGCAGCCCACAGCCGTATCCAATCTCCAACAGAGCCCGATCGCGCAGGCCGATCGCCGTATCCAAATCCGGCAGCGCCAGCAAACGGCTAATCTCCTGCTCCGTCAGGGCATAGGGGAAATGGCGTTTCAGCGGTGGAGACTGCATCTCCTGGCTGATATCATGCGGCAACAATGACTGGCTGGTCAAAAAACGGCAGAAACCACGCACCGTACTTAACCGCCTCGCCAATGTTGCCGCACTATGACCTGCTTCATGGCCGGCCGCAAGAAAAGCAGCGATCGTATCGGAAGTCAGCTCGGCTGGAGAGGCACACCCTGCCGTCACCGCAAAGGCAGAAAAAGCTTCCAGATCTCGACGATAACTTTCCACCGTCAATGCTGCAAGCGATTTTTCCATCGCGACATGATCAAGATAATCCTGAACCACGGTGCTAAATGCCGAGTCGGCTACCTTCTCCCCTGCTCTCTGCCGTTCCATCTGCGCCCGTCCTGTTCCAAACCCGAAAAGGATGAAAACCTAAAACCTATAGAAAATTATAATAAAAATTCTTCGCCGGGCGCATGAATTCCTGCCCTACTCTGAAAGCTGCAGCGCCAGCAGTTCCCAATATGCTTCCGCAGTCGCCGCGCTATACAAGGTGGATGCTGCTTCATCCGCCAATTCTGGCTGAGGATAGACGACATCCGCATCAACCGCATGGGAACTAAACCAGCTGGCGTAAAACAGCGCAAGCAGCAACAATGCCAGCAATAACACGCGAATGAGCAATGTACGTTTTCTGCGCCAACCGGTAATCCCGATCACATACATCATGACCCCTCCCTTAATCTTACTAATACGCCGGGTTTTCCACCCTGGCAGCATGTTTTATAAAAGCAGATAAAAGGCCTCCAGCAGAAAAGGTGTAAAATACCCTTGTAACAAAGAAGAAAAAAATACGGCCGCGGCTGCGCCCAAGCCAATAAGCCCATAATGCTGGAGCTGCCGTTTCGTATCGCAGGCAAAGGCAGCCCGGCGGCGGCGCAGCAGCAATGCATTGGAAAACGCCTCTCCACCCAACCAAAGCAAAAACGGCAACAGAAGCAGATTTTGTGGCAGCATTGCGCAAAAGATGATCCAGAACCCGGTGCCAGCCTGATAGGCCAACAGAAAACTCGCAGCGAAACCAAGCGTAAATGCCTTATAAAACAATGCGGCTGCTGCAAACGGAATAGCAAGCGGATGCAAACCGGAAAGCAAAATCACCGCGAATAGAGCACCATTCAGGCGCAATGCACGCAGGAACTCCGAACGCAGGTCAACTTCCAGATCCGGCAGCAACGTCAAGAAATCGCCGACATATGCGCGGCACTGCGCTGCTGACTCCGGCTGCATGGAAACAGGCGCCGCCAGCCCAAAGACAAAGCCCGTCATCAGGATAAACAGCAGCAAAAGATATAAAAGTTTATTGCGTCGCAATTCATCTGTCAGGTAACGCAGCAACCGCCGCCCATAGCCCATAGTCACATCTCCTCATCTGAATATATGCGGCAGCCTGTGGCGGATAGGACAGCGCACGGGATAAAAAAATCGCGCGAATACACAAGCATCCGCGCCAAAGTCGCCTGGTTCTATGCTGTTCTGCTCTCACCGTATAAGAGAGGCTGCTTTTTAGGCAGCCTCTCTTGAACGGCAGAATGCCATCATCCTCATCCTACAGCATCCCGGCAATATCATTCTGGCAGCAGGATATCCCCCGTGCCACGGCAGGATATTTCCTTGCCCGCCAGTACCCGGCTCTGCCAAAAACCGTCTGCCATCTGCAGATGGTATAATGCATGGCTCATCAACCGATATGCACGATGCGCGCACCGAAAGGCAGCAGTGCAAGCTTTGCGATCTTGAAGCACTGTAGGCCAAAAGGGATACCGATGATCGTAACGCAAAGCACCGCCCCGACAATCAATGCGGTAATGCAGATTTCCAAACCGCCGAAAACAATCCAGAGGATATTGATGAGAAAAGAAACCGGGTTGGGGCTGAAAATGATATCATTGCCAAACGGCCAAAGTGCCAGCCGCGCAAACTTAAAGCACTGCAGGCCAATCGGGATGCCCAGAATCGTAATGCACCAAAGCAGGCCAAAAAGAGCCCACAACATTCCCAGCAGCAAACCGCAAAGCAGAAACCAAAGCAGATTGCCGATCAATTTCATCTCCATCCCACCTCTCTTGCCGCAATTTCGAAGCAAAGTGCGTTGCACCCGTCCCACATCTTCAGCTTATCCTATGCAGGACAATCCCGAACCGTGCATACTGCACCGCATTTCAGCAGCCGTATCTATCCTCCACATGCTCCAGTTTCGGGATCAGACCATCGAGAAATCAAACATCTCGACCAAAGGCAATCCGCTTTCCTCGAGCACAAAATCAATCGTCAGCACGTCACCGATCTCCACATCCAGCCGTACGCAATAACCGCTATCCGTCTCATTAATCGTGACCTTTCGCAACGTTTCTCCGCGCAAACGGTCGGCAATTTCCTCCAGACCAGGAAAAGCGAATATGCCGTCTTCATCAAACTGGCTGAACATGGCCGAGGCATGCAGCGTTTCATACAACTCCCCCGCGGTAAACGCATGCATCGCCAGGAAATTCTGATTGCATGTGTTCTGGTAGAAAGCAAACGCACGGTACAGCAACTGACTGCGCAGCGGATCGGCAATCTCCGCCGAAGCCTCTGCATCATACGGTGCGGTCATCCCGCAAACGTCCACGGTATCCCCTTCGAAGAGCGCCTGCTCCAGATTATCCAGCGCATAGGCGGAGAGCTCCTCCGAAAAATCCGCGCCGTCTTCCACCACATTGAGCGGTAGCATTTCCTTCAATCCGCCATCGTCATCCGCGTCTGTCGGATTACCGGCATAGACCACATTCTCCCATACGTTATTGCCGTCATCAAACATCGGCACAAAAAGCATCCAATCCTCTGTACCATCCGGCTGCAGATAGACGATCTCCAATGCGATGCCTGCCTGTAGCGCATGCTCTGCAGTTACCCGCATCCCTGTTACAGCATTTTCTTGTGTTTTTGCCTGCTGGCAAAGCTCTTCCACAGTTTCGGCAAAGCGGGTGGCCGTCTCATCTTCCGGTGAAAGCGGCGTCTGGATCCCCAAATGATAGATATTGACCGATTGCAGCACCGGACCATCCGCAGATTCCACGGCATCTGGCGACTGCGTCACATTTTCTCCTTTCTCTACATCAGCCTGCGGATCTTCCGTTCCCTGCTCGCTATTCGTCTCTTCTGTGCTCTCCGGCGCAGATGGCTGGCCGCAGGCCGCAAGAACAATCAGGCAAAATACAACGAGCCATACCAGCATGACGCTTTTGCTCATCCTTTGCATATTCATCCCTCCATACCGTTCAGAGCGGTAAAGCCATTCGCCCCGTTTTTTGATCTGCAGATTTGGACGTAATCAGCGTCCATTCTGTTCCTGCAGCAAGAAAGAAGCCAGCCGCGCCATCCCTTCACGCAGCATACTGAGCGGACAGGCAATATTGATCCTTAGGAAGCCGGCGCCACCGGTACCAAACAGCTCGCCTTCTTCAAAATAAACATGCGCCTCTGCCAGCAGGCGCTTGCATAATGCAGCCGTATCCGGAGCATATGCGCTAACATCCAACCAGGCGAGATACGTACCATCACAGGGAATAAGTCGCGCCGCCGGCAGCTGAGCAGAGACAAAATCCGCCAGCCAGTCTAGACTATGCTCCAGATATTGGTTCAGTTGCGTCAACCATTCTTCCCCCTCGGCATAAGCCGCAGTAGTCGCCACCGCAGCCAGAGCCGAAGGCCCATGCAGCCGGATCGTTTTCTGCAAATACTCCTGATAACGCTGACGCAGCGTGTTATCCGCAATGATAACAGAAGCACATTCGAATGCAGCAAGATTAAATGTCTTGGAAGCAGAAACACAGGTAACGATTCGATTCTTTTCCGCCGGGAACAACGTGGGGAAACAGATATGCCGGACGCCATCGCGCAATAGATCATTATGGATTTCGTCAGAAATCACAAATACATCGTTGGCAAAACAAATCTCCCCCAGGCGACGAAGTTCATCCTCACGCCAAACACGTCCAGCCGGATTATGCGGCGAGCAGAGCACCATCACCTTATTATTTGGGTCGGCCGCTTTCTGCGCCAAGTCTGCAAAGTCCATCTCATAGCGGCCATCCGCACCCAGCCGCAGCGGATTATCTACCACGCGCCGGCCAGCCTCAGCAATCTGACGCGCAAACACATGATAGACCGGCGGTTGAATGATCACGCCATTTCCCGGCTCGGTCAATAAAGCCAGCAAATAAGAAACTCCGGCGACCACACCAGGCGAGAAACAGATTGTTTCCGGGTCGATCTGCCAGTTATGCCGGCGAGCATACCAACCGCAAACAGCGGAAAAATAGCTTTCCGGTGTAACCGCATAGCCGAATACTGCGTGCTCTACCCGTGCGGCCAAAGCGCGGCGAATTGGTTCTGCAACAGTAAAATCCATATCCGCTACCCAAAAGGGCAGCGTATCCGCTCCATATGCAAGCATTTCAGCATTGTTCCATTTCACAGAATCAGTAGCGCGTCTGTCAACAACGCGATCAAAATCATACTGCATATTATATCCCTCCATAACAGGATTTCTCGCTTATGTTTATTTAGCGCTATCCATAAAAAAACCTGCCGAAAAATCTTAAAGCTTTATGAATTATTGCCAGGCTACACGGGACTCCAGGCAAACAGATGTATCTACAAACAGCAGGAATCTGCGCCACGCTATGGAAATATATAAAATATTGTACGCTATTGATACCTGATCGGTACCACATTCCGGCAACGCAAAAGTGAACAGACCTGGAGGGATGAAGATGAGCAAATCAGTTGCGGTAGAAAAGGCTCTTACGCGCTTTCATGAGCAGGCAAGACTGCGCGCCGCCTACCGCCATGCCACGATGATCCTGCAGTATGATGCGGATACGACGATGCCCGTCGCAGGCGCATCCATCCTGGGGGACACGATGGGCGTCTTGGCAGAAAAAACTTATGAGGCATTGGTCAATGACGACACGCGCGAAACGCTCGCCGTTTTGTTGGCCGCAAAAGATGAGGTTCCGCGTCATATTTACCGCGAAGCGGAAGAATTGCAACGTAAAATCAACAAAATCAGCGTAGTCCCAGCCAAGGAATATGGGGATTATGAACGCGCTGTCACGCATGCTACCCATGTCTGGCGCCAGGCCAAACTGGCGGCAGATTTCAATATGTTCGCACCTTATTTACAGGCTGTTGTGGATTATGCGGCACGTTTTGCCAAGTATTATGATTCCAGCCGCCCGGTTTATGATGTTCTGCTGGAAGACTATGAACAGGGAATGACGATGGCGAAGTTGGACGATTTCTTTGGCGTAGTACGTCAGGAGCTGACACCGCTGATCGCCAGGATCGCCAAAGCCCCGCAGCCGGATACCGCTTTTCTGAACTGCAGCTACCCCCTGCCGCAGCAGGAACAGCTCGCCCATTATCTGATGAATATCCTCTGCCTGCCGCGTGATCGTTGCGCAATCGGTACGACCGAGCATCCGTTCACCGCAGGGGCAAACAACCACGACGTGCGCATCACCACGCATTACTATGAACAGGATATGCTCTCCGGCATGTTTACCGTCATCCACGAAGGCGGTCATGCTCTCTATATGCTACATATGGCGGATGAGTTGAACGGTACGCTGCTGGCAAAGGGGGCAAGCAGCGGCATTCATGAATCCCAGTCTCGCTTCTTTGAAAACTTTATCGGCCGTAGCGAACCCTTCCTGCGCTTTATTTTGCCGAAGTTGCAGGAACTGTTCCCCACACAACTGAAGGGCGTAACAGCTGAGCAATTCTACCACGCGGCCAACCGCAGTCAGCCCTCCCTGATCCGAATCCATGCAGATGAACTGACTTATCCGCTGCATATTCTGATCCGCTACGAATTGGAAAAACAGCTTTTCGCCGGTGAAATTGCGGTGGCGGATCTTCCACAGAAATGGAACGAATTGTACCAAACCTACCTTGGCATCACACCGCCTGATGATGGCCAAGGCGTACTGCAGGATGTACATTGGAGCAATAGCTATTTCGGCTATTTCCCAACCTATGCGCTAGGCAGCGCATATGCGGCACAATTTTTGGCTGCGATGGAACATGATATTGACGTTTCCGGGACAGTGGCAGTGGGTGATCTGCATCCGGTCATCGATTGGCTCAAAGACAGGCTGTTCTGCTTCGGTGGAGTAAAACTGCCGGAAGAGCTGTTGATCGATATTACCGGCAAACCTTTTGCCCCGCATTGCTATACGGATTATCTAAAGCACAAATATAGTGCATTGTACGGTTTGGACTAACCGCTAGGCATGCCGTTGCCGATACGGCATAATCATATAAGCAGGCGAAACGGGGGCAGCGGCGCTGCCCCCAAACTATCTTGTACGGGATAGCATAAATTAAGGAGGGGTCAAATTGAAAGTTTTACTTCTGAACGGCAGCCCGCATGCACATGGCTGCACGGATACCGCGCTGCGCGAAATTGCTGCCACGCTGGCAGCAGAAAAGATCGATAGTGAGATTGTCCATATTGAAAACACGGTGCACTCCTGCATGGCCTGTGGCTATTGCAAAAAACAGTCGCAGCCGCGCTGCGCCTATGATGGGGATTCCCTGAACAAACTACTGGCGCGAATCGATGAATTCGACGCGCTGATCATCGGTTCGCCGGTACATTATGCTTCTGCTTCTGGTGCGGTGACCGCTTTTTGCGACCGCCTCTTCTATGCTGCCGCAGCGCACCTTGCCTTCAAACCAGGTGCAGCCATTGCCAGCGCGCGCCGCGCCGGCACGACAGCCACCCTGGATCAGCTGAATAAATATTTCACCATCAATCAGATGCCCATCGTCAGCTCGGTCTATTGGAATATGGTTCACGGCAACACCCCGGATGAAGTACTCCAGGATGAAGAAGGCCTGCAGATCATGCGCACGCTGGGACGCAACCTTGCCTGGCTGCTGCATAGCATCGAAGCCGGCCGTCAGGCTGGAATCGAGCGTCCAGCAGCGGAACCGCGCCGTAATACGAATTTTATCCGCTGATCCCGCCTTGCCCTGCAGCTTGTTTTTCGTCGGATTCTGTGATATGATGTCAGCAGTCCGCCTGTAAAAACAGCAAAATGAGAGGGATTGGGATGAAAAAACGCTTCATCATCTGCCTGCTCTTCACCGCTCTGCTGATTACATCGCTGAGCGGCTGTACATCCGGCAGCGAATTTGCCACAAAATATGTCCAGGGTGCACTGGATGCCGTCTATTTAGCACAATTCGATGCCGAATATCTTGAATTACTGCATGACGCAACGGCGGAAGATCTGCAGTCTGCCTATCTGGCCACCCTGGAAGAAAGGCCGGACTATTTTGCTTCGTATTTCGATATCGCGATACTGACCGATGAAATGCGGGCAGAACTGGTTGAACTATACCGCGAGATCTACCTTCATGCACGATATGAAGTCCGTGGCGCAGAAAAAACAGAAAACGGCTACCTTGTGGAAGTGGTGATTGAACCGATCGATATCGTACAACAGGTGATGGAGCAGGATATCAACGGATATGTTGACGATTTCCGTAGCCGCTATGATGCTGGTGAATTTGCAACCCTTAGCGAGGAAGAATATGAGACAGAGTGGGCTGCCGGATTGATCCAGTTGTTTCAAGATCGTCTGGACCGGGTCGGTTATCTTACGTCCCATGCCGTCATGGTAACGGTTGAACCAGATCCTGCACAGGGAGAACGCAGCCGCATCTATCAGATCCCGGAAGCGGATATGGCGGCGGTCGACGACTGCATCATCGCTTACTAACCATCCTTGCTGGTAATTCTTTACCCCCAGCCAAAAGCAGCCAAAGCTGCTGCTTCCAGATGATATACGGCAACTGCGTACAAAAGCGGCAAGCCTGCAGGCTTGCCGCTTTTGTCTGCCAGGGGGGGGAGCTTACATACATCATGCGGTACCCGGAGATCATCCTGCTACAGCACCGGCCCCGCTCACACACCACGATTGTCAAATGGCGGGATAAACTCCGCGTCCGCAGCACCCTCTCCCTGTATATAGGCATTGACAATACCCAACTCCGCTGCGTAATCAACCAAACCGCTATATTCCTCTGCCGTCAATCTGCGCTGCAATTCCGGATATGCCGCCGCATGCGGCAATGGCGTATATTGCGACATCAGACTAAGATAAACCGCATCATCATAACGCTGCGCCAAATAGCGCAGGATACGCCGGCTGTCCTCCCCCTGACCCGGCAGCGCGAGATGCCGCACGATCACACCACGACGCAGCATACCGCGTGCATCAAACTGCGGCTTTCCAACCTGGCGTACCATTTCGGCAATTGCAGCTGCGGCAACACGAAAATAATCCGGCGCGGCAGCATAGCGTGAACTGAGCGCAGCGCGATGAAACTTCAAATCCGGCAAATAAATATCGACCAAGCCTTCGAGCAGGCGCAATGTCTCCACACGCTCATAGCCGCCGCTATTATAAACAACCGGCAGCCGCATCCCCTTTGCCCTGGCCTGCTGTAGTGCAAAAACGACCAGCGGTAGATAATGCCCTGCCGTTACCAAATTGATATTCTCCGCGCCAGCAGCCTCCAATTCGCTGAAAATATCACACAAGCGTTCTGTTGTAATGTCACATCCGGCAAGTCCAGTCGAGATCTGATAGTTTTGACAAAAGCAGCAGTGCAGCGAACAGCCGGAAAAAAACACGGCGCCAGAGCCGTGTTCCCCGGAAAGGCAAGGCTCCTCCCAAAAATGCAGGGCAGCGCGTGCGACACGCACGGTTGCACCACAACCGCAAACCCCCCGTTCCCCCGCGAGCCGGTCAACACCACAACTGCGTGGACAAAGACGACAGCTGCGCAGCAAGGCCGCGGCCTCCTGCAGATCAAACATGCGTCGGACACACCTCCTTCTGTTCCCGCAGCCTGAAAAGCCGGAATGCGCAGCGCCACTTACAACAAGCGCTCCACAACAAACACCGCAGCGCAGGCAATCAACGCCACTGTCAGCAAACTGCGCTCCCAATAAGAGAGTAGCAGCGCCACCACAAAACCGATGCCGGCGGAAATCATGCTGTCCGTGGCGTAAAGAATCGCCGGAAAAGTCATCGCCGCCAGGCTGGCATACGGTACATAATAAAGAAAAGAGCGGATAAACGGGCTGGTAATCTCCCGCTTAACCAAGGCCAGCGGCAGCATGCGGATGAGATAGGTCACGCCTGCCATGACCAGGATATATAGAAAAAATTCAGCATTCATCGGCAATCTCCTCAGCCCGGTCCTCCCGAATCGGAAAGAAAAACGCTGCTGCTCCGCCAACGAGCAACGTGGTGATGATCACGACGAAACCGGAAGATACACCCCGTAAGGGCGGCAGATAGCGAAACATGGCACTGACCAGCATTGCGCAGATGACAACACCACAGACCACCCGATCCTTTTTGGCCGGGGGAATGATGATCGCCAAAAACATGCCATAGATCGCCAGTCCAAGCGCACTGACGATAAAATCCGGTAGCAGATTGCCCGAGACTGCGCCGCAAAGCGTGCCCAAGACCCAGCCTGGCAGAGCCACGCACATCACACCATAGGAATATGCCGGGCTGGTTCGCCCCGGCTGGCTGACAGTAACGCCGAAGATCTCATCTGTTACGCCATAAGCAATGAAAAAACGATGGAAATGCGGCGCCTGCCGCTCGATCTTCTGTGAAAGCGAAAAAGACATCAGTGAATAACGCAGATTGATGATAAACTGTGTCAATGCCATTTCCACATAAGGCGCACCGTTGACAATCAGCGGCAAACCGGCAAACTGGCCCGCAGATGTAATATTGGCGGCAGAGATCAGCACCGCCTGCCAGACAGCCAGCCCCTCACCCACCGCCATCATGCCAAAGGTAAAGGAAACGGCAAAATATCCCAGGCAAATCGGAATACCATCCCGCACGCCACGCTTCCAAGCGGAAAAATTCACAGTAGAACACCCCGCAGTTTTCAACTTTTCAAATTGTAACATCGATTTCTGTCACTTTCAATAAAAATATCCTTGAATTCCTGCGCGATCTATGGCAAAATAGGGTCATCCGTGTAAAAGAAGGAGGCGACGATCATGACCTGTAGCCCGAAACCGATTTATGAAAGCCTGCGCGACGGGCGAATGCGTCGTTTCCCAAGTGCACAGGCAGGCGGAGGTGACGCAGTTGACTGAACGAGAGATCATCCGCATAGAGGATCTGAGCAAGAGCTTCTACGGAAAGCAGGGCGAAGTAGTTGCCCTGGAAAAGATCGACCTCTCGATCCGTAAGGGTGAGATATTCGGTGTGATCGGCTTAAGCGGTGCGGGGAAAAGCACGCTTGTCCGGTGCATTAATTTCCTGGAAAGACCTACCCAAGGACGCGTGATCTTTGACGGCAAAGATCTGTCGCAGCTGAATGAAGCAGAGCTGCGCCTAGCCAGACGTTCTATGGGCATGATTTTTCAGGGTTTTTTTCTTTTTGCGCAAAGGACAGCATTCCGCAATATCTGCTTCCCAATGGAGATTGCAGGGGTTTATGATAAGCAACAGATGCAGGAAAGAGCCATGGAACTGCTGGATCTGGTCGGCCTGCGGGAAAAGGCAAACGCCTACCCTTCCCAGCTTTCCGGTGGACAGCAACAGCGCATCGCCATCGCCAGGGCGCTGGCGACCAACCCAAAGGTTTTGCTCTGCGACGAAGCAACCAGCGCGCTCGATCCTACTACCACACAGTCGATCCTTTCCCTGCTGCAGGATATCAATCAGCAGATCGGCGTGACAATCATCATCATCACGCATGAAATGCGCGTGATCGAACAGGTCTGCCATCGCGTGGCGGTGATCGACCAAAGCCATATTGTGGAAGTCGGCGAGGTTAAAGACGTCTTTCTCCGGCCGCAATCTCAGATTGCCAAACAGCTGATCCTCCCGCGTGGGGAAGGCGTGGAACAGGTGACCGGCGAACGCTGCCTGCGCATTGTTTTCGATGGCAGCACACCAGCAGAGCCGATCATCTCCAACATGACGCTTTCCTGCCAGGCGGCGGTGAATATTCTGTTTGCCGATACCAAAAACATCGCCGGCAACGCAGTCGGTCATATGGTGGTGCAACTGCCGGAGGATGAGACGGCGCAAGCGCGCATCCTGGCTTATCTCGACGGAAAAAAACTATATTATAAGGAGGAGCGGTTGCATGACTATGTTTGAGCTCATCCTGCAAGGGACCGGCGAAACATTATACATGACGGTCGTTTCCACTGCGCTCGCCTATGTACTCGGCCTGCCGCTCGGCCTCCTGCTCTGCGTGACCGACAAAGGCGGTATCCGACCGATGCCCAAACTGAATGCTGTTGTCGGCGTGATCGTCAACATCATCCGTTCCTGCCCTTTTTTGATCCTGCTTGTCGCAATGATCCCGGTAACGCGCTTCATCGTAGGTACCAGTATCGGCTCGACGGCGACTATCGTACCGCTCGTCGCCGGCTCTGCACCATTTATCGCACGCATGGTGGAATCCTCAATCAAGGAAGTGGATGCCGGCGTGATCGAAGCGGCGCAGTCGATGGGGACTTCCGCGCTGCAGCTGATCACAAAAGTGCTGATTCCGGAAGCAAAGCCTTCCCTGCTGATCGGCGCGGCAATCTCGATTACGACTATACTTAGCTATTCTGCGCTCGCCGGTTTTGTCGGCGGCGGCGGTTTAGGTGCCATCGCAGTCAATTATGGTTATTACCGTTATGAGACTGATGTCATGATGATTACTTTGCTGTTACTGATCATCATCGTCCAGATTTTTCAGGAAGTCGGTATGCGTATTGCAAGAAGGTCGGATAAACGGATTCGCTGACGCCGGCTTTGCTCTTGGAACCACAATTGCTGTGCTTAATGCTTTATTTCAATAAATTATTAAAAGGAGAACCCGAAAATGAAAAAAATTTTATTGCTCTGCCTTGCATTCGCTCTTTGTTTCTGCCTGCTTGCCGCTTGCGGCAGCGATACCGCCTCTCTGACGGACAGCGACACAATCGTTGTCGGCGCCAGCGTCACCCCCCATGCGGTGATCCTCTCCCAGGTAGTTGACGCTATGGCGGAGAAAGGATATACGCTTCAGATCGAAGAATTCAACGACTACGTTCTGCCGAACACCGCCACGGAAAGCGGAGAAATTGGCGCAAATTTCTTCCAACACTATCAATATCTGGATGACTTTAACGCAGAAAACGATACCCACCTCGTTGCTGTCGCAGCCATCCATTATGAACCGTTCGGCATTTATGCCGGCAAAACCGCTTCCATTGAAGATCTGGCAGAGGGCGCTACGATCGCCGTGCCAAACGACGGTACGAACGAAGCGCGTGCGCTGCTGCTGCTGGAACAACAGGGCCTGATCACGCTGAAAGAAGACGCGAGCATGACGACGGCAACCAAGATCGATATCGAAGAAAATCCGCTCGGCCTGGATATTCAGGAAGTGGAAGCCGCGCAGCTGCCCCGTTCGCTTGCCGACGTTGATCTGGCCGTGATCAATGGGAATTATGCGATCCAGGCGGGACTGAATGCTGCCGAAGATGCGCTGGCGATCGAGGATAAAGATTCCGAAGCAATCCGCTCCCTCTATGCCAATGTACTTGTTGTCAAAGAAGGCAATGAAGAGGCGCCGGTCGTGCAGGCGCTGATCGAATGCCTGCAGAGCGAAGAGGTTCGCGCTTTCATGGAAGAGGAATTCGGCGGCGCGGTTATCCCGATGTTCTGATCCTTTGCCTGTAGAAAGCTGGAATACCCTATGCGACGCGGACAGCCGGAACGGCTGTCCGCATTGTTTACCGTGCCATGATGTTGCATTGACTTTGGCCAGCGCTTATGCGATACTTAATTTAGGAGGTGTTGATATGAACCCAATCATGGAAAGTCTGCTCGCGCGCAAATCGATGCGCGTATTTACCGGCGAACCAATTCCGGCTGAAGCCAAAAAGGCAATCCTCACTGCGGCGATGGCTGCGCCAAGCGCAGGTAACCAACAGCTGTATACCATTCTAGATATCACGAACCAATCGCTGAAAGACAAACTGGCGATCACCTGCGATGATCAGCCTTTTATTGCCAAAGCCGATATGGTGCTGGTTTTTTGTGCAGATTGCCAGAAATGGTACGACGCCTTTGCCGCAGCCGGCTGCGAACCGCGCCGGCCGGGTGTGGGCGATCTGATGCTGGCCGCTTCCGATACCTGCATTGCGGCGCAGAATGCAGTCATCGCCGCGGAAAGCCTTGGCATCGGCTCCTGCTATATCGGCGATATTCTCGAGCGTTGCGAAGTGCACCGCAGCCTGCTGCAGCTGCCGGAATATGTCATGCCTGTCGCCATGCTCGTTTTTGGCTATCCAACGCAACAGCAAAAGGAACGCCAACAGCCGGGGCGCTGCCAGCTGCGCCATATTGTACATGAAAACAGCTACCGCCGCATGGATGCGGCAGAGCTGGAAGAAATGCTGTGCTGGAAAGCGGGTGAGCAAGACTACAAGGAATGGATGCAACGTTTCTGCGACAGAAAATATAATACGGATTTCTCCCTGGAAATGACGCGTTCTGTTGAAGCGTATCTCGCCGCTTTCCTTCGCCGCAACGAAAAACGCTAAGCGATTTTCAATTCCCCACTGTTTCCTGCAGACGGTACCCGCAATTTGCAAAAAGACAAAATCTGCTTTCGCATCGCGGCTGATGCTGGAAAATGCAATATGCAAAAACGGCCAGGCTGGACAAACAGCTTGGCTGTTTTCGCCAGCAATCAAAGCGCATGGCTTGTGCCGACCATGATTTTGGCGATCATTCCAACTGCACGCCCAGCGGGAAATGCTGCCAGCAGCGCCATCAACTGCGCATAAACAGCAGGAACCTTGCCGGCACCTCTTGCGTCTATATTAAAAGAACTTACCAGACAGACAGGAGGTACAGATGATAAAAAAATTTCTTGCATTGGCCCTTATCCCTGTTTTGGCCTTGTCGCTGGGCGCATGTACCAAACAAACCGAGCCACAATCTCTTTATGGATTTCCAGAGCCAACAACGGAGATCCACGTCACTTACCATGGCAGCGGCGCCGTGGCCACATACTCGTTCACAGAGCATGACGATATGCTGCCCATCATGCAATGGTATTACGGGCTGAAGCTGAAAAATGTCGCTGTGGAGCCAGCGGCAGTGGAAGGAAATGAATTTTTTGAGATCATGGTAAACGGTAGTAATGTCTTTGCTTATGATAACCGAGGAAGCAAAGCCTATCTTTATGTGAACGACCTAATCTATGAAGTAAAAAACCCCTCGAATCCGCCTGTTGATAGCTAAGCCCAGAAAATTGCAGAGATAATCAAATTGACCGCCCGTAAATATTACTCTGGCAAAAGCCATGCCTGCAGCAGGGCTGCGTTCGGTCCGGATGCTCAACCGCATAGCTGCTTTCGCACATATCTTCCTGCGATAAAATCCCGCTAAAAATGGAACAAATTCGCGATAGCAACGTCGAATGTCATAGAAAAGCAAAAGATCTCGTTTGTTAGATACCGGGATCACCAAGGAGGAAACAACCATGAAACGCAACATCACACGCTCGCTGTTTAGCCTGCTCATCGTCCTCTGCCTGCTGTTGGCCGCAATGCCTGCCCTGGCAGATGATAATACGGCAGCCGCCGGTAGCACACAGCCACTGCCATACAGCATTGGCGTTGCTGGTGAGATCACCTCGATCAACGAAGAGCAAATCACCATTACCTATCAGGATGAAGCCGGCACAATGCAAGAACTGGTACTCAATATCACGGCCAATACACCCTGCCTGGACAATCAGACAGGCGAAGCAGTCGCCCTGGGAACGCTTGCCGTTGGCGATGAAATCTATGCCTATCACAGTGCTGCCACTACGTTCAGCCTGCCGCCGCAGAGCGCAGCCCTGGCTATCCTGACCAATGTTGGGAAAAGCACGCCTGCCCACCTGCATAAAATCGAGCAGACCGATACGAACGACGGCTTCCGTTTCCTGGCAGACCATGGCTCCATCTGGGTCCGCGTGACGGAAGAAAGCGAGCTGAAACCCTATCTAACGCGCATGATCGTCGGTACGGATACGCTTATGCCCGGTTCTTTCGTGCTGGCATGGTATGATCAGGTCGCGCTCAGCCTGCCGGCACAGGCTACGGCCACGCGCATCGTCTATCTCACGCAGCCGGAAGCAAGCGGCGAGATCACGCTGCAGATCAATGGAAAAACGATAGAAGAGACGGCTAAGATCGAAGGCGGCGTGCTGATGATGCCGCTGCGTGCGGTCGCAGAAGAGCTCGGCTATACGGTTGGCTGGGATGCAGCAACGCGCAGCATTAACCTGACCACCGCGGCAGAGGAACAACTGACGGCAAAAGCCAGCAATGCGGATTTCCCTGCCGCACCGATGATCGATACCGAAGGACGCGCCTGGATCAGCGCAGATTATCTTTCCATGCTGATGGTCCAAAGCGTCAACCTGACCGATAATATCTGCAGCATCACCAAATAACCTTAAGCAGCAAAACAATGGACCCGGCAGAAAATGAATCCACCGCGATAGAA